>CAZXSA010000043.1:0-25033 GCA_964642815.1 uncultured Planctomycetales bacterium | reverse complement strand
TGGCGAAATCATCGCACCCGGCGCGAATACATTTTTCCCGATCGCTGGCCATGGCGTGGGCAGTCAGGGCAATGATGAGTCCCTCATAACCCTTTTCGCGGAGTAATTCGGCAGCTTCGTAACCATCCATGATGGGCATCTGCATGTCCATGAGAATGATGTCGAAAGGATGTCCTTGGTTGACCGCTTCCAAGGCAAGATCCACGGCTGCCCGGCCATTGTCTACCACGCTCACCTCGGCTCCTGTTCGTTGCAGCATGTGGCGGAGTAATCGTTGATTGTCCGGCCCGTCCTCGGCAAGCAAAATACGGGCCTTGATGATTTGGTTGTTTTCATCGCCTCGTTCGTCAGACGATAGTTGGGCGGCGTGGATAATATCCGTCCCCTCGAGCATGGGAACGCCCTCCAGCGACCCTGTGGCTACGGTGACGGCGAAGCAACTGCCTTGCCCAAGCACGCTGGTCACCGCGATGGTTCCGCCAAGCTGCTCGGCCAATCGCTTGCTGATGACCAGTCCCAATCCGCTGCCCCCGAAACGCCGCGAGGTGGAAATGTCGGCTTGCTCGAACGGCCGGAAAAGTCGTTCCATCTGCGTATCACTTATGCCGATTCCCGTGTCGATGACTTGAAACTGTATCATCGATTCGGAGGAATTATTCCCGTTCTCGGCGGGTTGGAGCAAGGTCGCGACTAGCCGAACGCCACCCTGTTCGGTGAATTTGATGGCGTTGCCTAGCAGGTTTAGGAGAATCTGCCGCAAGCGCGTGGGGTCCGTGTGGATAGTCTCGGGAATCGGGCCGACGACCTCCGTGGTTAACGCGAGGCCCTTGCCGGAGGCCCGTACCCGCATGAGAGACTCAACGTCGGCCAGGATTTGCGCAACCGGGCAGGTGATTCGCTCCACATCGAGTTTACCTGACTCGATCTTGGAAAGATCCAGAATGTCGTTGATGACCTGCAGAAGATGCTCACCGTTACGTCGAATGATATGTACGGCATTCAGTCGCTCCGAATCGGACAGATTCGGTTCCAGCATCATGTCCGCGAATCCGAGAATCGCGGTCATCGGGGTGCGAATCTCGTGGCTCATGTTGGCCAGGAACGCGCTCTTGGCCGCGGTGGCGGCCTCGGCTTTTTCATTGGCGGCCTCTAATTGGCTGGAGATTCTTTTTTCCCGCTTGAGCATGTCGACCAGAATGTCGTTACCTTCGCGCAGTTTTTCCTCGCTGGCCGCCAAGGCCTCGAGGGTGCGGCTGTTGATCAGCGCAATGGCGGCCAGTTCAGCGAAAGCTGAGGCCAGTCGGGCATCATTTTCCGTGAAACCACCGGGCTTATTGGCCATGCCCATCAATCCGACGGTTTCCCCCTCGACGATCAATGGCGCAAAAAGGACGTTATCAACCCGCACGTGTCCCGCCGGCAGGAATTTAATCCACGGGCTGTTCATGAAGTCATTGTCATAGACGGCTCGACCGGTGGCATAGGCTTGACCACGAAGTCCGCGTACCGGCATGGGGAGGGACGGATCGACGGTGCAGGACAATCCGCCCGGTTCCAGGAAAAGCACTTCGTTTTCTTCCTTGTCCTTGTTCAGCAGGGCGACGTATCCGGCGGAGGCCCCGATAATGTCCCGTCCGACATTGAAAATAACTCGGGCGCTTTTAACCAAATCACGATTTTCCAGCACGGCCCGGGCGGCCTTCAACAAGGCGGTGATTTCCGCCTCACGATGGCGCGCCTCCTCCAGGGCCGACGCCATGTCTTTTTCTCCCCTTTTTTGTTCGATGGATACCCCCAGCGTATAAGCGATGCTTTCAAGGAGTTGTTGTTCTTCTTTCTGGAAAGGTCCATCATCCGCGATCGGCCGCTCTTCCAGATAATAGACTTCGATATATCCTTCCTTCGAGCCATGCACGACGATATCGCTAACTTGTTTCCAGGTCGTCTTCTCGAATGGAATGGCGGTATAATCGCATTCGTGATAGCCTACAACAACGCGAGTAATCTCCGGATACTGCCAGCCGTTGGGGATGATTTCGGCGGTCCGTCGAAGCATCTCCTCGATATCGTCCGCCTCGCGAACCATTCGGTTTACTTCGTACAGACAGGTTAATTCCTTAACACGCTCCCGCATCTCATGCAGCATATGCTCCCGGGTAAGCTCATTTCTTTTGCGTTCCGTGATATCCCGTACGATCCCCACCGCGTGCCACTTTCCATGCAGTTGAATGGGAGATACGGATAATTCGACCGGAAATACCATACCGTCTTTCCGAATGGCCTCCAGTTCCACGATATTGTTCATGGCCGGACCTTCCCCGGTCTCCAGGAAGCATTCAAACCGAGCCTGGTGGGCCTCGCGATACGGTTCAGGGGCTAGAAGGGCGTGTAGATTCTGATGCAGGGCTTCCTCCGCCGAGTACCCGAACATCCGTGCCGCCGCTTGATTCCAGAAGGATATGCGTCCCGCGGGATCCATCAGGACCACCGCGTCCAGGGCGGCCGTTCCGATGGCGCGGAATTTTTCCTCGCTTTCGCGCCGCTGCTGCTCGGAACGGATCCGTTCGCTGATGTCCCGAGCGGAGGCTATCAGCAAAAGGTTGTCACCCAGGGTAATGGGACGCAACGAGACCTCGACGGGAAACTGGGTACCATCTTTACGCTGATGGACGGTTTCGATCGTACCCGATAAAGCATCGGATTGGATGATTTCATCGAAGCGGGCGGCCAATTGCTCCGGGGTGAATAGCGGTTTGATGTCCTGCGGCCCCATGTGCAGCAACTCGTCGATGGTGTAACCGGTGCTTTCCGCGGCAGTCCGATTCACGTCCACAAAACGCATCTGCTTGCGATCGATAATGAAAAGCGCGTCTGCCGAACTGTCCAAGGCGGCTCGAAAACGTTTTAATTGCTCTTCTCTTTGTTTCTGCTCGGTTATATTGATAGCCGCGTGGACTACACCGAGGCATTGTCCCTGGGCATCCTTTAGAGGATTGCTGCGCATCAGAAATGTCTGGCCGTCGGGGGTGGTGGTTTCACCCTCTTCACAACAGCCGGTCTGGAAAGCCTTGACGGCCGTGCAGTCGGGGCAGGGATCCCGACGATCATGTAAAATCTCGAAACAACGCCGTCCCTCGCATAGGGTATCGGAGCGATCATGGGTATCGACCGTAACCCTATTGCTCCAGATAATGTTCATCCGCGGGTCAACGTACTCGACGATAACATCCTTGAGTCCGTCAAGAATGGCCTTACGTTCCTGGAGCACTTTTTGGGTCGCTTCCTGTTCGCGGCGGATGGCCTCGATGTATCGAGCTTGCTCATCCTGGCGAACCCGGCTTTGCCGGACCAGTTGTTCCTGGGCATCAAGCAGTTTCCGCTCCGCGGCCTGAATAATGGCATAGAAGAATAAAAATAAAGCCAGGCCCATGCAGACACTTGCTACTGACACAACCCTTACGGAGCGCCAAAATATGTTGTACCGCTCCGTCAGGTCGAAGGTAAACATCACCTCGCCAACCTGTTTTCCGCTGATGTCGTATAACGGTAGATAATTGACGCGATATCGGCGGTCGTGAAAGCGAATATCGGCCCACCCTTCACCGGCGGGTCGCTCATGCATGAAACCAATGAACTCGTCAGGTACTTCCGACCAGGATGAACCCGCGATAACTATTTGCGGAAAGCGGTCCCATTGGGCCGATCGGCCTGACAGGTGTTGACCATCCTCCCAGGCCGACCGGCTTAATAAATCTTTTTTAATCGTTACGATATAATCGCAACCATGGAGCTTCTTGATATCCCGTACGATATGGTCGATTTCCCTTGCCAATTCGAGATAGCCGCTTAATCGTCCCTCAATGATCCAAGGTTGGACCACCCGAAGGGTAAAAGTACCCATGGCCCCGAGTTCCAGGCCACCGGCTGGTTGGCCGGTGGTCATCGTTTGCCGCAGGCTGAAACGGTCGATCGTATCCCCATATTTGTCCGGAGTATGCACCCGCAGGTAGTTGATTCCCTTGAGATTATGATAGTAAAAGTGGGTACCGCCATGCTCACGGTTCAACCCCTCGAAGATGGGCAGGCTTTCTTCAAGCAGAGCCTGGCGATTATTGGTCAGCCAGGCCGTTTGCAACGCTCGATCTTTTTGCACGAAGTAGAGAGCCAACTGAAGCGTCGCGATATGCTCTTCCAGATCATTATCCATGAACTGCTTTATTTCCGAGGATTGCGTTTGGGCTTCGTTTAGCAATTGCGCATGGTGAAAACTGTAACCCTGCCAGATGAAGACGGCCACCAAGGCAGCCAGAACAATGGCCAGGGGACCAAGGATATGAATTTTCAGCGCGTGCGGTCTCATTGTTATGTGAATATCCGTCCGCGTTAAGCTATTTCCCCGGTTATGATCCAAAGCCCCCCTTGGGAGAGGAGGAACCCACCAATATAGGAAAAAACGACGCGATTGACTTAACTCAACGGTTCCCAGCGTCCCCATGCCCCTTTCGGGTAGGGTGGATAAACAAACTTATCGGTGTGTTTTTTATCGACATCCCACCCCGGAATAATCATGTGTGCCCTAAATATGAACTATTCAGGCTATCAGGCGCGGTTAGTCTTAATGGGGCGTGTATCCAAGGATTATCGGGTGCATGAGCCGGTCGCTTTACGCCTATCGAGAAATGCTTATTTTAACAAAATCGTAGCCCCTCGCTGAAGATCGAGTTGCCTCGCGGCATTTCCACCGTTGATCGCGATTTCCAGAAGGGCGGTACTGCCGATCAAGGCCACGGGATGGCCCGCGGGCGCGTCCGCGTAGGTCATCCGAATGGGTCCGATATCGTGGGGTCCGATCAACACGTGCCAGAATTTCCAGGCTGAGCCTCGCGATCCCAAGTCCATCGTGGAAATATTGGTGATGAGATTACCAAAGTGATCGACCAGAATGACTTGGCCTTCGAGGGTGCCATCGGCGTGTGCGGTAGGTCTGACCAGGTCGAGAAGCTCGATATGGTCCGCCACCGGCCCAAGATTCATCAAGGAACCATTGAGCGAAAGGTGGGCGGCGACCGGGGCCATGATGTCCCTGCCCTGAAAGGTGTGAGTGGGGTTGGTTGCGAAAAGTTGACGATTCTCGATAACCCTTATTTCCTCCAGAATCCCGTCACGATGAAGCAGCGTCATCAGTCCGTTATCGGGAGCGATGACGATACGTTCGTTGTATCGAGCGGCGAGAATCCGCCGACGCGTCCCTACCGTCGGGTCGATGACGGCCAGGAAAATCGTCTTAACTGGAAAGAAGGGAAACACCTGCCGTAATAGAAAGGCACCGTGAAACACGTCCTGCGGTTCGATCTCGTGAGTAATGTCCACAATCGTTGCCTTGGGATTGATCTGAAGGATGACCCCTTTCATGGCCCCGGCGTAATAATCCCGCATGCCAAAATCAGTGAGTAGGGCAATGATGGACATCGTTAGCCTCTTGCGTCCTCCCGGGAGGGAACTTATCGCTGTCAACCTGCAGCCACGCCAGCGACCGCCGGTATCCGCATAATACTTACCCAACGAAGGCTAAGCAATCCGTCGGCCTAAGTTGCGAAAAAGCAGGCGATCGTATACAAAGCACCTGCGGATTGATCGCCTGAAAGAAACAGTAGGGGGGTTCTCCTTTCGGGAGGAGATCATGAATCGAAGTGCAAACAGCTTGCTAACTTTTTGTTGTGCTCTTCTGATGAGTCCGGGCGTCGCCGTCTTGCTGGCCGGTGACATCGGCGCGCCGGCTTCGCGGCCGAACATCCTTTTTATTCTCGCCGACGACCTGGGCTGGATGGACGTGGGTTATCACGGCAGCGAGATCCGCACTCCGCATCTCGATAAGCTGGCTACCGGCGGGGCGTGCCTTAATCAGTTTTATGTTCAACCTATATGTTCACCCACCCGGGCCGCGCTGCTGACGGGACGATATCCCATGCGTTACGGCATGCAGGTGGGTCTCGTGCGACCATGGGCGCGCTATGGTCTTCCGCACGAGGAAAGGCTTCTGTCTCAGGCCCTGAAAGCCGCGGGTTATACGACCGCTATCGTAGGCAAATGGCATTTAGGCCACATGAGCCCGGCCGATTTGCCCTCCAACCGGGGATTCGATCATCAATACGGCCTGCTCAACGGGGCATGCGATTATTACACGCACCAGGTGCGCGGCGGACACGACCTGAGTCGTGACGGCCTTCCGGTTCGAGAGGAAGGATACACCACGGATTTGTTTGCCAACGAAGCCGTTCGCCTTATCGAGGGACACGATTTTTCCCGGCCGCTTTTCATGTATCTGGCATTTAATGCCCCCCACGGCCCGGTTAAAGGCGCGGATGGCGTGGTCCAGGCTCCGCCGCGATATGTCGAGCAATACAAAAAGATTCCCAAGGAAGGAAGACGCATCCACGCGGCCATGGTGACCTGCATGGATGACGCGATTGGCAGGGTGCTCGCCGCTCTCGAACGTCGCGGTGTTCGGGAGCAAACGTTGATCGTTTTTTCGTCGGATAACGGCGGGGTAAATGAAGGTAAACCCCCAACGGTTCCGCTGCGCGGCGAAAAAAATAAACTTTACGAGGGTGGAGTGCGCGTCCCGGCGCTGGTCCATTGGCCGAAGCACATAAAACCGGGGATCGTGGTCGATGTTCACTTGCATATCGTGGACATGTATCCCACGATCGTCAAACTAGCCGGTGGCTCACTCGAACAACCGCTGCCTCTGGACGGAAAAGATGCCTGGCCGGCGATTACCGAAAATGCCCCCTCTCCGCATGAGTGTATTCTCATCAATGCCGCGCCCTTTACGGGAGCGATTCGCCGTGGCGATTGGAAACTGGTTTGCAATGGACAACTTCCCGGATCATCCTACGACGGGCCACCGGTCTCGGAGAAACGATACGAACTGTTCAATCTGCGTCAGGATCCAAATGAAATGCATGACTTGTCCGAAAAATATCCAGATATACTTGCGGAACTCCGCAACCGCTTGGAGATTTATAATCAGCAGGCAGTGCCGGTACGGATGAACCCCAATCAACCCCCCGGTGGAGTGGGTCGTTGGAAAGCGCCGCCGGTGTGGGGAGTATTTGATTCCACGCAACCATGCTCTGAAATCGCTCCATGATTATTCGCTCATTAAAAATGATCGATTTGACACAATCCATCGTTTTGTTTACAAACACGGGGGGCTTGACCTGTGAGGTTCCATGCGAATGTCAAAATGGCGACTTGCTCATGGATGGTTGTTTTTTTTAGCCGGGAGTTCTCTCCAGGCCGCGGATGTGATCACCCCAATGGTGACGACGGAAATATCCGCGATAACCGCATACGATAAGGGCTTCGCGTATGACGTGATGCGTGCCCCCGACGGCCAAGGCGTCCAACTCAACGACCTAGTGGCGATCGAGAATGACGGCCCCGGCTCTGGCTGGAGCCAGAAGGGAACCTGCGTCGAGCGTCTGTATCGAGGCGTGCTTGCGAAAAAGATACTCTGGGTTGAGAGGCCATCCGCCCACCAAGCACATGTCGTCTTGTTTCTTGATCCGCCCTCGGAAACAAAACCCGATAAACCGTTTTTTTACCTGCTGGTCAACGGCCGACGGATTGAAGGTCCACCTGCTCCCGCCCATGAACGGGTTTGGCAATGGGTACCCATACCTCACTCATTACTTCAAAAAGGCCGCAACGAGATCATCCTCGGTTGTGATGAGGAAAAAGACAATGGTTGCCTCTTGCATCTGGCCCGGGAAGACGAATACGACGCCGGTGGCGCGAAATACACCTACCAGGGCAACACGGCCATGATTTGCGCGGATCAAGTTGAGATCGATCCTGCGCATCCCGAATTCCGCCCCATCCAGGTCGGCGAATATTCCAGTAAATCCCGGGATGGGGGGGGAACGTGGATCAAAGGAAGAATCGGCGAAACTGACGATGTAATGGGGGAATACACCATTCGCTTGAGTCTGAGACAGTTCAATCCAACCGGTCGCTTGAGGTCTCCGGTTATCGATCTTTGGGATGGTCTGCCGGGGTTCGACAAAATAAAGCCAATTTGTCGGGTCGAGAATCTTAAAATCGAAGTGGCCGGCGAGACTTCTCCAGGTACGCAAATTGTCTGGTCCGTCCGGTTTGCCGACACCGCCGACATGAACAGCCCACAATGGGGTGCGTTCAATGAGACAGGGACCGGTCCCAAGGGTAGCTTTACCTTGGAACCTAAGGGTAAACGCTACCTGCAATGGGAGGCTGAACTGAAAACCATCGACCCTCTGCGAACCCCGGTTGTGCAAAAAGTCATTGTTACCCGAACTTTGCACTATACGCCTCCCCCTGAAAATACCTTCTATGTCTGGCAATATGAGAATGTCGAGCATGTATACCGCTCCTTTAAGTTTGCTTACGAGAATCCCGATCATCCCAAACTGGCGTTGCTTCGTCGGCGTCTTAAAACAGATGAGTTACTGGCCGATGCCCGCGGCGATTTTGAAAAAGTCAATCGTTTACGACATTACGTTTCCGGTCTTTGGAAACACGGTAATCCGGCCGCCCCGACATATCCGGAATGGGACGCCCTCGAAATTCTCGATAACGTGGATCAACGCGGTTGCGGCGGCATGTGCGTCCAGTTTTCCCATGTCCTGTCGCAGGGCTTGATCGCCCTGGGGTACCATGCGCACCATACCATGTTCGGCCACGAGGTCTCCGAGGTGTATGTGGATGAACTCGGCAAATGGGCCCACGTGGACGCCTGGAGCTCCACGGATGCCTACGAATATGACCTTGAAACGGGTATGCCCTTAAACGTCCTGGAGCAGCATCGGTATTACCTGAAGGGCATGGGCTTTTCCGCTCGGCGGCCTATCGACTGGACGGCCTCACGGGCCCAGGAACCGGCTGGCGGACAATTCGCTCCCCAACCTGTAAGTTATTCGAGCCTGACCCCAATCGAAGATCCATCGAAAGCTTATGTGCATTACCATAAAAACGTTGCCTTTTTCCGTTTTGCTCCGCGTAACGATTATTTCTCTCGTCCCTACCCCCGTCCGCTGACCGAGGGCATGAGCCACTGGCCTTGGACGGGATACATTAACTGGTACGATGAGGCCACGCCGCGCAAACTCCAGTACGTCCTGCATAGCGACCGCACGGCGGACTTCTATCCGACCATGAACCGCGTACAATATAGCGCGGTGTACGGCCGGCAGGAAGGCGATATCTTGATCGACATGTTTTCATTTGCCCCGTATTTTGGAGGATTCGAGATTAACATGGACCGGACCGGCTGGCAGCCGTCTCCCGACCGGTTCGTTTGGAAATTGCGGCCCAGTGCGCTAAACACCCTGCGAATGCGGGTGAAAAACAAATTGGGGCCGACGGGGAAAGAGTCGGGTTTGCAAATTCTCTGGCACCATAAAACGCCCTCGCAAACGAAAACTCCCTGACGTGATTGATTTTTATCGAACACTTGTTCATAAGGAGAGAGCATGTACGGAAAGTATATTCGAGTGCATGGGATAAGCACCGCGATAGGTATGATGGCATTAACTTGCTCAATCGACAAGGTGTTGGCCCAGGATGCCAGCCCCACTGCTCATGCATTTCCCGTCGAGAAACTTCCTCCCGGTTTCGTTCGCGGCGACGTGGTCAGTTATTCCTACGTGCCGAACCGTTTATGGGGCCGGGCCGAGAGCATCGGTATTCTTCCGTATCTGTTTGAATACGGCCTGATGACGCACAAGGATGGAACATCCCTTGAGCAATTTCATGAAGAGAACATCCGCCGCATCGACATGGCCTCCCAATGGTCAACCGTGATCCAGCTTTATCCCCGTCACCTGGAATATCGCGACGAGATCATTAACCTGATGATCCGCTGTTTCAAGCATCGTCAATTAATCGCGTTGAGCGACTATTTTGGACCTGACGGTTCGGGCTCGTTGAAAAACCTGACCGCGATTCTGGATAAGTTGTGGGAGAATCGCGAGACCAAGTTGACCAGCCCGGAGGGCGATCAGGCCACCGGTCGACAATTAATCAACAATATCCTGCTGGTGAAAATCGGCGATGAAGAGTTCCCTGCTCTCAAAACCGAGGGGTTAGCCGCCATGCAGTGCATCTTTGACGAGAAAATAAAGAATCGACGGATCGACGGCCAGCGTCCTTTTGCCCATATTAAAAGCTGGTACAACGAGGTTCATTGCGGTTTCAAGTCCTTTGCTATCGATCAGCAGGACGTGGACCAGGGCAGGAGCAAATTACCGGCAAATATCGATTTCTTCGGTGTGGATGTCTACCATTGGTGGGGATTCAAGAGCAGCCCTTTCGATCCCGACAATCCATCAGTGACCCCTCGACAAATTAAAGAGCATGCGATCTGGTGGCAGAACGTTATTACCAAGTATTACGGACCTGATTTCCGCGTAACCCGCGGCGACCCTTGGATCGCGGAACACAGAAACGATACCCACGCCCTGATGCAGGCCATCGATCTGGCCGGGGCGGATCGGGCCATGATGATCTTCATCGGCACGTCGGATTATCTGAAGGAAACATCCTATACGACGCCGATCGAGGTCATGGATGCCTATTATGATTCGCTTAAGGCCGGGCCTTGGGTTGGTCAGAGCTGGTGGATCTTCGACGATTTCAAGGAAGATATGGGTACGCTGGCCTATCTGGACAGGAAATTGATCCACTACACGCCAGACAACGAAAAGGGATCGCCTTATTCGTCTCAACAACTTGATAACTACCGCCGGCGGTTCATCGAGTCCCGTATGCGCATGTTCAACGATGTCGTATACAACCAGTTTGGATACCTCAATGGTCCGGCGCCGGAATCGAAAGGTCATTAACAAGAGATAATCATGTGGACTTTACGTCGAATCATTTTTGCGATTCTTGTGTCGGCCGTATCGGGCATTTGGACTTTCGCGGCGGACACAAGTCCAACAGCCGATGCCTTCCTAGTGGAGAAATTGCCGCCCGGCTACGTCCGTGGCGAAGTAGTCAGTTATTCTTACGTGCCCAATCGCCGCTGGGGCCGGGCCGAGAGCATCGGTATTCTACCCTATCTCTTCGAATACGCCTTGCTGACCATGAAGGACGGCACCCCCCTTGAGCAGTATCACACCGAAAACGTTCGCCGTATCGATATGGTCAGTCAATGGTCAACCGCCGTTATGCTCTACCCGCGCCACGATGAGTATCATGATGAAATTATCCGATTGATGATTCGCTGTTTTCGTCGTCGACAACTTATCGTCCTGAGCGATTCGGTGGATCACGATCAGCCGGATAATCCGAATAACTACCGAAAATTGACGCACATTCTGGATACCTTATGGGCTTCGCGCGATAAGGATTTAACGAACCCGGAGGGGGATCGGGCCACCGGTCGGCAGTTAATCAACAATCTGTTGGCGGTCAACATTGGTGACGAGGGATTCAGCAAACTAAAGACTCAGGGGATGGAAACCGCTTACCGCGAGTTCGATCGCAAAATCAAGAATCGCCTGCTCAACGGCGAGCGGCCTTTCGCCCATATTAAGCCGTGGTATAACGACCTGCATGGCGGGTTCGGAGCTTATGCCATCGATGAAAAGGATGCCGCGGCGGGGCGCTCCAAGCTTCCGGCCAACACCGATATTTTCGGAGTGGACGTGTATCACTGGTGGGGATTCGATCATATCCCCTTCGACCCGGACGATCCCAAAGTCACGCCGGATCAATTATTGCAACAGGTGATCGGCTGGCAAAACGTGATTACCAAGTATTACGGCCCCGGCTTCAGGGCGGAACGCGGTGACGGGTGGGATCCCAAGTATAAGAATGATACGCATCTTTTATTGCAGGGGCTTGATTACGCCGGCGCCGATCGTGCGCAAATGTGGTTCATCGCCAACTCGGACACCATCGAGGGCCGAACCTACACGACGCCGATCGAAACCATGGACGCCTTCTATGATTCGCTCAAGGCCGGTCCCTGGACGGGACTGTGCTGGTGGAATTTCAACGGTTATCAGGAAGGCGGACGGCGCGGGGCCGGGGCCCATTTCCCGGGCACTCTCCGTTATATCGATAAGGAACTGAAGCATTACACCCCGGAACATCCGGAGGGGGTGGATTACACGGAGGAACAGTTGGAGAACTATCGCAGGCGATTTATCGAATCGCGCATGCGCATGTTCAACGATGTCGTATATCGCCAGTTTGCCCACCTTAACGAAAAAATGCCGAAGGACAAACAGCCTTGAACAGGAGAGAACGATGCGAATGTCAAAAAATATCATGTCCGCCGTACTGGTGTCGATGGTGACAGGAACTAGTTGCCTTGCGGCGGACAACGCCGTGACCGCCCGGGATTCGACGGCGGAAAAACTTCCTCCCGGATACGTTCGCGGCGACGTGGTCAGTTATTCCTATGTTCCCATCCGCCATTGGAGCCCGAAGGAGGGGATCGGCATCCTGCCTTATCTGTTTGAGTACAACCTGATGGAGCAAAAGGACGGCACGTCGCTGGGGCAGTATCACCAGGAGAATATCCGGCGGATTGATATCGCCAGTCAGTGGTCGACGGCCATCATGTTGTATCCCCGGCATCTCGAGTACCGGGATGAAATCATCAATCTGATGATTCGTTGCTTCAAAAGGCGGCAACTGATCATTCTGAGCAACTATTATGACGAAGAGGCCAAAAGCAACGTCAAGCAATACGATCGGGTCAGAGAGATACTCCAGCAGCTATGGCGCGATCGCGATAAAATCCTGATCAGTCCCGAAGGCGATCGGGCCACCGGTTTGCAGTTGATCAACAACGTATTGGCCGTCAAGCTGGGCGATGAAGGTGAGGGCGGGCTGAAAACCTCCGGCATGGAAAAGATGTATGCCGAATTCGATGCCCTGGTCCGTTACTGGGATCGCGACGGGCAACAACCTTTCCGCCATATTCGCGGCTGGTACAACATGTTTGGCTACCCGGCTTTGAACTACGACGGCTTTTATGCGGCCAACCAGGAGGATGCGGACAAGCATCGTCGCGTCAAGCTGCCGGCCAACACGCAGGCGATCGGGGTCGATGTTTACCATTATTGGCTACATGATTACAGCCCCTTCGATCCCGGGGATCTGACCATTCCCCGGGAGAAAGTCCGGGCCCACACCAAGGAATGGCATCGCCTGCGCACCCAATATTACCCGGACGGGCTGGATGTTCGCGTCTGCGACCCGGCTCAAGGTCAGGCCAATTGGATCCCCGAATGCTGGAACGATACGCATGCCTTGCTCAAGGCCATTGAACTGGCCGGGGCCCAGGAGGCCATGATGTGGTATATCGGGGTGAGCGGGCAAATTGACGCCACCATATCCAAAAAGACGGCGACCTACACCACTCCGATCGAAACCATGGAAATGTACTACGAGAACCTCAAGGCCGGTCCCTGGGTGGCTTTAAGTTGGTGGATATTCGGCACCTACAAGGATACTCACGGCGGCCTGGAATACTATGACAAGACCCTCAAGCATTACACGCCGGAACATCCCGAAGGCGTGCCTTATTCTCCGGAAATGCTCGAATATTGGCACCGCGAATACGTGAACATGAAGATGGGCATGTTCAACGATGTGGTTTATAACCAATTCAAGAATTTGAATGGCGATCGACCGCCAAGAGACAAGTAACGGTGTTAGCCCGCGATACGCGGCGGGTCTGGAGAACATCATGCGTCTTTGTTGGCTGCCGCTTTGGATGACGATAGGTGCCGCGTTTCTTCAGGCTGAGCCGATCGAATTACCGGCTTGGGAAACTCCCGCCAATAATCAGCGTGCCCCTTTCCAAGTCGGGTCTCGATTCAAGGAGGCGCGCATCTGGATTCGAGGGGTCGAATGCGCTCGCCATTACTTCGATGAATTCCTGCCGGCCGTCTTCGATCGATGCCTCTTACTCGACGAGATGGACCTTGCGGGAGGGGAACTCGAATGGATCTTCACCGGTCCGCGAGGGGGAGTGACCGTACGCATCGGCCCACAAGCGGTCGAGGTCCAACAGCGTTATTACGACTCCTTCGGCTTTGCCGAACTGGAGGACGGAAAGGTTAAAGCGCATCGATACGAGCAAAAGCCCTGGCATACCGGAAAAGTGGAATATCGTAATCGGCTAAGTGCGGTTGGGATCGTTCTGGACCACCGGCTTGGTTTGTCGCTGATGCTGAACGGGCGGGAGGTACTTCGCCAGGAATGCGTGATCGACCTGCACCGGCATCAACTTCGTTTGACCAATGCCCAGGCCGTGGCGTGCGGTGGCTTGAGCAGTCCCACCCCGGTCGAGGTGGAGGTTCGGGTAGATACCGGGCGACGCTATCAGACCATGATTGGGTTCGGCGGCTCTCCCAGCATCCCCGCCTATCATGAGTTGAGTCCGAAAGGCAAGGAGCAGTGGTGGAAACTGCTGGCCGAGTACAATCTGCTTATTCACCGCGAGTATCCGAACTGCAACCGGCTCAACGACAACCTGGATAACTTCGACCGGTTGGCGGATGCAACGCCGCATTATTACGGAGACAACTTCCCCAACGGAGAAATCAGCGATTTCGATTATCTCAAACGGCACTATCAAATGGGCGGCAAGGTCTTTTTCGAGTTTTGGGCCATTCCGCCGATGGCCCGGAACAAGGAGGCCAAGCCTTACGTTCCCAATGTCGAGGTGGCCCATCCGCGGCGCTATGTGCAGGCCATCATGCGGTTTTGCGAGTTGTCCAGGGAACGGGCCGGGGCCTTGCCCGACGTCATAGGTATCCAGAACGAGCAACCCCAATCACCCGAAGTCTGGCGGGATATCGTTTTACATCTGCGTCAGGAACTTGACCGGGCCGGTTATCATTCCGTTCGTTTGCACATGGCCGATGCGGGCCATGTTGAACGCGGTCTCGAATTCGCCAAGGGGTTCCTCAAGTACCCGGAGTCCTGGGAGCATATCGATTACTCCGCTGTCCACATGTACGACTACCAGAACCATTTCAGCGATCCGGACGGTTTCGACACGCTCCTGAAACGCTGGAATGAATTGGTGGGAAGTAAGCCGTTTCTATCCACCGAGTTGTGCGTGAACAACTCTCCCTATCAACAGGACAGCTATCGGCTGGCGTTGTCCATGGGTCAGCTCTATCACAAGAATCTGGTGATTTGCAACGCCGTCGCCGTCTGTTATTGCTGGACTCTGCTGACCGTGGAACAGCCTTCATTCGGATGGACTCGTTCCCTTTTTGTGCCTGATCGGCGGCAATCCTTCACGCCTGTACCAGCGAGTCAACAATTACGCGTGTTCGGGGCCTACAGCCGGCGGATTCATGAGGGCATGGTTCGCGTTGAGGCGGGTGCTCCACCGAACCTCCTGGCGGCTGCTTTTACAGGGCAACAGGACGCATGTACCGTCGTTCTGTTGAATCGCTCGACCGTACCCATGAAGGCTGATATCAAAGGATTGAACAAGCGGTTCCCTTATGTGGAATGTGTTGATCCATATCAAGAAAACGAGCCCAATCCCGTCTTGACTCTCGACGATGGGCGGGTATGCGTTCCGCCGGGAGCAATTGTCACCCTTTCCAACGTAAGACTGGGATCTGAAAGCATCAAGAATAATCAGCCTTGATGAGGGATCATCGCCAATCCGTTAATCAGATCGTAATCGAATACGGGCGTAGCGCATGCACGGACCGGAATCGCAAGTACTTGTTCCGATCAAGTCGATCATATTCGAGGGTCTTGAACCCGCCCGCGGTGAAGCCGTCAGATACGATCCCAACGGATATTTCAAATTCAACGGCTGGAAGTCCGCTAGACCTGCACCCTGAAGGACTCGGGCCAGGAAATTGCCCGAGATGGTTTTGCCTTGAGTGTCCACTTGGGAACCATAGGCGATAACATACAAATCACCTTCCGCCGCAACATGGAATCGAGCATAACCGGGATTGAAGCCCTTTGAATCGGGTTTACTCTCCGCGAGGGTACGGCGGGTGATAACCCGGCCGTCCCTGATGATGACATATTCGAGATGCACCGTCATGGGTTGGCCGGGGAAGTATTTATCGCGCAAAAATTCGTATTGGAACGGCCGCTTCAGGTACAAAAGATGCGCCGCTCCTTGCTCGTCAACATAAAGATCAAGATTACTGATATGCCCACCCGTCTCTTCCACGGTTTCCACTTCGAGGGGTTCGGCGAAAGCTGTTTTTGTGATATTCGGTGTGTGGCTGTAGAACAGCCGGCGGAAGACGTAATCCCACTTGTTCTTAAGCTTTTCAAACTTTATCTCCCGCCACTCTTCCACCGGCTCGACAATGTCCCCGATGGCCATGACGTGGGCGGCATGGTCGCGCAAAGCCACTTGCGGGTAGCACGCGCGGATCGGAGAGGTGATTTTACCCTTTGCCTGCCAGGTGCCGGACTTATTTCGGTAGCTGACCATTTGTGGGCCGGCCCCGCTGCTATTGTCGGCGTTCAGCAGTATAAGTTCTCCGTTGCTACCATCGGCTGCAAACCCTCGATAGGAATGGTCGGTAAATTGCGGCTTCTCCGTCCAGACGGGCGTACTCACTTGGGGAGTGCCGCCGAGGTTCCTCGGGTCGAACGCCAGAACTAAAGGTTGACAAGTTCCATATTGGACTCCTGGAGGGTGGAGAGAAGGATTGACGGACAGAAAGAGATCGCCGTTGTCGAAAATAGCGATCGGACAAGGTTCACGTTGTTTGTATTCCTGTTCACTTTGTTCGAGCTTCCAGCCGCTTGTACCGCGATGCCATAATTGCCATCGCGTATTGCACAACGGGGGTACATCCTTGCCGGTTTCGATCATGGAGAAGTAGACATCCTGGCCATTCCGGGCGATGACCGTCGAGCCATAGCACCATAACGGGCCAGCGCCGTTGTTGGCGGCCGTATAGGTTGTAACGATCTCTTCGATCTCGATGATCGGTTGTACATCGGCCAGGATCGGGCCGGTCAATCCCCAAGACAAGCACAAGATCCATCCACTTGGTCCGGGTTGTCCCAGGTTGCGCAGTGACATAAGCATAAACCGATTCCTTATTAAAATGATCCTTCCTTGCCCGGCCGATCCATAACGGCTAGCCTGTTGAGCATGTACTAACCCCTGATTTGACCTTTGTAAAGCGGAGGCTCGATCATGAATCGTCGCGAGTTCCTGCGGGTGACATCGGTTGGTGCGTTGACGGCGCTTTCCAGTGATATCCGGGCGGCGGAAAATCAGCCGGCATCGCTGCCTTTGACTCAGGATAATCCCTTGCCGCAACTGGGCACGCATTGGCCGAATGTGTTCCAGAAGCTTTCCTCTCGTTGTCAGCCGCGAATGAGCTTCCTGGAAGGTCGTTTTCGGGATCCTCAATCCTGGTCCGAAACGGCCCGCGCTACCCTGTTCGATCATCTGCACTACAATCCGCCTCCCTGCGATCCTGCTCCTGAAGTCGTGGAAAAGGTCGATAGGGGCAGTTATGTCCGCGAACGGGTGTTGATCAACATCGATCCGGATATTCGAGTGGCCGTCTATTGCTTGATACCCAAGAACCTGCAAGGGCCGGCCCCGGCGGTGGTGAACCTGCACGACCATGGCGGATTTTACTTCTGGGGCAAGGAAAAAGTGGTCCACGTCGAGCCGGAACATCCGGCCCTGGCGAAATTCAAGCGGACCTATTATGGCGGACGGAGTACGGCAGACGAGTTGGCCAAGCGGGGATATGTCGTCATCGCACCGGACATGCTGCATTGGGGAGAGCGCGGCCTGTACCTGGACGCCGACCCTGAACGAATCAGGAAACGCACGATGGACGTGACCGCGGACGATGTCGTTCAGTTCAATGCACGTTCCTGGGCCCATGAGGAATTGTTGATGCGAACGGCCCTGACCTGCGGAGTTACCTGGGCGGGGATTAACATCTGGGGCGATCTGCGGGTAACCGATTACCTGTTGACCCGCCCGGAAGTGGACGCAAAGCGCGTCGGCTGCATCGGTTTGAGCCTCGGGTCGGTTCGTTCCATTTACCTGGGGGCCTTGCACCGGGCCGTCCGGGCGTCGGTGGCCGTCTGCTGGATGTCCGAGTATCAGCCGCTGGTCAAATGCCATGTGCGCAACACGGTTGGATTCACCAAGTTGGTACCCGGTCTGTACAACGACCTCGACTGGCCGGACCTCGCCGGTTTGCATTGGCCGGGGGCTTTGATGACCATCAGCGGCACGCAAGACGGCCTGTTCCCCTTCTCGGCCGTCGAAAGGGCCATCGAAAAATGCCGTGCGATCTTCACCAAAATGGGATGCCCGGAAAAGTACGAGGGCGTCATCTTCGAAGGCCCACACGAATTCAATCTGGCCATGCAGGAGCGGGCTTTCAACTGGCTGACTGGACAACTTCGGGATGCGGGGACAGGGGCGTAAAGCATGCCGACCAGTACACCCAACGCAAGACTCCCGCAAACCCAGGGGTTCCCGCAACCCGCGATCGGTAGTCATTGGACTCGTTTATTCGAGTCCATCGTCGCCCGTCGCGAAGCGCGGCGAAGCTATCTTAATGACGCATACGCCGATCCCGAAGCATGGTGCCGGCAAACGCGAGAGTATGTGCTGACCCATCTGCACTATGATCCGCCGCCATGCGACCCGAATCCGGAAGTTATCGATCGCGAGGATCAGGGTACATACGTTCGCGAGAAAGTCGTTATCTCTACAACGCCGGACATCCGCTTCGCCGTTTACGCGCTGATCCCGAAGGGTCTGGACAAACCGGCTCCGGGAATCGTCAATCTCCACGACCACAGCAATTTCTACTTATGGGGCAAGGAGAAACTGGTTGAGCTGAAGGGGGAACATCCGGAGTTGACGGCCTTCAGGCGAAAGGCTTACGGCGGACGCGGAACGGCCGACGCATTGGCCAAGCGCGGGTATGTGGTTATCGTTCCCGATCTGCTGCATTGGGGTGAGCGGGCATTGTACCTCGCGAACGATCCCGAGCGTATTCGAAAGCGAACCCTGCAAATGACGGCCGAGGACATTAAGCGGTTCGACGAACGATCCTGGGGTCATGAGGAGCTTCTAATGCGCACTGCGCTGACCTGCGGGACGACTTGGGCAGGTATCAATGTTTGGGACGATATCCGGGTGACCGATTACTTGATAAGCCGGCAAGAGGTCGATCCACGACGAATCGGGTGCGTGGGTCATAGCATGGGAGGGATGCGCTCGGTCTTGCTTGGCGCCTTCCATCCAGCTGTACGGGCTTCGGTGTCGGCGTGTTATGCGGCGGATTATCGTCTTCTGGTCAAATGCTGGGTGGCCTTGGCTGTCGGTTTCGCCGATCTCGTGCCTGGAATCTACGCGGATATCGATTGGGCTGACCTGCTCGGCCTGCACTGGCCGGGGGCGGTCTTGAGCATGCAAAACACCAACGATGCCACCTTCGACAGCATCAGCGCAGGGCTTGATAAGGCCAAGCGGATCTTCACGAAAATGGGATGCCCGGAGAAATACGAGAGCAGGTTCGTCGAAGGCGGGCACCGTTTTGACATCGACATGCAGGAAACGGTCTTCGCCTGGCTGGACAGACAGCTTCAATCTTGACCATTGATACGCAAGGGAATCATGGAAACCCCTTGAATCGAGTTGACGAAGGAGCAGAGGATGAAGACGGCGGTTTGCAAAATGGCGTGCTTGATTATGGCGATCTGGGCGCGGACCGGGCTTGCGGAACAATCCGATTGGCCGACATATCCGAAAAACCCGTTCCAGATCGATCTGGAAATTACCGTACCCGAGGAGAGCGCCGGCGGGATCATTGTCGCCGATCTGACGGGGGACGGGCGCATGGATTACCTTATGACCGTGCCGGGGCACGTGGCCGCCTATGCGAATGACGGGCGTAAGTTGTGGTTGCTGAAGACGGATGTCCGCGTGGGCGAATCATCCGAAAGTGTGGGTCTGCCCGGCCATCACGGCCCGGGTGTGCAAGCGGCCGACGTGGACGGCGACGGAAAGACCGAGGTTCTCTTTCTTACGCAAAGCCGCACCTTGCAGGTCGTCGACGGAGCAACGGGACAGACTAAATGGTCGGCGAATCCTCCCGTCCCGGAAAAAGCTGAACGCTGGGAACACCTGGTCGTGGCCAATTTTCGGGATAAAAACCATGTCGATGTGCTGCTGCAAGCCACCAACGCCAAGGGGTATCGCGTAGGCCACATGCTGGCCGCTTACGCGATCGAGGATTTGCGGGAACACAAATACAAACCTTTGTGGGAACGAAACGACTTTCTGACCTGCGCACACAATGGGGCCCGGGTGGCCGACCTGAACGGCGATGGGTTGGATGAAGTTCTCGGCGGTGACATACTCGATGGCCGGGGCAAGCTGCTGGTCAAGATTCCGCTCAAGGGGCATATCGACTCGATCTTTGTAGCCGACGTGCGGCCGGATATCGACGGTCTGGAAGTAGTCGCCCTGGAGGAGGGGGGCGGCAACCGTGTGTTTCTCTACAATCATGAGCGGGTGATCTGGGAGACGCATTACAAGCATTGGGAGCCGCAAAACGCGGCCATCGGCCAGTTTGATCCTGCTCGACCCTGGCTGGAAATCTGGTGCCGCAGTCGCTTTAATGAAAACCAAAAACCGTTCGTGTTCGATGCCGAGGGCAAGCACATCGCCGCGTACGAGATGAGCAAGGTGGCTCCGAAAGACTGGACCAACCGGGGTGTTGAATTGATCCATACCATGGACTGGACGGGCGAGGCGAAACAACTGGCCGCCGCCAAGGAACGCCACAAATCCGGCGATGTCGCGTTGTTCGACCCGATGACGGGGACATTCGTGCAACGCTTTTCGACAAAGGCGGATCGGCTGTACGTTGCCGACGTGGCCGGCGATTGGCGGGAAGAGCTGATTGTCCTTAGCGGTGATAAACTGTTGATTTATCATAACGAAAAGCCCAACCCGAACCCTAATACGCCGCGCCTGTGGGAAAGGCCGCATTACCGGCGAAGTAAGATGACCTGGAACTATTACAGCCCGTGAGGCATTTTTTGGCCGTGTATCAATGATGGCGATAAGGAGCGGGCGGCAACCAGTTGATTGCCGTGCAGCGGGTGGATAAAGGCTTCATGATGCGCTATCATTAATAGTTGTTCGCCACACGATCATGAGAAACAGATTCATCATGTCGCCTTCCAGGTTGCCGTTCTGGATTTCAGTTGCGCTTCCGTGGTTGGGCGCAGCAGAGTTCAGGGTGACAGCTTGCACGACACCCGTATATGAATACGCCCTGTTGAACTGGCCTGCGGATACGTATGGGCTTTTCATTTTCCATCGCGGTGCTCTCAGCCAGGCGGAACAAGAGATTGTCGAGGAACTAAACCGTTCACCGGCCGAGCTAATGGTCCGTCTGGTGGACGTTGGGGGCAATCCGGATGAAGTGTCGCGCCGCTTGTGGGAGAAGCAAGGCGAGGCGACTCTGCCGTGGATGGTGGTTTGTCGGCCGCCACCGTTCGGCCGGGAGCGCGTAGCCTGGACCGGACCAATGAATATGGAGAATGTGCGAAGGGTAACGGATTCGCCAATGCGACGGGAAATGGCTCGGCGGATACTCCATGGTGACGGGGCGGTTTGGATACTTCTGGAAAGCGGCGAACGGGACAAGGACGATGTGGCCGCACGACTACTCGAATCCGAACTCAAACGAATGAGCGAAATGTCGCGGCCGGTGTATCCGGTCTTTACGGAAACCCAGGCCGCGGAAGGAGCCGAAGCCGCAACGGCGGACCCGATACACTTCTCGATGATACGCCTGGCCCGCGACGACCGAGAGGAACAGTTCCTTGTCGATCTGTTGCTGGACAGCGAGCCGGATTTACGAAGCCTGGCCGAGCCGATGACGTTTCCGGTCTTCGGGCGGGGACGGGTGTTGTACGCCCTGGTGGGCAGGGGCATCCATGCGGGAAACATACGCGAGGCCTGTACGTTCCTGTTGGAAGGCTGCTCGTGCATCATCAAAGCGGAAAACCCGGGTAGCGACTTGCTGATGGCGGTGGACTGGCAAGGTTTGCTGGATGGGCTACCGGTAACGACCGCGGCGGCAGTGGAGGTCAATCGTCGGGATCGGCTGCGCGAAGTGGAGCCGCTACCCATAACCGGGGACGGCCGCTGGTGGCGCGGAGGACTGGTCGGGCTGACCGTCGGGGTGGCGGCCGTCGGGCTGGCGGGCTGGATCACCCTGAGACGGGTAAAAACAAGCTGAGTGTTCCGAAAAAAGATTTTTTTCATCATCACGTCGGGTCTCCTCACGTATACCACTCCTCACCTATAGATAACACACGGGTGTTCCGGAAAAGAAAAAGCGACGAGCAGGGTTCGGAATACAGTATAAAAAGCCCGAGGCCCACTTCGCTTGCGTTGCGTGGTAACCGTGGCAAGCGGGAAGTGGCTTGCCGGGGTTGCGGTCAACCGATATAAATGAGCCTGACAGGATGGCTTAGAAGAGGGGGGGTACTGTTGGGATCAGGAGGACGTACGGCATGGCAAAATACGCGGTGATCGTGGTAGCGGCGGGGAAAGGCGAGCGGTTTGGCGGGTCGGAAAACAAGATTTTCGCCAAGGTGGACGGCCGGGCCATGTTCCTGAAGGCGGTCGAGGCTTTCGTGAACCGGGAAGATGTCTGCCAAACGATTCTGGTGGTTTCGCCGGCCGACGATCAGCAGGTGCGAGAGAAATTCGGGGCGAACCTGGGTTTCATGGGTGTGCAACTGGCCCTCGGTGGGGCGGAACGGGCGGATTCAGTGGCCAACGCCTTGGCGGTAGTCCGGGAGGATGCGGATTTCGTGGCCATCCACGACGCGGCCCGGCCATGCGTTTCACAGCCGCTGATTGACGCCGTTTTTGCAGAAGTCCCCAAGAGCGGGGCGGCCATCCCCGCGGCACCAATAAGCGGTACCCTCAAGGAGGTTGGAGCCAGCCGGGTGATCGAGAGCACCGTTTCGCGGGCAAACTTATGGGAGGCCCAGACCCCCCAGGTTTTCAAGCGGGCTTTGATTCTGGAGGCTTACGACAAGCGGAGCGAGTTCGAGGGGGTGCCCACGGATGACGCGCAATTGGTGGAGGCCTTGGGGCATCCGGTTTCGGTGGTGGAGTCCAACTTTACGAATCTCAAGGTAACAAGCAAGGGAGATATCACCCTGGCCAACGCGATTATTCGCACGTTGCCCAAATCCGCGCCGAAATCTACGCTCAGCCCCTTCGAGGAGGCCCAGTGGTGAAAGATTTTCCAAGCTTGACTATTTTGCCAGATTTTGGTTTACTTCCTGCAATATTATGACTTATGGTCACTTGGCGCGGTTACGGAGTTCGAGCCAGGAAGGCGAGAATTGTAATCAGAAGCGGTGTTTGGGATTACGTGAAAATCGATAATGCAGTTGCCTTGACAAGATCATCGCTTTGTCGCGCATTATCCAAGGCCGGACGACGAAAAAACCCAGGTTTGGCGAAGTGTTGAACCTGTTCGATGATCATCCTTCCCGGGAGTGCAAATCCATGAGACGCAAGTCGGTAATGCTGAGACAGATTCTGATAGCGGGGACCGCGGTTATCATGCTCCTTTTATGGACGACAGGGTGCCGGACGGACGCACTGGTCGGCGAGCAACGGGTGGACGAGAACCGGGTGTCGCCGACAGACGATACGGCGTCAGCGGCAGGGCCAGCGGTGTTGACGGGTAACTTAACGGAACAGGAGCTGGTTGACGAGCTGATTCGCCAGCGAGCCCTCTATGCGCGATATCTGCAAGCTTTGGCGACGTTTTACAGAGAGAAAGGGTTTATACAAAAGGAGGCCTGGGCGGAGGAGGAGTTGACTGATCTGCGTCGGGTGACGGCCTACCGATATCTGAGCGATGGCGTGGAGGCTCCCCCCAAACAGGGTAAGGGCAAAAGCAGCCCGCCGGTGGTGTCCCTCGATTCGCCTCCGGGAGTGGACATTCCGCCGATTCCCATCGCGGATCGAACGGAAGTTGATCTGGTTGAGGAATTGATACTACATCGGGGCATGTACGCTCGGTTTTTGAACGCGCTGGGCAGCTATTACATGGAGAAAGGGCCGGAATACAAGGTCAACTGGGTGCGGGAGGAGCAGCGACAAGCGCGTCGGGTGAAACCGTACCCATACATCGTGGAGGCCAGCGTGCCGCCGCCCGATTTGCGTCCGACCGATTCGATCGCGGAGGCGGATAAGCTGTATACAGACGCCCTGGCCTTGATGAAAAAGGCCGGGCACGGCGTACCGATCTGGTATCACGCGGGGACGATGAAATTAGCTCTGGCCAAACTGAAGGAATTGATCGATAAGTATCCAACCAGCGACAAGATCGACGATGCCGCCTTTTATATTGGGGAGATTCATAAGGAATACGGCCTGGGGGAGTCCGGCCTGGAGCTCGACAATACCCTTGCGTTGAAATGGTATCAGCGGGCGATCGACTGGGATCCGAAAACCCCGCACCCCGTACGTTTCCAGATGGCGGTGGTGCTCGACTACCGGCTGCATGAGCGCGAGCGCGCGTTGGCCATGTATCAACGGGTTCTTTCGGAAGAAAAGGAACTCAATGAATCGAATACGCATTGGGCCAATGTGCGGATAGGGCAGTTGACCAGGGAAAAAACACGTCACGCCCCTGGAGATACGGTTACGGAGGAAGAACGCGAACCCGCCCCGATCCCCATGCCTGCGGAGGGACCGGTGCAGCCGTAACGCGCGCAATACCGATTCGTGTCCGAGAAACCTCGGACGACTCGCAAGCGAGCCGATGCTAGAGATAGCGGAAGAACGAGGAAACCAAGGCAATAAAACTATCCGATACGGGATGATCAGTGAGGACCATGAAATTAGCGACTTGTAACGAACCGTGGCGAGATCAATCGGTGGAGGAAGTCTTTCGTATCGCTCGGAAGATCGGTTATGACGGAGTGG
>CAZXSA010000042.1:0-25043 GCA_964642815.1 uncultured Planctomycetales bacterium | reverse complement strand
AGTTGGAGTTCCGCACCTATTACATCTGGTATTCCCAACTCGATCTGGACAAGGTGGAGGTCTGGACAGCCTGTAACTGACCGGATGATACGTCAAACCCACCTCTTCCCGGATCGGCGCGTTGGCCGATCCGGGAGGGGCGGGAAAGTTCAGGAGCGGATAAAGAAGCCCCCGTCTTCTATTAAGAAGGAGATATCACATGAAAGGCATCGCGAAGAGACATAGCTTTGGCATATTGACTATGGCGGTGGTCTGGTGCGCGTTTCCTGGTACCGTGAACGCCCTGACCGGCAATCACCATGTCATTGTCGGTTACAACCCGATGTTCCCGCGTTGGTACACGCCTGGCAATTGTCTGTTTATCGGCGATCCGTCCTTGCAGTATCCCCTGTTAGGTTTATACAACAACACCACCGACACTAATGTGATTGCTTTCGATTTCGGTTGTATCAAAAACATGGGCGGTACGGTGGTTTGTACTCCTATCGAGGGAACCACCCTGGACACCGCCTTGATTAACCGGTTCGTCACCGCCTCGGCGAGCGTGGGTATTAAGTGGGCGCCCACCTTCCCGTATTACACGGCGGACCCGGTGGGCATGGCCAATTATACCAACACCTTCATGGCCGCCTACGGTTCCAGTCCCAATTTGTTCAGGTACAACAACCGTCCGGTGGTTTTTTGGCGGCTGGCTGGTACCGGCGTAACCGAAAGCAGTATTGCCTATGCCTGCGAA
This sequence comes from uncultured Planctomycetales bacterium, assembly GCA_964642815.1. Taxonomy (GTDB): domain Bacteria; phylum Planctomycetota; class Phycisphaerae; order UBA1845; family PWPN01; genus JAAYCU01. The sequence goes on along the minus strand of CAZXSA010000042.1, from coordinate 24,307 downwards.
TTGGTACGGGGTACTTCCGGGCCGGTTTTTATCATTCTCGATGCCCAGTGCCTGGGCTGTCCATGTCAGGATTGTTGCAGCGGAAATAACCTCATCAATCAATATTATTCCGATCCGGATGCCTATACCGGCTACTCCAGGGTCAGCGGGTTCTACGAGTGGGATGCCATCGCCTGGAGCATGATGTCCAGGAGCGATCGTCAGACCAACGTCTATAATTTCGTGAACCGTTGCGTGAATGCAAATATGATCCCCGTTGTATCCACCAGTGTCAGCTACAACGAGGCCAATTGGGGCTATGACTGGTCCGGCGGCGACTGTAACTGCGGCGTGACCTGCGATGATCGACGAAATAACCCCGTCTACAACACTTCGCGCTCGCTGACGGAATGGGAATACAACCTGAACGACCTGCTTTATAACAACCATGCCAACGCCTGGATGTATATTCAGGCTTACGACGAGTGGGGAGAGGGCTCCACGATGGCCCCCACGACTTACAGTTGTTACGGTTTCCTCAACAAGGTCCGCACGGTGTTGCAGAGCAAGGGCTGGCTTTCCGAGTTGGCCTGTTATTGCCGGCCGACATATCCGAGCGGCTATAATCCCTCCGGTTGCACCTCCACGCCGTTGTGCAGCAACGGCACCTGCAGCGGGGGCAGCACCCCGGTCGACGGGGGCAGCACCTCCGGCGTATTCGCCACGTATCAGGCCGAAAGCGGTGGTCTTTATCACGTAACCGGCTTCCAAACCTCCAACGGCTGGCGAGCGACGGTCAACTGTGCCCACGACACCTATTTGACCTATGGGCCGTACGCGACCAACATTCCCACTGGCAACCAGACCGCCCGGTTCTGGCTCAGCGTGGATAACAACACGGCCGACAATAGTCCCATTGCCCGCATCGAGGTCACCGACGCCACCGCCGGCACGGTACTGGCCCAACAACTGCTGACGCGCCAGCAATGGACGGCGACGAATATCTACAAACCGTTCGATCTGGCCTTCAACAACGCCACCGCCGGGCATCAACTGGAGTTCCGGGTCTACTACGTCTGGTATTCCCAACTTGACCATGACAAGACCGAAATCCTGGGCAATACCCTGGCGACTTTCCAGGGCAGCAGCGCGTTCGGCCATCTGTGCGGGACGACTATCTCGAATGACGATTGGCGGGTGACCGTGGCCAACAACAACTGCTACATGGCCTATGGGCCGTACACCACGTCACTGCCGGCCGGGGCATTGAAAGCCAAGTTCTATCTCCGGGTGGACAATAACACCGCGGACAACAATCAGATCTGCTGGATCGACGTGTGGGATGCCACCTCCAGCGTGCGCAAGGCCGGCCCCATGACCATCACCCGACAGCAATTTGCCCAGGCCAATGTCTATCAGGCCTTCGATCTTAACTGGACCAACGTGGCCGGACACATGATGGAGTTCCGTATTTTCTACATCTGGTACTCCCAGCTCGATCTGGACAAGGTGGAGGTGAAGTATCAGTAAGCGTCCGACTCAAGGCAACCTTTTGGGGAGACGGCATCCGCCGTTGGCCGTCTCCCCTCTTCTCTCGGACTGGCGGCTGTTTTCAGGAAGGGCATAGGTAGTGACGTGTGGGATGTTTCATGATGTTGGGGGGTAACGTTATGTGTGGCTAGGAGAACCCCTTTTCAGGAGGAACAACCATGATCTCATTAGGTACCTTTCTTGCATCCCTGTTAGCCGCCGGCGGGAGTGTTTGGACGGCCACGCCCATCGGCCTGGACGCCATCACGAATTTCGACGCCATATCGACATTGCGGTATGCCGTCCGAACTTATCAGGCCGACAGCCACGACCCCACCGGGGGCAACAACGATGCCTATCAGTATCTGCAGGTTGTCGGTAGCGAGCAGATATTGATGGACGTCAAGGGCCCCGGTTGCGTCTACAGCATCTGGATGACCGGTTTCGATCCGGCCAAGAGGATCAAGATCTATCTGGACGGCTCGATCACGCCGGTCGTGAACATGACCATGAGTAACTTCTTCAGCGGCAACACGTCGCCGTTCCTGGCCCCGCTGGTCGACGATGATTCGGTATCCTCCGGCGGGTTTTATTGCGATCTGCCGATACCCTTCCGCGAGGGTTGCCGAATCACCAGCACGGGGGCCCGCTATTATCATATTACCTATCAGAAGTACGCCAGTGCCGCCGGCATCACCACCTTTACCGGTGGCGAAAACAGTTCCACGGCCCGGTCGATGTGGAACAATTCGGGGACGGACCCCAAGAGCGATACCGGAAGTTCATCGACGACCGGGACGGTCACAATCCCTGTCGGGCAGACCGTGACCGTGGCGGATATCAACTCGGCCGGCTCGATTCAACGGATCGAATTCACCATTCCGGGACTGACCACGGGCAACGTGACCGACGAAGGCCGGGCCTTCACCGGCTACAGTCAGTTTCAGGTCGCGATCAATTCCTCCAACAGCGCCGTGCGGCTCAAACGCCGGTTGCATTATGGCGTCGGCAACCAGAAGGCCCGCGTACTGGTCGACGGCGTCAATGCCGGGGAATGGTATACCCCCGGCGCGGCGGATACTTGGCTGGATTCGACGTTTAACATCCCCTCGAATCTCACCGCGGGCAAAAGCAACATCACGGTGAAAATCGAGTTTATCAGTTCGGCGCTGGACTGGAACGAGTTTTATTACTGGGTTTACAGTGTCGTAAGCGGCAGCCACCAGTTGACCGATCAGGTGAATGTGGGCAATACCACCTCCGAGTCGAGCCACGGTTATACGATCAATGGTCAGCAATGGAGCGGTTCGCGCACGTTTCCGAGCACCTGGAAATCGATCATTCAGGATCTGGATTTGAAGATCTACTGGGACAACAGCGGCACGCCCTCGGTCAACGCCGACATGTGCCAGTTCTTTGGCACGGGCCTGGGACCGTATCGGGTGGACGCCCTGCCGATCGGTATTGATGGGACCCGCCTCTATTGCTACTTCCCCATGCCGTTTAACAGTCGAGCCCAGGTCAAGATTTATAACGCCGGTAACATGGACGCCGACGGGGTGTCCTACACAATCCGGTACAACACCTACGGATCGGCGCTGAGCAACGTGGGCAAGTTCTGCGCGGTGGCTCTCGGCCAGGCGCCGATCACCGTGGGGACCGATTACACGATGCTGAATGTCTCCGGCAGCGGCCATTTCGTGGGGGTGGTACATACCATGGAAGGGCCTGACACCGAGCGCAGTTATCTGGAAGGCGACGAGCGAATTTACGTCGATGGCAGCAAGACGCCCCAATTGTATGGAACCGGAACGGAGGATTTCTACAGCGGTGGCTGGTACTTCAGCAACGGACCCTTTACGTTACCGGTCCACGGTAATGCCGCTCATGAGGTGTCCTCCTGGGATTCGACCAGTTGCTATCGTTACCTGCTAAGCGATCTGATCCCGTTTACCACCTCCTTGAAAGTGGGCATGGAAACATATATCGCCGGATCGGATTACTTCAGCGTGGCGTACTATTACTCCTCGCCCAGTGCGCTGGCGACGCTGACCGACCAGTTGAACGTCGGCAATTCCACCTCGGAATCGGCGCACGGCTATTCCCGAACGGGCCAGACCTGGTCGGGTACGAGCAATATGACCTTCGAGGGTGATGACGATGGCACGGTGGTATCCGACAACGGACGGCGAATCGGGCTGGGTGGGACCACCCAGTTCACCATGGCCATCTCGTCGAGTAACGGCGGGGTGCTCCTGCGCCGGCGGATGGACTATAGCCATCCGCGACAGCGCGCCGAAATCTTCGTGGACGGGATGGCCGCCGGCACATGGTATGACGCCGGCGAAAACGATTACCACTCTTTCCGGGAATCGGAGTTTCTGATCCCGGCGTTCATGACCGCCGGAAAAAGCTCGATCACCATCAGCACGGTAAACACCTCTATAGAATCGGATTGGTCGGAGTATCATTATTGGGCGTACACCTACGCGCCGGAGCCGAATATCAATGCCGCGCCGGTTATCGTGGAAGCCAAACCCGACCTCGACATCGCCGTCGTGGGGGTACCCTACACAAAGCAGTTGCGATTGTCGCAGGGTTATCCCGCTCCCACGTGGTCGGTGGTTTCCGCCCCGGCCGGAGTCAGCGTGAGCGGCACCGGAGTGGTCTCCGGTTGGACGCCCGCCGTCGGCCAAGTGGGTAATACCTTGACTTTCACGATCCGAGCCACCAACGCCCAAGGCTACGATGACGAGACGTGGCAGGTTAAGGTATCGAACGTGACCGCGACGTATCAGGGCAGTACGGGCCTTAGTCACCTGTGCGGCTCGGCGGTCGGCACCGATTGGCGGGTGACCGCGGCCGACGGTAACTGCTGGATGGCCTACGGCCCCTACACCACTTCCTTGCCGACCGGTTCGTTGACGGCCCGTTTCTGGTTACGGGTGAACAACAACACCGCCGACGACGCGGATGTTTGTCGCATCGATGTATGGGATGCCACGGCCAACCAAAACCTGGCCGGGCCGTATACCATCAGCCGCGCCGATTTTCAGCAGGAAGGGGTCTATCAGGCATTTGATCTGGCCTTTACAAACCCCAGCGGCGGTCATAGTCTGGAGTTTAGAACCTATTACTTCGACGCGGATATCCTGCTCGATCTGGACAAGGTGGATATATTGGGTGGTACGTTGGCCACCTATCAGGGCAGCAGCGGGTTTTACCATCTTTGTGGCGCGGCGATCAGCGGCGACGATTGGCGGGTAACGGTGGCCGTGAATAACTGCTTCATGGCTTACGGGCCGTATGCCACTTCACTGCCGGCGGGTAATTTGAAGGCCCGTTTCTGGTTGCGCGTGGATAACAACACCTACGACAACGCGACGATATGCCAGATCGATGTCTATGATGCCACCTCCGGCGTGTACAAGGCGGGGCCCACGACCATTACCCGCCAGCAATTTACTCAGGCGGGCGTCTATCAGGCGTTCGATTTGAATTTCACCAACGTGGCCGGACATTCGATGGAGTTCCGTACTTACTATATTTGGTATGCCCAGTTGGATCTGGACAAGGTGGAGATTTTGCCGCAGTGAATGGCACGAATGTGATCGCATTGTATTCACCATGTTGAAGAGCAGTCTTCCGGGGAGGGGATGTTCCCCTCCCCGCTTGGGCTGCCGAATGCATAAAGGAGCATGAACATGTTTCGGGAAAACAGAAAGACCCTCGTCTATTTGGTGGGGTTTGCCGTTTTGGCCGGCGGCTTTTTCACCCCCCGAGCCGCTCAGGCCCTGACCGGCAGTCATCAGGTCGTCGCGGCCTACTACCCCATCTTTCCCCGGTGGTATACCCCGGAAAACTGTCTGTGGATCGGTGATCCCACCCTGCAGTATCCGCTGCTCGGTTTGTACAATAACACCACCGACACGAACGTCATACGTTTCGATTTTGGATGCATGAAGAACATGGGGGTCACCGTGGTCAATCCTCACTTCTTCGGCACAACCGTGGATACAACCCTGTGCAATCGAATCGATCAGGCCGCCGGCGACGTGGGTGTTAAATGGAGTCCCACGTTCGAGGCCTTCACGGACAATCCCACCGGGATGGCCACGATTACCAATTCGTTTATTGCATCCTATGGTTCCAGCGCGAATCTCATGAAGGTCAATAACCGCCCGGTCATGTTCTGGCGATTAGCCAGCGGCACCATGACCGAGGCTCAGATTGCCGCCGCGGTGGAGCTGGTCCGGGCCAATTCGGGACAGGTCATGATTATCCTTGATGCCCAATGCCTGGGGCAGCCCTGTCAAACCTGTTGCAATGGAAACAACACGGTGAGTCAATGGTATAAGGATCCGGACGGCAGCACGGGATACCAGCGAATCAACGGATTTTACGCATGGGTGCCCGTGGGTTGGTGCATGATGTCTCGCTCCAATCGCCAAACCCATATCAACAATTTCGTGAATCGTTGCGTTAGTAATAATATGATTCCCGTGCTCTGCACCTCGCCCAGCTACAATGAGGCCAATTGGGGTTACGGCGTGGAAGGCGACAACTGCGGTATCGGCGGCGATCGTAGCGGCCAACCGGTCTACAACGCCGCCCGCTCTCTGACGGAATGGGACTACAACCTCAGTGATCTATTCTACAACAACCATGCCAACGCCTGGATGTACATTCAGGCCTACGACGAATGGGCCGAGGGCACGGTGGTCGCTCCGACGACCTCCGGCTGTTATAACTGGCTCAGCAAGATCCGCACGGTGCTGCAGAACAAGGGCTGGCTGAACGAGTTGGCTTGTTATTGTCGGCCGGGATATCCCAGCGGTTACAACCCCTCCGGGTGCACCTCCACCCCTCAATGCAGTTACGGCGCATGTAGCGGCGGCAGCAGCGTGGCCGACGGTGGCAGCACCTCCGGCGTGTTCGCCACCTATCAGGCCGAGGGCGGCGGACATGGTCACCTGACGGGGTTCGCCACCTCCAATGGCTGGCGGGCAATCATCAATTGTGCCCACGATACGTACTTGACCTTCGGACCGTACGCGACCAACATCCCCACCGGCAACCAGACCGCCCGGTTCTGGTTGAGCGTGGATAACAACAGCGCGGACAACAATCCGATTGCCCGGATCGAGGTCAACAACGCCACCACCGGAACCATTCTGGCCCAGCGGGTGATCAATCGCCAGGAATGGAACGCCACCAACATCTACCGGCCGTTCGATTTGGCGTTCACCAACGCCACCGCCGGGCAGCAACTGGAGTTCCGGGTCTACTACGTCTGGTACTCCCAGCTTGACCATGACAAGACCGAAATCCTGGGCAATACCCTGGCCACTTTCCAGGGTAGCAGTGGGTTCTACCATCAGTGCGGGGCCCTGACCGGTACCGACGACTGGCGGGTGACCGTGGCCACCAACAACTGCTACATGGCCTACGGGCCGTACACCACGGCCTTGCCGGGTGGGGCCTTGAAAGCCAAGTTCTATCTTCGGGTGGACAACAACACGGCGGACAATGCCCAGATTTGTCAGATCGACGTATATGACGTTACCTCCGGTGTGCGCAAGGCCGGTCCGACGACGATTACGCGGCAACAATTCAGCCAAGCGAACGTCTATCAGGCGTTCAATCTGAATTTCACCAACGTGGCCGGCCATACGATGGAGTTCCGGACCTTCTACATCTGGTACTCCCAGCTTGATCTGGACAAGGTGGAAATCGTGCCGCAGTAAGCGAGAGAAAGTGATCCCGAGGTGCATCGTGCATTTCGGGAACGATATTCCGGGTGGCGCGGGGATGGTCCTCGCGCCATCCGGTGTGTAAGGGATTGGAATAAAGGAGAATGAGTATGAGGAAAAACAAGAAGACGCTTATCTATCTGGGGGGGCTGCTCGTCTTGGCGACGGGCATTATGGCTCCGCCGTCGGTGAACGCGATAACCGGCAACCACCAGGTCATCGTGGCCTACTACCCCATCTTTGGGCCGGGAACCGCCCGCTGGTACACCCCGGAAAACTGTCTCTTCATCGGCGATATCAACCTGCAGTATCCGCTGCTCGGGCTGTACACCAACACCACGGATACTAACGTGATCACGTTCGACTTTGGCAACATGAAGAACATAGGGGCCACGGTGGTCAACCCCCACTTCTTCGGCTCCAGCGTCGATACCGCTTTGTGTGATCGAATCAACACCGCCGCGGCCGCCGTGGGCATCAAATGGACCCCTACCTTCGAGGCCTTCACGAATAATGCCTCGGGCATGGCCAACATTACCAATGCCTTTCTGGCCAGTTACGGATCCAGCGCCAATCTGATGAAAGTGAATAACCGGCCGGTCATGTTCTGGCGGCTGCAAGGCGATACCATCACCGAAAACGCGATCGCCAGCGCCGTCGAGACCGTGCGGGCCAATTCCGGTCAGGTCATGATCATCTTGGATTCGCAATGCCTTGGTCAGCCCAACCAGACTTGCCCCCCCGGCAATGGTTCGGTCAGTCAATGGTTCAAGGATCCCGACGGCAGCACCGGCTACCAGCGGATTAACGGTTTTTACACATGGACGCCGGTCGGTTGGTGCATGAACACGGTCAGCAATCGGCGGACGTACGTCAGCAACTTCGTCAACAAATGCGTGAGCGAGGGGATGATCCCTGTTATATGCACCAGTCCGAGTTGGAACGCCGAGAACTGGGGTTACGGAGAAGAAGGCGATAACTGCGGTATTCCCGGCGATTTAACGGGTATGCCCCGCTACAATACCTCCCGTTCGCTCACCGAATGGGAATCCAACCTGAACGACCTGTTTTACAACAACCATGCCAACGCCTGGATGTATATTCAGGCCTACGATGAATGGGGTGAAGGCACGACTTTGGCTCCGACGACCTCCGGTTGTTATAACTGGCTCAGCAAGGTCCGCACGGTGTTGCAGAACAAGGGCTGGATAAACGAGTTGGCTTGTTACTGCCGGCCGGGATATCCCAGCGGTTACAACCCCTCCGGGTGCACCTCGACGCCGCTATGCAGCAGTGGTAGTTGCAGCGGCGGCAGCAGCGTGGCCGACGGTGGCAGCACCTCCGGCGTGTTCGCCACGTATCAGGCCGAAGGCGGCGGCCACGGTCACCTGACCGGCTTCGCCACCGCTAACGGCTGGCGGGCCGTGACGAATTGTGCTCATGATACCTATCTGACCTTCGGGCCCTACGCGACCAATATCCCCACCGGCAACCAGACGGCTCGGTTCTGGCTGAGCGTGGATAACAACAGCGCGGACAATAGTCCCATCGCCCGGGTCGAGGTCAACAACGCCACCACCGGAACCGTTCTGGCCCAGCGGGTGATCAATCGCCAGGAATGGAACGCCACCAACATCTACCGGCCGTTCGATTTGGCGTTCACCAACGCCACCGCCGGGCAGCAACTGGAGTTCCGGGTCTACTACGTCTGGTACTCCCAGCTTGACCATGACAAGACCGAAATCCTGGGCAATACCCTGGCCACTTTCCAGGGTAGCAGTGGGTTCTACCATCAGTGCGGGGCCCTGACCGGTACCGACGACTGGCGGGTGACCGTGGCCACCAACAACTGCTACATGGCCTACGGGCCGTACACCACGGCCTTGCCGGGTGGGGCCTTGAAAGCCAAGTTCTATCTTCGGGTGGACAACAACACGGCGGACAATGCCCAGATTTGTCAGATCGACGTATATGACGTTACCTCCGGTGTGCGCAAGGCCGGTCCGACGACGATTACGCGGCAACAATTCAGCCAAGCGAACGTCTATCAGGCGTTCAATCTGAATTTCACCAACGTGGCCGGCCATACGATGGAGTTCCGGACCTTCTACATCTGGTACTCCCAACTGGATCTGGACAAAGTGGAAATCGTGCCGCAGTAAGCGGGTGAAACGCGGTCCCGACATGCATCGCGCATTCGGGAACGGCATTCCGGGTGGCGCGGGGATGGTCCTCGCGCCACTCTTTTTTATTGGTGGAATCACGAGCGGTTACGTTTTGACGCCGTCGAGGAGAATGACCGCCAGGGGGCCGAACACAAAGATCGGGAGCCAGGCCGGGAGGGCGGCCAGCAGGGTCGAGCCTTCCGCGGCCCCGACCATCTGCTGTCCGACAAACGAAATAATAAAGGCGATGGCGCAGGTTACCAGGGCCTTGGCCGCCTGGGTCAGCACGCGCTCGGGTACGCGGTTCAGGAAGAAGGGGATGCCCATCAATAAAAAAATCATGTTGGCGATCGGGAGGGTGTAGCGTCCGTGCTTGACCTGGATGATCTTGGCGGCGGGCACGTCCCCGCCGGCCTCCAATTGCTCAAGCTGGGCCAGGCTGAGGTTGTTGATCCACTGCCGTTGTCGGCGCAAGAGGATATCCTCCGGGGTCAACGTTCCGGGATAAAAGCGGATCGCCTCGGGCTCCAACGCCTCCGAGTCGCTCAACCCGCCCGCGGCGCCTCCGTCGGTACGCATGCGCAGGCTGCGGCCTTCCAGATCCCAGCCCTTGCGTTCGGTGTTCCATTGGGCCCGATCGGCGGTAATCACGCTGGACAGGCGACCTTTGCTGCGCGGATCATCGGACATCTCCAGCACGATCAACCCGCCGATCCGTTGTTCCCTCGGAGAAAATTGCCGGGCATTGAAGAGTCGGTTCTCTCCGTCGCGAATGCACCAGATTCCATAAACGCGGGAGCCTTCCACGTCGTCCCGCGAACGGGCCAGCTTGGGGGCGACGGTCGGCAAGACAAACTCCTGGTCGAGAATCAGCAGGCCGTTCATCGCCAGGCCGGCGACGATCAGCGGGGCGGCCAGGCGAAACAAACTTGTCCCGCTGGCCAGTACGGCGGTGATTTCGTTCTTGCGCTGCAGGCGGGCCAGCGTTCCGCAGGCCGCGAATAACGTGATCACTCCGGAAAGCTGGGCGAAATACAGCGGCAAATTGAAGAAATAATAGTTACCGATGTTCGCGACGACTTCCCAGGCTGGCTTGCCACTCTCGGTGAATTCGTCGAGGTTGACGAACAGATCGAGCACCACATACAGGCTGATCAGCACGAACAAGGCCAGCAGGTAGTTGGCCAGGAAGTTGCGCAGAAGATAGCGGTCGATGATTCGAATCATTGCCCTGCTCAACGTCTCAGATATCGGGTCAACACCACGGCGTCGGCCACCGCGAGCAACACCAGACCGAGCCAGATCACTGCCAGCCCGAGAAGGGCGGTGCCGGTTTTCTCGGCCAACTGCCGGCCCATGACATTCATCACCACGATGACCATGCCCGGAACGAAACTGATTACAAATGCGGTAAGCAATTGCCCGCCGCGCCAAATGATCGCCAGCCCGGCGGCCAATACGAGCATGACCAGCACGCTCGCGCTGAACGCCAGCCGCGAATGAATAATGGCCTTTATCGAAAGGGCCAGCTTGTTCAACTCCTTGCGTTTGTCCTCGCGGGCCGAATCGATACGCAGGCCCAGATCCAGCGTTTCCAACGTCCGATCGGGACTCAGGCCCTTCCCGAAAAGCTCGACATCATCGATGGCCGCGACCTGCTCATCGAACTTCCGAGGCAAGGCGATGGCCGGGAGATCCTGCCGGTGGTGGGTAACCACGTTGCGAGGATTTTTCGGGTCGGAGAAAGTGACGTTCTTTTCAAGTACGACCTGCACGGTGGGGTTACGATCCCGGGCTCCGTGGTTGATCCGGATGGCGCAGGAGTCGGCCCGGTAGTTGATTTTCCGGTCCGCCTCGTGCATTTGCAGGGAGACTTCCGAGATACGCGGCAGGTAGTGCTCCACCTGTCCGGTGCGGACATCCTGTTTCAGTTCCAGGCGATCGGCCTTGATTTCGTAGCGGCGTCGGTCGTCGCCCAGGCGAATCACCTTGTCCTGTCGCCACTGGCGCACCAAGTCCTTATAGAAGAGGGCGTCGCGAACCTGCTGTCGCAGGGTTTCCATGTCGCGGCGAACCGTGACCATTTCCGCGGGACGGTCCTGGAAATAGAGCAGCTCCTTGAGAGTCAACCATTTGGGGTTTTGCTTGGCCTGGGATGGAATCGGCTGAGGTTCCAGACGCTGTTGCTTGAGATCGATCGTCTGCCTTTGCTTAAGATCAACCCCATAAACGTCATACATGCAGGCCTCGACCTGTGGTAAGCCCTCGCCTGGTTGGTTCCAGAAATCCACCCGGACATCCTTGGCCGTGCCGACCCGGGTCAGATTCGTGCCCTCCATCTCCATGAATGCCGCTTCGCGGATGTAGAGGACTTCCTGCCCCTGTTCGCCGGGAACCAGATCGCTGCGGCCGGCATACAAGATATATGACCCATGCCGCACGTAACCGCGGGTTTTGAGCAGGCTGATCGCCATTTTCTGGATATCCTTGCGAACCACCTCGTCGAGCTGCTCGATGTACTTGGGGATCACGAAATTGGCGAAACTAAAGGTGAAGGCCGCGGTAAAGATACTTAGCCCGACAGCCGGGGCCAGCAACTTGTGGATATTGATCCCGCTGCTCTTGCAGGCGTCGAATTCATTGTCGGCGGCCATGCGGCCGTAGACCATCGCGCAGGCGAACAGGGCGGAAATCGGGAGCGTCAATGTCGTCGCGACGGGAAGCACGAACGTCATCAATTGGATGATCTGCATCGCGGTCAGCACGTCGGCCTGGATGATGTTTAGAGCGCCGCCGCACAAACTGAATATCAGCGTTAAACCTATGGCGGTGAGCGCAAAGGTTTTAAGCAATTCACGGGTGATATACCATTGCAGATGAAACATCATTGACGCGTTTTTATCCGTCCGCAAGGTTTTCCGACGCGCCGACCCGCGGACCGGACAACCACCTAAGTCTTGTTTTTGAAACGAGTAACAGCGGGAACGTTTCGCCAGCCCGCCGTATGTCCGTACACCCTAACCAAAACCCGCCCGCCGTCAATAGGGTGGCCGAAGGCGAACGTCTGTTGGGATTTCGGCCGACATCCTGCCTTGCCCCGCGCCGGGCAAACCCCGCCGCTTGCCCGCCGGAATCACCATCGGCTTCTGGCCATACGTTTACCCGACCGAGCGGTTCGCTCCCATCGGTGGTCCGGTACCCCGCGGCCCTCGGCGGGGATTTCGATTTCATCTCGCCCGAGGGTACTTATTATACCAGAAGACGCGGGACGATCTGCTTGGTGACAAGGTCGTCAGGGCTGCCCGATGCATCCGTTCTATTGTCTGTAAGTTAGTATCCACTAACAATCCTATCTCCTTAAATAGCAAAGTATTACGATCATTTTTCCCGAGTTTGGCTTCGTTTGGCGCTTTTACGTTTTTTACCACGAAGTTCGCGGAGACACGGCTTCGCCTGGGCGTAGCCCGGCTTCGCCGGTGCGGAGCACGGAGGGGAATTTTTGTGAAAGCGTGGTGGCGCAATGGCCGGCCGGCCTGGCCGGAGAAAATAGAGGGGAGTGAGTTGAGAGTAGGATGTTGGCATGAAAAACGCTCCATATCAAATCTCCGGCGGCCAACACGCATGGCCATCTAATAAGAACACGCGGGGGTGAACCGGAGACAGGGCTTGGGTGCGGAACAAGAGGTTTTTGGGATAGTAGGCCGAGGGGCATGGGCAAATTCGATTCCGTTGATGTCGATGGGATTGAATCTGCCAATCGGAAGAATTTTCATCGCGATCAAACCGTCCGCGTCCGATAAAATAACAAACGAAGCGAGAGGCAAATGCTTGATAGACAATGCGCCCCGTGTTTGTATTTTGGCATAACATTCTGATTTTTAAAGAGTTGTATGCCATGGATTCTTCTCCAAATTATCTCGAAAAATTCAGGAATTCTCTTGCTTTGCCGATATGTATAACGTAGAATGGAATGAGTCGGTGGACAAAATTCGGCTTCATGCCGTGTGACTTTCGGGCTGCGGTCCTTAAGTCCTATATCCTCCGACTTATTTTTTTGCGCCTTTTCGGGCAGCCAGATTCAAGGGCTTGTCTTTACGATAAAACGCACCTCGCCGTCCGTCTTCGACAAAATCGAGGTCGTGGATTTCCGCTACTTGTGGCCAGATTAGCTCAATATACCGTTCTTCACTACGTTCATAGAAACGCTGGACTGCCCAGAGAAAATAATCCACGGCTTGCAGACCGGCTTCGTGCTCTGGTGTGCTTGAAGCAATTTCCATCTCGGTGTTATTGGAAAACCCGAAATTGGCCAAGAATGTCTGATTGGCTTTTTTCAGGGCTTCGCGCAACGCTTGGTTGCGATTTCTGGAGCCTCTTTTCGCGAAACAGATATTGACTTGATCCGATACTCCATGGAATTTGCCGAAGAGTTCACTGACCATGGAATCATAAAGTTCGTCACCTCGATAACGATAGTCTTTATCGCGTTCATTCTGCTGGCGAACATAGGCCAACAATTCATTCTTGTCGCGAACGACGGCGTAGAAGCGTAACGGATGACGCGTCAGTAACTTAAATACCTCGCGACGAACCTCCGCGGGATCGTCCTTGGCGTGAAAAATGATGGCCGTCTTTCGTCGCTCCGGTTGCATGGACGGCACGCCTTTGAAGTAAGGATCGGTCAGCAGTTCGCTTCGAAGCGTCTCCAGTTCACCGGCAAGGTTAGGCAGGTCGTCCACTCTCATTTTTCCCAGAATAAAATACTTTGAGCAACCGGGCTCACCGACCACTATCCGCCCCTTGGCATCGAAGAGCGTGGGATCGCCGGCTTCATCAACAAAGAAGTTGAATATGGAGACGTTAGCCTCCTCATCGTCCGGAATTCGCGAGTTCTCCGAATTCACCTTATCTCCATGATCTGTCGATTTTGCGTGCTTTCAAGTCTTCAGATTATTCTTGTCTGTGCTAAACGCTCCCGGCCAGCCGCCGTGCTGGTCGATGACTTTGTCGATTTCGGCCATGAGTCGGATGGTTTCGTGCAGGGCGACAACGATCTTATGGTAATGTTCGATGTCGTCCTTCGACAGCGTCCGGCCTTTGCGATCTTTAAGCCATTTCTCGCAGACCTGATACCCGCCGACGTGAAAGTTCCACACCTCCTCGGGCACGACGTGAAAGCCTTGGGTTCCCGGTTGCTGTTTCGCCCCCTTACGGCAGGCGGGCGCATCGATCCAGACCGTTTTTTCACACCATGCGACACGTTCAATCACCGGAATCCCGACCCCTATCCATTTCGTAATGTGATTGTCCAATTTCGGCGATTCCATCAGGTGCAAGGCGACGAGTTCGTCGCCTAGCTTGGCCAGGGAGCGGAACAAGTCGAGGCTGGAGGTAAGCGGCAGACGCGGAAAGTCGATCTTCAGGAACTCGGTGTAGCGAGTGCGGTAGGTCGGACTGTGGAAAACAGCATAGATATAATTGAAAATCTGTTCAGGCTCAAATTGTTCTGCGTATTGACCGAGCCTCAAGTTAATCGCTGCAACAAATTCTCTCGTTAAGTTAGGTAACCATTTACTGGAATACTTGGCAAGTGTTTCATCCTGTCGGATATAAAGCGGAGCCAGATAGTCCTGGCCTTTGTTGCCAAGGTAAAATGTTCCGTGACAGATGGGAATACGCGATACTCCAAAATGCGAAACTTTGTCGCCGACGATTTGCCTGTTGAATATCATGGCTTTGTTACTTAAGGTGAGCACGTGCTGCATAACGTCACGCCGCGGATACGCGAGAAAGCCCTTTGTTCTTCCTGTCCAGTAGGTGAAACGAATATCAAATGGCCGATATAAGATGGGCGTGATAAATTCCTTTGATGGACCAGATATCCGAATATCTTTCTTGGCTAGTTTTACGGACCAATCTCGTCCATCTTCACCAAGATTAAATTCCAGCCGTGCACATTCTGTTGTTAGTTCGTCGAATTTCTGGATTGTTCGCCAAATCTCGTTCTTCGACCAATGCACACAAAAAGCATCGCGCTTTGTTTGGATTCCAGATGAATATACGTTGAAAACCGTATTGATCGGAATACCGGCATGATACTCTGCCTCAAGACCCGCTACAGTATCACTACCGCCCGGTAGCCAGCGAAAATATGGCGGTATTGGTTGGAACTGTTGTAATTGCCCATCGAGGGCTCTTTTGTCGGTAAGTAATTTGTATTTCGATTCGCGGCTACCTACGAGTGACACAAATGAATGTATTTGATGATTGCTTCCACAAAGCATCGCGACACATACACCTTGCGTAATTTCAAACACGTTTTGATCCACGATATTTCCCTTAACGTCTCCGTTTAAATCAACGATTACTCTCAGAGGAAACGTTGATTGCATGTGCTCCCGCATCTTGCGTTTGGCTATACCATCTAGGAAATCGCGGTTGATGATAAAGCCTACAATCCCAAGGTTGCTCGATGCACAGAGGTGTTGTCCAAGGCGTAAGAATTTCCATTCCTCACGGTTTAAATCGATTTTGGTCTCGTTAAGTCCACGTTTCCAATCTTCCAAAAGAGTCATCAACCAAGGTGGCTCGCTTATCGAAGGTGAATAAGGTGGGTTGCCGATGATCACGGTTAATCGTTTATGGCGCTTAATTTCATTGACGGCTTGGGCTTCATGGGCGAGCGCGGGAGCGTCAAAGGCGAGTCGGTCAGAGAAGTCCTGCGGTGGTTCCAGGGCGTTGGTCAGGTAAACACGGGCTCGTTCGTTGCTGCCGAACTTGTAGCCGGTTTCGTACAACTTGAGGCCGATTTTCATGTGGGCGATGGCGTAGGGGGCCATCATCAACTCATAGCCGTGCAGGCGAGGCAGCAGGTGTTTGGGCACGTACTCGTTCCAGAGTTTCGGGATGTCGAACATCTCCGTATCACCCTGCTTTTTCCACTTCGCGACCATCGTCTTATGGATCACGTCGATGACCTCAACGAGGAAGGTGGCCGTGCCGGTGGCCGGATCGAGGATCTGAACGAAAGCATCGTCTTTCTTCATGCCGTCGGGGATCTTCAGATCCTTGTGATGCTTGATCATCTCGCCCCAGGTGGTGGTGTCGGCCAGACCATCTTCCAGCCCGAACTCGTTATGCAGAAGTTCATGGACGCTGCGGACGATATAGGAAACGACCGGCCGGGGAGTATAAAAGACGCCGCGCTGCATTCGCTTCTTCGGATCGTATTCCTTGAGGAACAGCTCATAAAAATGGACAACCGGATCCTCCTGGGGGTTACGATCGCCAAAGTCGCGGAGCACCGCTTCCATGTTGGCCAACCGCAGGGCTTCGACCACTTCGTTGACGCCCAGCTCGTCGAAATCGATCTTGCCCTTACGGCCACCGACGGTCAAAAAAGTGGATAACAGGTCGCGCAGAAACGGATTGGTAATCGGGACCATGTCGGTGACGTTATCGGCGACCAATCCGGCCGGGCGCGATACGCGGGCCGTCAGGAGCCCATAGGTAATGGTCTGGGCATACATGTCCGCGAAATCGTCGTCGCTCAGGTCGTGGATCAGGGCTTCCCTGAAAGCCGCCATCATTTTACGCAAGGGGCCTTTCTCGGACTCAAAGGCCAATACCCGATTCACCCGCTTGCGAATGGCCGTGGCCAATTCGGCGAGACGGACCGCCATATCCTTGGAGGTCGTGATAACCTCCCGATGGCGAATGGTGAAAGCCGATGACCATTTCTGCCGCCATGTCTCCAGATTATCGGCGTCATCCGGCCAGCGTAGCTTGTCGGCCAGGGTTTTGTGGGTGTGCTCCAGGTGCAGGACGGTATCCTCATCATCCCAGCCCAACACCCGCAGGGCGGGCAGATCGGATTCGTTGGGGTCTTCGGCGAAGTGGGCAAAGCTGATATCCCTATGATCGGACTCGCCGTAGGATGAAATGAACAACAGATCATGGAGTTGCCAAGTGGCCTGTTTGGCCTTGTGGGCCGACTGACGTTTCTTGACCACCAGGGAGCGCAGGATACGGCGAAGCACCACGACGGGCAGGCGCTTCGGCTCGAAATTGATAAAGAAAATACCCCACGGCTGGTTGGTGGTCAGCGGGCGAAGTTGTTTGATCTCCTTGATCTTCACCGCCGTTCTGGCGTCGAGGCCGAGTTCTTCGGGTTCGTACTCAAAGGTCAGATCGTCGAAGTTATCCGATTCGATCGGCCAGTCCAGATCATCTCGGAGATACTTGACCAGCGATGGAAAAGTTCGGATCGACCGTAACCGGTCACGTTCGCTTGGATTCATCCCGCGTCCCTCGATTGTCTACGTTCTTTTCGATTCAGCCTGCTTGCCTTACCTGCCGAGGACAGGGCCTTCCAGAATTCGTGCCTGGTTAATCGCCTTTGCGTCTGGATAAGAAATTCGGCATAAAGACGGTCAAATTCGTCGGTATAGGGCAGATCGTCCCGCGTCCACGACGACGCGTTGTATAAATCTTCAATGACTCGCTTGTGGGTCTCGATTAATTTAAGCTTGGCCATCTCAATTCAGCTCCATCCACGCTTTCAAGATAGGTTTCACGCCGATCGGCGCCTGTACCTGTTTCAAATACGTGTTCTTGACATACTTATCGATCCTGGCCCGAATTTCCGAAAGGGTCCGCTCTTCGATGGATCGATGTCGAGGGGTGTCCGGCTTGCTCCGGATCAGGTCGATAATTTCGCTGGGCTCTTCGATGATTTTTTCGGTTGCCAGGTCGTACAGATACCACTTGGTGAAGCCGGCTTCCTCGGTCCATTTTTGGGCGTCGGATGACTCGCCATCGCGGTCCTGGATGTCCGGGGCAGGCAGGGCGTAACAGAAAAAGACCGCCCGGCTGTCGGAAGTCGGATGTTTCTTCCCGCTGAAAACGCGTCGGGGCAGGCCCGACAGTTTTTCCTCCAGGCCGGGATGATCGGCCAGGAGTTTATGGTATTCGAGCTTCATGGCTTCGGTGCTGCTGGTAGTTCCTTCGTATTCGTGATTAAACTCCTTTAAGGCGTCGTAATCGTCTTCCGGCCGAAGCAGCTTCTTGCCCTCGATGCCGAATACTTTGGAGATGCGCAAGGTTTTATGCGAGACCTTACGATATAGGCGAAGCAGTTTATCGAGTTCATCCGGCGGCAGGAAATTCCAATAAACCACCGTTCCGCGGATCGCTTTCAAGTCCGGGTGGTCCGCGATGATCTGGGCCTCAATTTCGGGATTAAGACGGCGGTCCACCCGGCCGATCCGCTGCATGAGCCGCACCGGGTTCCAGTGCAGATCGTAATTGATAAGCCTCGTCGCGTCCTGAAGGTTCAGGCCTTCGGAGAGCACATCCGTTGAAATCAGGATTCGGATTTCCTCCTCGATACCCTCAAAGAGAGTGCCCTGTGCCGGACGGTTGTAGTACGGGGCAAAGGCCCGGATGATCTCTGAACGGTCTCGCCGGCCGGCGCTGTCCACTTCGTCCACGCCGGCGAACCCGGCTTCCATCAATTGTTTTTTCAGATAGCGGGCGGTGGCCATGAATTCCGAGAAGATCAATACTTTCCGATTCTTGAGGTCTTTATCCTTGTTCAGAAGGCTGACGACGGCCTTAAGCTTGTCGTCGTTGGCCGGCTTGAATCGTTTGAGTTCCTTGAGAAATTCGCTGATTTGGTCTAAATCCAGGTAAGTTTCGTCCAGGATTTCATCGACTTTGTATTCCTCCGGATTCAATTCAGCAATTTTTTCGAGCATTTCATCATCGATAATATCCTCGTCCTGCTCCTCGTGAGGCGCTTCGCCGGTCAGTTCGTGCTGGTCCTCGTGGACGTACTTGATCAATTCGGCATGTTGTCTTTTCCACCGATCCAGGCGGTGTTTGTCGGCATCGGATTTGCTGTGTTTGGTTACCCACGCCAGAAGGTTAAGCATCAGGGTTTCGCAGGAGAATTCGAATGCCCTGGCCGAGCTTTCAAAACGTTTCAGGAACTGCGTGCGGATCAGACCGACCACTTCCTTTTGGCGACTCTCGGCGAAGGCCCTCTGCTGCTTCTCCATGTCCGGCCCGATGTAGTAGGCCAATGGGTAATATACCGCCAGGGAAAACAGCGGTTTTTCTTTTTCGAAGGCCTGTTCGACCATATCCAGGAGCCGGCCGTATGTCTTGCGTAGTTGATATTCGACAACCCGCGGCGGTTCGCGCTTTGGGAAAATAGCCTGGGAGCCGCCATGCTGTTTCTGGCTTTCCTTAACATAGGCGCGGCTGCGCTGCACGACCAGGGCTCGGAACAAATCGTCACTCCAAAGAATCTGTTCAGCTTCGGCTTGATTGGTTTGAATGGTCGGGCCGTTTTCAATCGCTTCCTTTGATTCAAGCATCCGCTCCAGAGCTTTTTCCAGTTTGCGGAAATGCCCCGAGAGGGAATGGATACCCAGCGGAGCGGCCTTGAAATGGTCGGACTTCCGACGGGAGAAAAGCTCGATCATATGCTGAAGATCGGTGAGGCGATTGTTTACCGGCGTGGCAGTCAGCATATACAACTTTTTGCCTTCGCACAGGTCAAAGAGCCGCCAGTAACGAGATAAAATTTCGCCCTCTTCGCCTTTGAGTCCGGGATTCCGGAAATGATGGGCCTCATCGATCACGACGGCGTCGGCCATCTCTTTGACGCGATCAAGGCGATACGGATAATCGCCGCCGCGCAGCAGGTCGGAATGATTGAAGATCACCAGGTTACTGAAATCACCGCTGAGATAACGTAAATAACGCCGTAAATCGCGTTCCCATACATCGTATCGGGCGGCCTTGGGCACGAATAAGGCCACCCGCTTCCGCTCGTACATGGCCAACCGCTCGATGATCATCAATCCAACATAGGTCTTGCCCAGGCCGACGCCATCGCAGAGAAAGGCGCCCCCGAATTGCGTGGCGATCTTCATCAGGGCACGATAACCTTCCCGCTGGTAGGGATCGAGGATCGGGTACATCCGTGACTTCGTTTGCTCCCACTCGCTGGCGGTCATTTCATGGCCGCGGAAGAACTCCTGCATTGCCTTGGCGTATACTTCAAACGGTGAATATTCATGAATATGTCGTTCGATGATCCGTAGAATGTTCGGAGTGATATCCTCGGCTTCATTCCAGTGCTTCTCGTACCACTCCTGGAGGATCTCAACTTCACGGCGAATCTGGATGTTCAGCTCGACATTGTTCGTTAACCCGGGAACCGTGAAATTACTGGATCCCACCAGGGCCGAGGAGCCAATGACCGCGGCCTTGGCGTGGGTGATGTAAGCCTTGGCATGGAACTTTTCTTTTGTATATGCCCGGCATTGAATTTTGCCCTGGCGAATGGCCTCAACTACGGCGGCAACACCGGTGAGGAAGTCGTTGGTTTCCTTTTCCCGCTCGATGCTTGAATCCAGGGCCTGTTCGGCCCCGGCTCTGATTCCTTCCAGAAGTGCTTTCCTCGTGCGTTTGGAGACTTCGTCGCCCATCAAAATGCGGAGTTTGTCCAGCTTCTGCCATTGGCCGTCAAGGGCAAGCAAAACGCCAATTTCGAAATAACCGGTGGCGATATCGAAGGTATGAGCAATATCCGCCCATTCGTGCAGATAGCGGAGAACTTTCCAGTCCTGATCGCTGTTGTCGACGATGAATAGCTCGCTGCCGCTCGTACTGACGCGTTCCGGCATGGCCGTCGTCTCCCGATAAGCTCCGGACGATGAAATGTGTAACCCGGCCCCTTAATTGGACCACCGGTTTGGATTCTAATCCAGCAGAGTGTTTTGAGCAAGATGAAGTGTTACTGATTCTGGCGTTCGGTTAATCCACGAAGCGATTGCGGATGGTTGGAAGTGTTGGCATTGTATTTCGCGGCCGCAAAAGCATGGGCACACTCTTGTCCCGCATCGGCGTGACAAGGGCCTGCCCATGCAACCCGCGGTGGCGGGCAATAACCCGCCCTACTTTCCCGCACCTCTTCGAGGATAGAAGGACAATAAACCCGTTAGAAACGGGCTAAATCAGAGGAGGAGGAATGGGGGGTTGCGTCGTTTCGAAAACCAGCCCCCAAGGGACTGGCCTATAAGCCCACTCGATGCGGGAAAAGCCACTGAAAGGGGCTTGTGTGCGAGCGTTTGCGGCGGGCAATGGCCAGCCCCAATGATCGAATTTTATTCCACAGTCGTAAAGGCACGGGTAAACCCTTGTTCCCTCTTGGAAGGATGAAGGGCGATGGGCGAGCTTTATCGTGTCGTACGGGCAGAGTTCGGAGGACCGGACCTACGCCCGTGCTGCCCAACACAAAAGCACGGGCAAACCCATGCCACCCGTCGTGGTCTGGATACATCGGGTGGTAAGCGGGTAGAATCCGGGCCTATGAGTAAAGTTTTTCGATCCAGCACGCCATCTCACCCGGAATTGCCGGCCGGTCTGTTTCGCAACCGCAATTTCCTTTTGTTGTGGGCCGCCTACGGCATCAGCGCGATGGGCGATCACATCTCGGAGATGGCCGTCCTCAAATGGATGAACGCCCTGGATTCGCCCGAGATCACCTGCTTGCAGGCCATGATTACCTTCATGTTCATGCTGCCGTTTTTCGTACTCGGCCCGTTCACCGGCCTGCTGGCCGACCGCCTGCCGCGGCGCGGCCTGATGATCGCGGCCGCGCTGATCCGGGCGGTGCTGATGGCGAATTTCATTTACCTGTTGACCTATTTCGCCGGGTGGGGGACGGTGGGGCATTTCGTTCCCTTCCTCATCGTGGGAATATTCGCGGCCGTGTTCAGCCCCGCGCGTTCGGCGTTGCTGCCGACGCTGATTCGGCAGGACCAGCTTATCCGGGCCAACGGCATGAGCAGCGGGCTGGGGGTGATCGCCACGATGATCGCCATGCTGATCGGCGGCTATCTGGCCAAACATTCCCGGCCGCAAGTTTCGTTTTATGTCGATGCCGGCACATTCGTGGCCAGCGCGCTGTTGCTGTGGTCGATTCGGGTGCCGGCCCAGGAGGCTGATCGCCCGCGGGTCGCCGTCGGTTTCGCCGCCCTGGCCGAGGCCGCCCGCTACGTTCGTAAGCATCGCCGAGTGATGCAACTGATCGGGGTGGCGGTGATCGTGTATAGTTGCGGCGCGGTGGTCCGCAGCGTCATGCCGGCCATCGTCCGCGATGCGTTCGACCAGCCGGATTACGTGCAAATCGCGAGCTTCCAGGCCCGGCTCGGCGGCGGCATGTTGTTGGGTGCGTTGATTCTGACCTGTTTCGGCGATGCCCTGCGGAGCGAAATGGCCATCAGCTGGTCGCTGGCCGGCATCGGAGGGGCCATCGGTATATTGACGTTCAGCGTCTTTTCGCCTCTGCCGCCCAACGTCGATTATCACATCGGCGGCCTGGCAGTGATCGCCACCGGCGTATTCGGGACCGGGGCGATGGCCAGCTACAACGCCCTGATGCAGCGTATCTTGCCCGACCGGCTGCGGGGGCGGGTGTTTGGATTGACCGATCTGGCCAGCATGGCGGGGTTATTGCTGGCCACCGGATTGATCGGCATCCCTCATTGGCCCGGCATCGATCGCTGGGTCGGCTGGATGTTGCTGGCCGTGACTCTGGTGGTCTTCGCGTCGGCCGCTCTGTCTTTCCGGATTCGTCAGAAGTATGCCCGATTCCCCCGCGGGATCAACCTATGGTGGCGGTTCACCGAGTTCTATTGCAAGTGGTGGTTCCGGCTGAAAC
Organism: uncultured Planctomycetales bacterium; assembly: GCA_964642815.1. Classification (GTDB taxonomy): domain Bacteria; phylum Planctomycetota; class Phycisphaerae; order UBA1845; family PWPN01; genus JAAYCU01. Next base: position 1,142 of record CAZXSA010000042.1, on the reverse strand, counting down.
GCGAGGGTATCTGTACCGTCCCAAGTCACGGGCCGGTTATCGTCGTGGCCAACCATACCTCCAGCATCGATCCGCTGCTGCTCATCGCCAGCACGCCGAACCGCTTGCTGGGTTTCGTGGTCGCCGAGGAATACTCTGATTTGCCCATCGGCGGCCGCTTCATGCGCATGATCGAATGCATCCCGGTGAAACGGGATGGCCACGATGCGGCCGGCACCCGGGCCGCGCTCCGTCATCTGCGCGCGGGCAAGGCCCTCGGGGTCTTTCTGGAAGGCCGTATTGCTCGGCCCGGAGAGCAGCTTGAACCCAAGGACGGGGCCGCTTTGCTGGCCCTGCACACCAACGCCCTGATTATCCCCGCGCACATTTCCGGCACGGTCTACGATGCAAACCTCGGCCGGGCTTTCTTCCGTCGCCACCGGGCCCGCGTGCGCTTTGGCCGTCCGATCGACCTGAGTCGTTACTGGATCGATCGCGTGGACAAGGAAAGCCTCGGCAAGATCAGCCAGATGATCATGCGTCGTATCCGCGAACTGGGCGAGTCGGAATCGGGCCCGTCTCAGCCGTAAGACAGACTATTCGCTGCGCTTGCCGCATGGCGCGAGAAAGGGTTCTCGCCTCAATGGCTTTACCTGGAGATATCCATACGTCGTGATGCTACCGGAAAAGCACGGGCAAACCCTTGTCCCGCCGCGGCGCGACAAGGGCCTGCCCATGCCAATCAACGCGGCGCGTCGGGAGCAGCAGCGATAACTCATCCGAACTATCTTGACTTCACCGCCGGATGAGTATCCACCTGCCTGATTGTCACGCTTTTTCCCGTTTGCCAAACAGCTTCTCGATCAGCACGTAGAACAGCGGCGCGAACAGGACCACCAGGATGGTGCCGGTGATCATGCCGCCCAGCACGGCCGTGCCGATGGCGTTCATGGCCCCGGCGCCCGCGCCCGTGCTATAGGCCAGGGGTAGCACGGACAGGCCGGTCGTCGTCGAGGTCATGACGATCGGGCGCAAGCGCAGCTTCACCGCCTGCAGCGAGGACTCGATCAAGCCCGCCCCTTGAGCCACTCCGGACATCGCGAATTGCACGATCAGGATGGCGTTCTTGGTGGCCAGCCCGAGGGTGTTCAACAAACCGATCT
>CAZXSA010000041.1:0-25191 GCA_964642815.1 uncultured Planctomycetales bacterium | reverse complement strand
TGGCCTTGATTCTGGGGATCGCCCACGAGGACGCGGGGCAAAAGCGACAGGGGGAATCGTGATGCGCGGGATGATGGGATGCGTGATACTGGCCTGCGGCACGGTCGGTTGCGGCGGGGACGCGGGGGTGGAGTTGGCGGCCGCCGATGCCTTGCACGCGGTGGCCCGGAGCATGGAGGTGGCGGTCAACGAATACCACCAGGAAGTTGATCGCTACGATCAAACGCGCGACGACGCGGTCATCGCCGCCTTTGTCGAGCGAGTACGCAGCGATTCGCAAACGGCGGACTTTGACGGATCGGTGACGGACTTCAAGGCTGCCTTGCGGAAAATTCGCGAGGACCGAAATGTCGAATGGACGCGGCGTTCGGCGGCGATGGAGAACATCGAGGTGTTGCGGGAGATGGCCGCCGGCCTGAACCGGATCGGGCTGGACAGTCTGAACCTGCGGGACGAGGCGAGGCGGTATCTGGGCAATTGGATGGAGTTACGCCGGAAGGGCCAGGAAGCGGCCGCGGCGAAGGGGGAATGAACATGGGTCAGGAAGGGGTGACGAATCAACTCGATCGGTTGTTGAACACGCTGGAGGCGGCGTTGCGAGAGTCGACGACGGGTGATGCAATCGTTCGGGAACTGGCCGCCGCCAAACGCGAGACGCGGGTGGAATCGTTGCGGCAGGCGGCGGAAGTGCGGGCATTTCGCGAAGCGCTGATCGACGGATTGATCCGGGTGGATACGGTCAATCAGTTGTTGAGGCTGGTGAACGAGGCGGTGGTGCGGTTGTTGGTGTAATGGATGATGCGTCGGTCGGCATGGTTTTCGAATGAAGTTGGTCATCATTGCCGCATAATCGATTGAAGGCCGGGCCAGATGCCCGGATTGCACCGGCGAGACGCCGGTGCCACACTCCAGAATCGGAGAGACGCTGATGCGCCAGATAAGGCGAATTAGGTTTGTTGTTGCACTGACGAAAGCTGAGCTCTGAACGCTGAATGCCGATGGCTGAGGGCTTTTTATGACGTGGAAAGAAACGGCCTTGCTGGTCAGCGTGCTGTCTCCGCTGGTGGGTATTCCGCTGACCATGATTACGCTGTACTTGCGGACGATCCGCGAGCATCAGACGATCCTGACGGCGGAACTCACGCATCGTATCGAGACGATGGAAGCCTCGATACGCGACTTATCGCGGGCGACCGCCGAGTTCGAGCGGGAGTATGCCACCAAGGAAGAGTGGGTGCGCGAATCGATGCTTGCGCGGCAGCGTTTGGAGCGATTGACGGAGCTGGTCATGCGGTTGGAGACAAGACGACGGGGGTATGGAGAGACTGAGAGACTGAGGGACTGAGGGAAGGAGCGAGGGGAAGGGGCCTCATTATGGAAGGCGGCCTTGACGAGGCGCGTGCATTCTCATGTTAGGTGACGAGCGTTTTTTTATCGAAGGGGTTTTGGCGATGCGGAACGGTGGGACGCGGCAGATTATCCGGGTGCGGAACGAGGTTCTGGTGGCGCTCAAGATGCTTTATCCGGCGGCGTTGCAGGGCGAGCAAATCCTGCGGACGTTGCTGGCCTTGTTTCCTCATCTGGAATGGGACCAACTGCGCAAGGATCTGGCCTATCTGAGCGAGAAGGGGTATGTGCAGAGGATCATCGCCGAGAGCGAACCGGACGCGCGGATGACGGCGTGGCGGAAGCGCTGGTTTCGGCTGACCTCAAGCGGGGTTGAGGTGGCCGACCACTGCGTGGAGGATAAGGCCCTGGAAATCTGAGCGCGGTTATGCGCCGGCCTGTTTTGTTTGCCGGGCTCGTTCGTACTGCTCAACGAAGATGCATTAGGGCAAGACTACCGCATCAAGAGGCGGGGGGCTGGGTGGGGGCCTCGGTGTTGGAGGCGGCCGGCTTGGGGTTGCTTTCGCTTTTCTTTTCGGGAGGCGGAAGCATGTCGGCCTGATCGCGGTCGATGGCGTTGTTGACCTCGTCCTCGACGCCTTTGAGGCCCTTCTTGAACTCAACGATGCTGCGACCCAGGGATTTGCCGACTTCGGGGAGGCGCTTGCCGAATATCAGAAGACCGAACAAGGCAATGATAATCCATTCCGTTCCACCTGGCAGACTCAAAAAAGCCAAGCTGTTGCAGAGGCTGCTCATGATCCATTACTCCTGTGTGCTGATAGCCGGCGCACCGTTTGTGCGTCGGGGGTTTTACGTCGATCCTTACGGTCACGGCTAAGATTATATGGGTTTTACGGTAATAGCGTCAAATTGTTGGGGCAGGGCTTATTAGGGGGCTCAAAAGGCGGATTAGGAGGGTAAAGATTATGGATTTCAGATTAGAAATTTGAAATTTAAGACAAGAAATTCGCGATCAGAAATTTGAGACCGGAAACTTGAGATTTGGAATTTGATATTCCACATTTCGGATCACCGGCCTTGGATTCGAGATTTATTCGGCCTCGGAGGTCGAAGGGGCGAATCCGAAGTCGCTTTGTTCGGCGGTCGGGTTGGGCGAGTGGCCGGGCCGGGCGTCGTGGGGGTGCTCGGCGGGGTTGACCTGTCCGTCGCTGACCAGTGTGGTACCCGGCGGGGTCACGACGGCGCTGACCGGCCAAGCCATGGTATTGAGTAAGAACCGGCCGTAAACATAGGGCATGGCCACGTAGTCCTGCCAGGTTATAGCGAATGTGTCATTATTGTCGCCCTGATCGTCGAACGGGTCTTCCCACCATAACGGATAATGGGGGACGCCGGGGGTGACATGGGGGGCGGTCATGTCGGGGAACTGGGTTTCGCGAACCAAGGCTTTCTGGTTAGAGGCCAAGACCAGATCGCGGCTGGGCGTGGTCCATTGATCGCGGGGGATGGAGTCGTCCACCCAGGGGTTTACCGCCGGTGGTTGGTTGCAGGCGGCGATCAGCGTGGTCAGGGTGGCGCCGGCCGCGAGTCCGATTGTTCGGAGCGAAAGTCTGTTGCTCATGGTTACTGCTCCATCTTAACGTCAACCGCGTAGTTAGGGGCCTCGCTGGTAATGGTAATGTCGTGCGGGTGATTTTCAATGACGCTGGCCGGCGAAATCCGGAAAAATCGCCCGCGGGTCCGCAAATCCTGGATGGTCGGCGTGCCGCAATAGCCCATGCCGGCCCGCAAACCACCGATCAATTGGTACACGAAATCGGAAAGTGTACCTCGGTAGGGCACGCGACCTTCGACGCCTTCGGGGACGAGCTTGTCGCGTTGGGTCTTGCTGTCCTGCCCATAGCGATCGGCACTGCCACCGACCATGGCGCCCAGCGAGCCCATCCCACGGTATTCCTTGAATCGCCGTCCTTTCCAGATCACGATCTGGCCGGGGGATTCGTCCAATCCGGCGAAAAGCGACCCGATCATGACCGACGAGGCCCCGGCCGCGATGGCCTTGGTAATATCCCCGCTGTAGCGGATACCGCCATCGGCGATGACCGGAACGCCGGCGGCGTCGGCCACGGGTACGACGTTCATGATCGCGGTGATCTGAGGCACGCCGACGCCGCTGACCACGCGAGTGGTGCATATCGAGCCCGGTCCGATGCCGACCTTGACCGCATCGGCCCCGGCATCGATCAGGTCGGTGGCGGCCTCGGCGGTGGCGATATTGCCTGCGATGATGTCGATATCATACCTCTTTCGGATGTTTCGGACAGTTTCGATGACGTTTTCGCTGTGCCCGTGGGCCGTATCCACCACGATGACGTCTACATCATGTACGATCAGCGTTTCGATTCGTTCGTAATCGTTGACCCCGACCGCCGCGCCCACCCGGAGGCGGCCTCGGTCATCCTTGCAACTGGTGGCGAAAAGGCGGCTGCGCTCGATGTCGCGAATGGTAATCAACCCGGCCAACCGGCCGTCGGGGTGAACGAGCAATAGTTTTTCCACTTTATGTTTATGGAGGATTTTTTCGGCCTCCTCCAGCGTGGTATCCGGCGGGGCGGTGATCAGGTTGGTTTTGGTCATGACCTGATCGATTTTCCGGTTGTCGCCGCTGGAGAGGAATTTCAGGTCGCGGCGGGTGAGGATGCCGACGAGCCTGGCGTTGTCGGCAATGATCGGTACGCCGGAAATATTATGTAAGCTCATGATTTCACGAGCTTTAGAAGCCGTATCATCGGGGCGGAGGGTGATCGGGTCGAGGATGACCCCTGATTCGGAGCGTTTGACCTTGTAAACCTCGCGGGCCTGTTGCTCGATGGGCATGTTTTTATGGATGATGCCGATGCCACCTTCCTGGGCCATGGCGATGGCCAGGGCGGATTCGGTTACCGTGTCCATGGGGGCGGACACCAGCGGCAGATTGACGGCGATATTGCGGGTCAATCGGCTGCTGACATCGGCTACGCGGGGGACGACCGCCGAGCGGGCGGGGATGAGGAGGACATCGTCGAAGGTAATGCCCTGGCCGATGATTTTTGAAAACATCCCGGCGGCGGGCGACGTTGCGGGGTCATTCTCTTCAATGGGAACCATGAGATTATATACGCTCGAAGAGGGGGCGGCGTCAAGGGTGTGCCGGGGGATGAATTTTGGGGTGCAGCCATGCATTCGGAAATGCGTGTCGGGACGATTGGCGGACATATCCTCGGGGGTTGGGGAGATTTGAAATTTGAAATTTAAGGAGAAGGGAGGATTGGCGGGCATGTCTTTGGGTGGCGAGGGTTGTCCGGCGCGATGGGGGAGGCTTGGTCCGTAAAACTCACAGACCGCTTTTTTTTCGTGGCCTTACTCCTCTTGCCGATCAAGGCCCGCCGGGTATCATCCACAGATAGATTAGGTGAATCCAAAACCCTTTGGGACACACCGGCGAGACTCGTGCTCCGCGGCAAGCTACGCGGAGGAGCACGCCGGTGCCACACCGAGACGCCGGTCTTAGTGCGTACTCATAGGGAAAGGTCGAACCGTTAGGGACGATGCCGACAAGTCAGGGAGTGACTGAATACATGTCCGCGGCTTTGTTTACTCACTTGCATGTGCATACCCATTACAGCCTGCTGGACGGGGCTACGCGGCTGGAGTCGCTGGTCGAGGCGGTCAAGGCCCAGGGTTCGGACGCGGTGGCGGTGACCGATCATGGCAACATGTTCGGGTCCATTCAGTTTTATCAAGCGGCGGTGAAGGCGGGGATCAAGCCGATCCTCGGCTGCGAGGTTTACATGGCCCCGGGCGACCGCCGGGAGCGCGACAGCCGAGGCATCAGCGACGCGAGTTACCATCTGTTGCTGCTGGCCCGCGACCGGGCCGGGTATCAGAACCTGCTCAAGCTCTGCTCGATCGCCTACCTGGAAGGGTTTTATTACCGTCCGCGAATCGATAAGGAAGCGCTCCGGGAACATCGCGAGGGGTTGATCGGCAGCAGCGCGTGTCTCGGTGGGGAGATTCCGCAGGCGTTGCTGCGCGGCGACACGCGGGCGGCGGAGGAGATCGCCCGTTTTTATTGTGAGCTTTTGGGTGAGGAGAACTTTTTCATCGAGTTGGAGGACCACGGACTCCCCGAGCAGAAGAAAGTGAACCCGCTGCTGGCGGACCTGGCCCGGCGGATGGGCATCGGGTTGCTGGCGAGCAATGACGTGCATTATCTGGGGCGCGACGAGGTCGAGGCCCACGATGTGCTGTGCTGCATCGCCACGGGCAAGAAACTCGAGGATGAAAAGCGTTTCCGTTTCGATTCCGACCAGTTTTATCTGAAGACGCCGCAGCAGATGCGGGAACTTTTCAAGGATTACCCGGAGGCGCTGGACAACACCTTGCGGGTGGCGGGGCGGTGCGACGTCGAGCTGTCCTTCGGGCAGCGACACGCGCCAGTCTACCGCGTGCCTGGGGAGAAGACGGACAAGGAGTACCTGCGGGAGCTGGTCTACGCCGGGGCGAAGGAAAAATATGGCGAATTGACCGACGCGATTCGCGAGCGTATCGATTATGAGCTAGAGGTCATATCCTCCAAAGGATTCTGCAGTTATTTCCTGATCGTCTGGGACTTCGTCCATTACGCCCGCGGGCGGGGGATTCCCTGCGGGGCCCGCGGCAGCGGTTGCTCGACGGTGGTGGGCTACTGTCTGGGGCTGTCCGCCCCCGATCCGCTGCGCTACGAGTTGTATTTCGAGCGGTTCATGGACCCGGACCGCGACGAGATGCCGGATATCGACATCGACATCTGTCAGCTTGGTCGCGAGGAGGTCATCGATTACGTTCGCAAGAAATACGGGCATGTCGCCCAGGTTATCACCTTCGGGACGCTCAAGCCGCGGGCCGCGGTCAAGGATGTCGGCCGGGTGCTCGGGCTAGGGTTCGAGGAGACCAACGCGATCACCGCGCTGATCCCCGGCGAACTGAAGATGACGATCGAGAAAGCGTTGAGCCAGGATCCGCAGTTGCGACGGATGTACGAGCAGGACGCGAAGATCCGGCGGGTGATTGATATCAGCCGCAAGCTGGAGGGGCTGGCCCGGCACGCGGGGGTACATGCGGCGGCGGTGGTCGTCGCCGATCAGCCGCTGGATACGTTCGTACCGCTGTATCAGCCGGCCAACAGCCGGCAGGTCATCACCCAGCTCGACGGCCCCGGGGTCGAGACGGTCGGCCTGCTCAAGATGGACTTTCTCGGCCTGCGGACCATGACCGTGCTCGAGCGGGCCCGGCAACTGGCGGAGAAAAGCAGCGGCCGTCCGCTCGATCTGGACAAAATCGACCTGGCCGACCCGAAGGTGTACGAGCTGTTCGTGCATGGGGAGACCAAGGGCGTATTTCAGTTTGAGTCGGCGGGCATGCGCGACGTGTTGATGAAGATGCGGCCTAACCGCATCGAGGATTTGATCGCGGCCAACGCCTTGTACCGTCCCGGTCCGATGGAATACATCGACGCCTACGTGAAGCGCAAGCACGGCGAGCGCTGGACCACGCCGCACCCGGTGATGACCGAGGTGCTCAAGGAAACCTACGGGATCATGGTTTACCAGGAGCAGGTGTCGCGGCTGGTGAACCGGCTGGGCGGGATCGAGTTGAAGCAGGCCTTTCGGCTGGCCAAGGCGATCAGCAAGAAAAAGACGAGCATGATCGAGGCCATGCGTCAGCCGTTCATCGGCGGGGCGGTGGCCAACGGCGTTCCCGGCGAGGTGGCGGACCAGGTTTTCGAGGACATTCTGCGTTTCGGCGGATACGCCTTCAACAAGGCCCACTCCACCGGCTACGCCCTGCTGGCCTACAAGACCGCCTACATGAAGGTTTATTTTCCGACCGAATACATGGCCGCCCTGCTGACGTTTGAAATGATCTCGCAGGACAAGGTGGTCGAGTACATCGAGGAATGTCGGCGGATGAATATCCGGGTCCGGCCGCCGGATGTCAACGTTTCGGAAAATGATTTCACCGTGGTCTCCAGCGCCCGCGGCCGCGCGGAAATCTGTTTCGGTCTGGGGGCGATCAAGGGCGTGGGTGAAAAAGCGGTGGGGGCGATCATGGCCGCCCGAGGCGAGGGCGGGCCGTTTCGGTCGTTGTTCGATTTCTGCAAGCGGGTGGATATGTCGGTGGTCAACCGGGCGGTGACCGAGTCGCTGATCAAGTGCGGCGCATTCGATTCGACGGGGGCCATGCGCGGGGCGCTCATCACGGTGCTTGACGACGCGATCGCTTATGGCGCGTCGGTGGCCGCCGACCGCCGGGCGGGCCAGTTGTCCTTGTTTGGCGGCGGGCTGGGCGATTCGGTGGAACCGAAAATCCCCGACCGGCCGCAATGGTCCGAGGCGGAGATGCTTGCTCATGAAAAAGCCACGCTGGGGTTTTACGTGACCCGGCATCCGCTGACGAGCTGCGAGAACACGTTGCGGACCTTCGCGACGGCCTGCGTCGGCGACCTGAGACGCCATGAGGACGGGGCGGAAGTGACTCTCGGCGGGCTGATTACCAAAATGCGGACGGTGCTGACCAAGAGCGGGCGCAATGCCGGCTCCAAGATGGGGATCGTCCAGATCGAGGATCTAAGCGGGCAGGTGGAGGCCATTGTTTTCCCCCGCGATCTCGAACAATGGCAGAGTTTGCTCAAGTTGGACACGGTGGTTTTTCTTCGCGGCCAGGTGGATCGTCGGCGCGAGGAGCCTTCGTTGCGGGTCAGCGAGGTGGTCCCTCTGGACCAGGCGGCCGACCGGCTCAGCACCATGGTCCTGATTCGCGTGCGCTGCCCGGGCAACGACCGCACGTTGTTGCAACGAATTCGCGAAGTGCTTGATCGTTATCCCGGCGATCGTCCGGTGTTTCTGGAGATGGTGACATCGGCGGAGATGAAGGTGACCATCCGGGTCAACGGCCGCGGCGGCGTCAAACCCTCCGAAGCCTTCCGCGGCGATATGGAGCCAATCGTCGGGGCGAACAATGTTCACGTCCTCGGCCCCACGCGCAAATGCGCTCCGCCCGCCGAGCCGGCAAGCGAACCGGTTGAGGCCGATACTCATCACGAACCGGACGCGGCCGAGTATGACGACGAGATGGTGCTGGAATCGTGAGGGGTTCGGATCACTGGCATATTCTCTTACCACATTCTGGACAAGTTCCCGAAACATTACCCGTCAGGTTGTAGCCGCAATTTCGGCAATGCCCGGGCGGGATCGGCTTTGGCTTGGGCCACAGGAGAAGAATCGGTATTCCGAACAGTAGGGCGACAGGCGTAAACAGCAGGAACCAGATGGCCAGGGCTATGGGCCAGACGTTGCTGATGGAACGGCTTTCGATGCTGCAGACGACCATCCAGAGCAGGCTGGAAATTCCCGCCGAACAAATCGAATTGAACAAATACGGCCATCGACTTAGGAAATGAACGATACAGGAGACGCCTGTCGCTACGATGAAAGCCAGATATAGATTGTCTTCCAGCATCGTTATCCTCAGGTATTCAATCAGAAATGCCGCATCATGGATTGAGGGTCAGGCCCGACGTCCGGGCCGCACCGGCGAGACCCGCCGTGGCGGGGTGCCACACGGTATTGCTTGTATCGTTTGCCGACTATGAACCTATGCGTACGCGCGGACCTCGAAGACCCGGGCCGACTTGTCACCGTTCGTGGCCTTGATGGTCAGGCGTAATCCTTGAATCGTGCCGGCGTCGAATCGGTGAATTCGCTTGCGCTGGTAGTTGCCGGTCACGTCGGCCACTACTTTTTCGCCGTCGCCGTCGATAACGCTCAGTTCGTAATCGCGGACGGTTTCCGGCTGTGGCCCGCGGGTCATGCGCTTGTGGATGCTGTCCTGGAGGGTGAGCATCAGCGCCCGATGCAGGCCGGTATCGAATACCAGATGAACTTCGCGCACGCGAGCCGGTTCGGCGAAACGAAGTTCGAGCGTCTGCGGCAGGCCGCGGGACGGGTCGGAGATCCAGCGATTACCGGCCGTGCCCACCCCGCGATGGACGCCGTTGATCACTGCCGCCGCCGGGCCGTCGGCGGTTTCGCTGGATGCGCTGATTGCGGCCTTGCGGGCCAGGTCGAGTGGATCGCTGTTCGTCACTCCGATGATGTAGGCATCATCTCGAAGGAGCATTTGCTGCAATTCGCGGATGCCCTCGCGGGCAAGCCCCTCCGGGAACATGCCGGTCCGGGCGCAGATGGCGGCCGCGGTGCCGACCGCCTGGCCCATGGCCCCGCCGGTGGCCATGACCCGCGTGCTGCCGAACGCCACGTGCGAGCTGCTCGCGTTACGGCCGGCGAATATTAGATTGCGAATGTTCCGCGAATAGAGGCAGCGGAAGGGGATGTTGTACAGCGGCACGTGTACCTGGTGGCAGGGGGGATCCTTGCTTTCGATGCCGGCCGCCGGATGCAGGTCGATAGGCCAGCCGCCGAAAGCCACGCCATCCTCGAACGTTTCGCCGCGCTGCACCTCCTGCTGGGTGAGGACGTGTTCGCCGATGAACCTTCGGCTCTCGCGTTTGGCCGGCAGGAAGCCGATCCATTCCAAAGCCCAGTTTGCGCTGGTCGGGTGTTGGCCGCTGTTCTTGATGTGGTCCCAGAGGCCCAGGGCGTAGGCCAGCAGCCGGTCGCGAATCTGTTCGTTGTCCTTGATGGTGTCCCGTTCGCCGCCCCACGCCACCCACCAATGCCCCCATTCCCAATTGTTGTGGTTACGGTGCGGGAGGTCTTCGCATGAGGCGAAGTGGTGGGCCCAGGCGGGGGCCTTGAAGGGCATCGGCCGATCATGAAGCCGGGTCTGGAAGAGGATGCTGCTGCTCAGCACGCGGTGATCGGCCTGTTCGGGGGCCAGGGATTCGCCGTACTCGCCGCGGGCCTCGCGTCCGACGCGGAAATCCGCCCCGGCTTCCGCTCCGAGCCGGCCGTCACCCGTGCAGTCTACGAAGAGGCGGCCGCGCAGGGTGAACATATCTTCGGTAGAGGGGCGGGCGGCGATCATGGCCTCGATTCGCCGATCGTCGGCCATCCGGACGCCGCGGCAGTGCGTGTTTAATAGGAGTGTGATGTTCGGTTCGCTGCGCACGGCGTCGTAGAGGACGATGTCCCAGATGCTGGTCGAGCGTTGTGGGTTGCTGACGGCCTCGGTGAGCCGGAGTTCCTCCATGATGCCGGTTTCGCGGGCGTCGACCGTCTTGCGATGGCCGGTGGCATCCGCCCCGAGCACGTGGAGCCGGATTTCGCTCGAGGAGTTTCCGCCGAGTAGCGGCCGATCCTGCACCAGGATTACCGATGCGCCGTGTCGGGCGGCGGCCAGGGCCGTACACACGCCGGCGAGTCCGCCGCCCGCGACCACGATGTCCGCATCAAAATGGCGATCGGTCGATAGCCGGCCGTGGGTCGCGGTCGATTGGACGGGTTCTGTAGCGGCGTTGGCCCCGAGAAGTGTCGTCGGTCCCAGAAGTGCGCCACTGCCGGCCAAGAGACTTCGCCTTGTAAGATTCTTCGACATGGGTTCACCTCATCAAACATTTACAAGGTGTTATGGCCCGGCAATACCACCGAACCGGATATGGTTACTGTACATCATCCCTATGCACTGCGCCTACCCGATTAGCGGGTCTTTAGTGTTCGGCCGGATGTGCAAGCCTTACACGCATATCAAGGCCACCCTGCGATCCGTAACAATTTCCACGAGGCAGGTTTTACAGGATATCGGCTTGTGGAATACGGCGGCGCTGACGCCGCTTTCCCTTGGATTGCAGGAATTTATTCAAGATATTTGTGCAGGGAGGGATGCCTGCTTTGAAGGTGTGACGCACTCATCGTCCTGCCCGTCGCCGTGCGGCGAGGGTCAGAGGGAATGGGCTCCGCGTAACGGTCTCCGAGGCGTACAACCGTTCGGTTGACAGCGCACGGCAGCCCCCTCACACTGCCGTGGTGCGTTGGATACCCCCGCCCCGAACCGAATCGGCCGATATCCCGAGTTTTGCCAGAGCTCGCTGGCCGGTCGAATTGCTTTCACGCAGCAGCGCATCCAACAGGTGTACCGAACGGACCTGCCAGTTGCCGGAGCCACGTGATTTTGCCGCAGCCTTGGCCAGCACGTCCTTGAAATGCGGCGTGCCCGGCAGGCGTCCCATAACCCAGGTCTCCTGGAGACGTTGCTTTACCAGCTCGTCAACAACTTCCTGGACCTTTTGTTCCGTCGCGCCATGGTCGGCCAGTACCTTGGCCGCCATGCTCGTGCCTTCGCGAACAATGCCCAGCAGCAGGTGCTCGGTTCCGACATATCCCTGTCCATATTCCCGGCTGGCGTCCTTGGCCAGCTCCACGATTCGACTGGCGCGTTTGCTGAGTAGAATCCTGCTGTCCATGCTTGGGCCCTCTTTGTCTTGCCTGATCGGGAGGCGAGTCGACCCCTTGGCCGACACGTCGATCGCAAGGGGTGGTGTCAGGTTACGTGCGCGACTCTTTTCAACCAGCAGGGCATTCCCACTTAAGCCCGATAACCCCGGTTTATTCCTACCAGAGCATGGTTGCCCGAGGTTATATACGATTTGTTTGCCGGAAAAGAAAGGCGCGTGACAAATTTAGAGTGCATCAGGAAACCTTATAGCGTCGGCCACGCCGGGCAGACGAGCACCGGTCAGATGGAGTTTACCTGCTCGCTTCAGCGGAGCCTCACTCGCCAGGGCGGAGCCCAGCAAAGCCTGGGCTGGGCGGGCCGTGGCGGGGTGCCACACCGGTTTCAGGATGCACTCTTATTCTACTCCCTGCGACCTGGGCGGGAAGCGTGGCCTCCCATTCCGCGTAGATGCGGGCCAGCTCAACGACTTTCGCCGTTTGCACGGCGGCCAAATCATTTTGCTCGGACGGGTCGTCCTTCAGGTTGAACAGGTGTTGCTCCTGGTTGGTCTGGAGCAGTTTCCAATCTCCGTCGCGAATCGCCCGCAGAAAAGGTTGCACCGGGGGGCGGTCCTTGGCGAACCAGAAGAATCGACGTGGTTGAGGCGGCGCCTGGCCGGCGAGGATGGGCAGGACATTGATCCCGTCCGCCGGTCGTACCGTCGGGTCGCGGGGGACGCCGGCCGTCGCCAGGGTGCTGGCCGTCAGGTCCATGGTGATAATCGGTTGATCGCAAACCGCGCCGGCCGGTAAGCGTCCGGGCCAACGAAAAATGCACGGAACCCTTATACCTCCCTCGAAAAGTTGCGTCTTGTGCCCGCGGAGCGGCTCGTTGTTGGCAAAGGGCGGATCGCCGCCGTTATCGCTGGTAAAGATCACCAGGGTGTCCTTTTCCAAGCCATGAGCGGCCAGCGCGTCCAGAATCCGCCCGATTCCGTGGTCCATTCGTTCCATCATGGAGCGGTAAATCTCCGGCGTTCCCCCGCCGAGTTGCCAGGATACGGGATCTTCCTTTCTTTGGCGGTCGATATTCCGAAGGTCGGGTTCGTAACCCTGGTAAGGCCAGTGTGGTGCGTTATAAGCCACATAGAGGAAGAAGGGGCGTTCTTGATGCCGGTCAATGAAATCGATTGACCAATCGGTAATGAGGTCAGTCAGATAGCCTTCGGCCTTCAAGGGTTGTTCGCCGTTCCACAGATCCGGCTGGTGTGGGTGATCGTCGTGCCGCCAATAGTCCAGATTGCCTCCGCAAAAGCCTTTCCATTCATCGAATCCATGGATCATGGGCCAATATTGCTTGATTCCACCCAGATGCCATTTACCCATGACCCCCGTGGCATATCCGCCGGTCTTGAGCATTCGTGGCAGCGAAGGCCCGTCGGTTGGCAGGCCGTGGTCCGCACCCAGCGGACCGAGCACCCAATCGAACAGACGGCCGCTGTGCTGTGGGTAGTTGCCGGTCATCAAGGATGCCCGCGTCGGACTGCAGACCGGACTGGACGAATACGCCTGGGTGAGACGCACACCCTCGGCCGCCAGACGATCCAGATGGGGGGTCTTGAAATCTTTTGCGCCCGCGCAACTCAGGCTGTTGTAGCCCTGGTCGTCAGTGAGAATGATCACGACGTTAGTCTTTCGAGTGGGTGGGGCATTTCGCGAGATTGATGTTCGCGGCGACGAACAGGCCGTCTGTCCAGTGGCTATCGCCGCTACAAGCATCCAGGTGCTCATCCGTGTGGCTTGATGAGTCGTGCCCTGTAAAAGCCTATTTTTCTTGAGCATGCTATTTTCTTTTCGCGAAAAGGATGATTGGCCGTTTATTCAGGACCGGACTCTTGGGTCACAGTATAGCCTTGTCTGGACAGAACGGCAAAGGATCGTTTGCGGAGAGGATGAGGCGAGAGTGCGCTCGAAGAAAGATGGCACAGGATATTGGGCTTACTTGGGAAGATGCGTATTCTGCTCCGCGGCCGTAAAATCACGGGCAAACCCTTGTTCCGCTGTAGCGTGACAAGGGCCTGCCCATGCCACCCTGCAGTGTAAAAAGGGCCGGCTATGCAGCCCTGTCACTTCAAATTCGGATGCACCTTGAGGCGAGGAGATTGCGAACCGCGACCGCGGTTTTATCTTTGGTTCGTTAGGGAATTTGGAAGGTTGTCTTGCCAGCGATTTTCATATTACGCGAGGCCTGGCGCGTTCTTGCGACCCCCAAAGCGTCGACCTAATACAGACAACGCGATGGCCAGCAGGAAAACCGTCGAGGGCTCGGGAATAATGGTGATACTCAGGCTCGCTCCTCCGGAGAAGGGGATGGTTTCGATTCCGAAGAAACCGCCGTTTGACCAGTAGTTGGAGTGAATGGCCGAAAATTCGTACGTTTCACCGAGCGAGAAAACACCCATCGGGACAACCTGATAGGTGACGAGCCATCCATCCGTCAATGGAGCAAGATAAGTTTGGTAATCCTGAATGAAGAATACTTCCGCGGCTTGGGTATTCATGGTCGCCAGACTCCCCGGCGCCTGGTTGTTGTAGAGTCGATAGTAATACTGACCGGCTGTAAACACCGTGCCATTCGTGGCGGGTGAGGCGTTCATCCCCCATTTGGTATCGGATGTGGCGTTGTCCACGTCAAGCTGGAGCTGGAGGGCGTCCAGCCCCGGATCGAAATCGTGAGTTAGGAGCACCTTGATATTCACGTAAGGCAACCCCGTGCCAAACAGGCCGGTGTTCGGATTGTAAGAAGCGGTGTTGAGCCCGGTATCCGCGTCAACGAGGTCCGCTTCAAGAATAACTCCCCACGCCGTCGCCGGCAGAACCAACAGTAACATCGCACCTAGAAGGGTTATCCTTTTCATTGCCTTGCCTTTCGATGAAGCGTACCCCGCTTCGATTTCGCGGCAACGATGGCGTTGCCTCTCTTGCTCATCGTCGTGCAAACCGAACTGGAAAAGGGATTTGAGGAAATGGCGCTTCCTTCCACATCCTCACATCCGACAAAAACCATATTAACACTTTTACATATTTTGTCAATGGAAACTGTTAATAACATTTAGATGGGTTTCCTATCCAGAAGCCTTATGGTTCTGGGGTGTAAATTGAATGCGTCTAAATTGTATTTATGGTAATATCGTACCGATTTTCATAGTCAAACCGGCCGCACGGCCCGGATTATTCACCACGAAGGTCACTGATCACGAAGAAAGATGGAACAGGGGCGAAAGCGAGGTAGGTCTTGGTCCGGATGACTGCGCCAAGTCGGAACATCCGCTCGCCTTCTTTTTTGGTAACTCCTTTATTTTCAGTGATCTACATTCGGTCTGAGCCGTCTTTCGACCCAGAGGCCTTCGACTTGGACTCATGGCTATGAGGGCCGTGGACTCCGTGGTAAACCAATGAATAATTCGGGCTCAACGGCCATTATCTCCCATTGGTCTGGATGAAACCCCGACCGACTTGTTCGTTGTCCTTCTTGGCGAGCTTGATGACCGTCTTCCTGATATCAGGTGCGTTTAATCAGGACGGCGGTGAGGTCGTCGGTTTGCGGCGCGCCCTCGGCGAAACACCGCACGTCCTGGTAGATGGTTTGAATCAGTTCGGCACAATTCTGTCGGGCGTGGCGGCGCAGAATCTCGATCAGTCGTGCTTCGCCGTAGAGTTCGCCGTCCGGCCGGGCCCATTCGACGAAACCATCGGTGAGGAGCACGAATAAATCGCCGCTACGGAACTCGATCGGGTCGGCCAGGTCGATGGGGCTCTCGGGGATGATGCCCATCGGCAGGCCGGTAGCGGCAAAAGTTTCCACTTGGCCGGTCTGTTGGCGGTAGAGCAGCAGAGGTCCGTGACCGGCGCTGACGTAGCGAAAGCGACTTGCGGGGATATCGAGGATACCGAAGCAGGTGGTGACGAAACGGCCGCTGGAAAGATCCTGGCAGAGCAGATTGTTGACCTTGCCGGCGACGGCCGCCAAGTCGGCGTCCTCGTTGGTGATTGCTCGGAGGAGGGCCCGACATTGGGCGACGATCAACGCCGGTCCGATGCCGTGGCCGGTGGCGTCGGCGACGGCAATGGCCAGCTGCCCCTCGCCGAGCGGAAAGAAATCGTAACAGTCTCCGCCGGTGCGGCTGGCGGAGCGGTTCCAGCCGGCCACATCGAAACCCTCTAATCGTGGATTTTCGCTGGGCAGGAGGCCGAGCTGGATGTCCCGGGCGATGTCCAGCTCCCGTTCGAGGCGTTGTTTTTCGGCGGCCTCGTCGAGGAGCATTTGTCGCTTGATGGCGATGCCAGTCAGAGCTCCGAGAGCGGCGGCCAGGTTTTCATCCGCGGCGGTAAAAGCACCTTCCCTCTTATTGAGTAGTTGCAGGACGCCGAGGACTTCGCCATCGGGGACCAGCAGCGGGATGGATAAAATGTTGCGCGTGCGGTATCCGGTCTGCCGGTCGATTTCGGGGTTAAAGCGCGGGTCGGCGTAGGCGTCGGGCACAACGATGACGGTGCGGCGATGGGCGGATTCGCCGGCAATGCCGCGCCGGGCGGAGAAGCGGATTTCTCCCGTCCCGGTGGCGACGGTGCTGTACAATTCCTCTTTTTCGCGGTCGTAGAGGAAAATACTGGCCCGCTCGCACCGTAGGGCGGCGCGGCCGGCCTTTTCGATGGTTTGCAGCAGCGGCCCCAGCTCGAAACTGCGGCTCATCTGCTGAGCCACGTCAATGAGCACGTCCAGGTCGTGACCAATATGGCGGCTGTTCTCCGGCATCACCCATTACCCTACCGCCTCGGCCCCAAAAGACAAGCACTGTTTGTTAGGTCTTTGTGCGGGCATATAAAAGGTGATCGTGGTGCCGTTATGGTCCCAGGTCAATCAGCCGATCCGCGTGGACGGCGGTGCTTTGGACTACATCCGTATTAAATCGGTCGTTGCACGCGAATTTTTCCTCGGCTTGGGCGGGGCTCATGCCACCGCGGATGTGGCGGGCGATGACTCGCTGGCGGGCGATGGCCGGGTCGGCCACCAGCATCAGTCGGGGGTGCAACTGCTCGAATACCTGATCCCAGGGCGGCGTCGGGCAAAGCACGTAATTGCCTTCCAACAGAATGAGGCGCGTCTCGGGCGGCACGGTCAGACCGTCGGGTACCGGTTCATGGAGGCGGCGATCATAGATCGGAAGATGGACGGCGGCGCGAGCATTTTTTAATTCGCCTAGAGCGGCGGCCAGGGCGGGCACGTCAAACGAGTCCGGTCCGCCTTTACGTTTGCTTAAAGGTACGATCTGACCATCGGGATTGCATGTGGTGCGTTCCTGGAGGATATGGTTAGGCCAATGCCAGCCGTCCATGCCGACGCACACGAATACGCCGGCACCCAGCAGCCGATCCGCGAGCAGACCGACGGCCGCCGCGAAGGTGGATTTCCCACTTCCAGGGATGCCCGCCAGACCGACCAGCAGGCGTTGATCGTTGGCCCGGCTCATCTCCTCAAGCCAGGCCAGCAACGGCAGGTACACCTTCCGAAGTTGCGCGGGCGTGACATTGACGCGGTTGCGCAAGCCGGCGATGTCAAGATCAAAAACCCCGGCGAGCTCGTCGATGCGGCTTTCCCATGCGCGGGGGTATTGCTGCTCTGCGTGTTCCGTGGACATATCAACCTGCGTTTATACGTGGAGTTCGACCGTTTTTTGACGTACCCGGCGGTAGCGGCTTCGGATCGGCCGTACCACGTCGGCGAGGAATCGATCGACCTGCCAGGGGGCCAGCCCGATGAACCGCTCGGGTTTAAGGGTCTGTTTCAGATTCACGCCGGCGAAAGCGGGGTCGGTGGCCAGACGCTGGATCAGATCGTTCTTGCGGCCGTACATTTTGACCTCGCGGGCGGCCGCCTGGGAATGCTGACGGATTCGCTCGTGCAGGGCTTGGCGATCGCCAGCCTGTTTCTTGCCGCTTTTACTTTTACCGGCGGTGGCGGCCATCAAGATGTCCTCGGTAGCCATGAAAGGCAACTCGGCATCGATGCGGGCCCGGATGACCTCCGGGTACACGACCAGCCCGCGGGCCACGTCCACCACGAGGCGCAGGATGCCGTCGGTGGCCAGGAAACTTTCCGGGATGCTCAGCCGCTTGTTGGAGGAATCGTCGAGGGTGCGCTCGAACCACTGCTCGGCGGCGGTCTGGAATGGCGACGAGGCGAGGCTGAGCACGTAGCGGGCTAGGCCGGTCATGCGCTCGCAGCGCATCGGGTTGCGCTTGTAAGCCATCGCCGAGGAGCCGACCTGATGCTTCTCGAACGGTTCCTCGATTTCCTTGAGGCCGGCGAGAATGCGGATATCGTTAGCGAATTTGTGGGCGGCGGCGGCAATGCCCGCCAGGGCGGCGGCGACCTGGGCATCGATTTTACGGGAATAGGTTTGCCCAACTACCGGTTCACTGGCGGTAAAACCGAGTTTGCCGGCCACGATTTTCTCAAGTCGTTCCACCTTGCGGGCGTTGCCGTCGAACAAGGCCAGAAAGCTCGCCTGCGTGCCGGTCGCCCCCCGAATACCCCGGAATTTCAGGTCGGCCAGGCGGGCCTCGATTTCCCGCAGGTCGCGAACGAAATCGTACGCCCACAGGCAGGCCCGACGGCCGACGGTAGTCAACTGGGCCGGCTGGAAATGGGTGTAACCAAGACAGGGTAGATTTCGCCATTTGCGGGCGAAGTCGCCGAAGGCGTCGATGGCGTTGACCAGCCAATCGCGGATCAGCACCAGCGCGTCGCGCATGATGAGCAGGTCGGCGTTGTCCACGATGTCCATGCTGGTGGCCCCTAGGTGGAGGATGCCGCGCGCCGACGGGGCGACATCGCCCCAGGCGTGAAGGTGGGCCATGACATCGTGGCGGAGTTTCCTCTCATGCTCGGCGGCGGCGGTCCAGTCGATCTTGTCGATCGTTCGTCGGAGATCGGCCAACTGCTTTTGGCTGACCGGCAGGCCGAGTTCGGCCTCCGCCTCGGCCAAGGCCAGCCAGATTCGCCGCCAGGTCAAGATCCGCCGGCGGGGGCTGAACAGAGCGCACATTTCAGGCGAGGCGTTACGCGTGACCAACGGGTTTTCGTAAATGTCTTTGCTGTTCATGATGTTTTCCATGTCGGTCCGGGGTGGCCGTATTATTGTCATAGTACGGGTAATCAACCAACGCGGCTACGTGATCCCGTACCTGTTTGCCGCTGAGTTTAGGGGCGTTACGGCGATTGGTCAAAGTGCGTTCCTTGCCCATTTCAGTGCGCAGGAGCAAACAGGAAGAAGGCGTTGGAGGATGGTATAATTCCGCCAGGCGACAAGTCCGGCGACATTGCCGCGAGAGCATGATTGAGAGAGATTCATTTACCTTGCGGATAAAGGAGAACCATCATGGACAGCAGGATCAAGGGTATCGCTTCAACCCGGCGCGGTTTTCTCAAGGCTTCCTTGGCCGGCGGCGCGGCGGCTTCGCTGCCTTGGATCGTCTCCGCTCATGCATTGGGTCGCGAGGGCGCGACGGCGGCCGGTGCGCGGCTGACGCTGGGGGTGATCGGCTTCGGCCCACGGTGCAAGTATGATCTTACGGCCATGTTGACCATGCCCGACATACAATGCGTGGCTCTGGCCGACGTGCAGGCCGATCGGCGGGAGGCGGGCAAGGCCATGATCGACACTCACTACGGCAACAAGGATTGCGTGGTGTACCGCGACTTCCGCGAATTACTTGCCCGCAAGGATATCGACGCCGTGCTGATCGCGACCGGAGACCGCTGGCACGCGCCCGCGTCGATTCTGGCGGCCAAGGCGGGCAAGGACGTGTACAGCGAAAAGCCTTGCGGGCTGACCATCGCCAACTGCCAGGAATTGGCCGACACGATGAAGGCTACCCAGCGCGTGTTCCAGGCCGGCACGCAACGTCGCAGCGTACCCAACTTCCAGCAGGCCGTGCAACTGGCCCGCGGCGGCAAGCTCGGCAAGATCCACACGGTGTTTGCCTCGGTCTACGCTCCTCAGCTTGAGACCGCATGGCTACCCGGCGAACCGACCCCGCCGCGGGAAGTTTGCGACTGGAACCTCTGGCTTGGGCCGGCGCCCTGGCGACCTTACAACAGCAAATACGTGGCCGGCGGCTGGCGCGGTCACTACGACTTCGACTCCGGTGCGCGTTTGCTGGATTGGGGAGCGCATACCGTTGATCTCTGTCAGTGGGCCAATGACGCCGACGATACGATGCCTCTCGAGTATGAGCCCACGAGCACCAATATCACCTGCCGCTATGCTAACGGCGTGAAGCTGGTGCTGGATTTCCTAAAAACACCGTTTGGCGAGCGGACAGGGTGGGTTACCCGACTGGGCACCTGCCCCGTGCGGTTCGTGGGTGACGAAGGATGGGTGGAAACCGGTGACACCGGGGAGACCGAAGTGCATCCCGCGTCGCTCAGGAGTGAGCTGAAGGAAGCCGCCGCGAGGACGCCGGGGTTGGATGTTTCGGCCCATGCCCGCGACTTCTTCGATTGCATCAAATCGCGCGGCGAGACGGCGGCTAATGCGCAAGTGATGCGTCGTTCGCACATCGCCTGCCATGCCGCCGCGTTGGCCTGGCTTCTCAAACGAAAGTTGACGCTTGATCCGGCGAAGGCAGCGTTCGTGGGCGATGACGAGGCGAATGGACTGCGTTCCCGGCCGGCACGCGATTACGGGAACGGCTCCAGGGAATAGATCAGGATTCCTCGCATGCAGCAACGAGGCGATAAATGGCCACTGCTCCATGAGGTTACGGTTGCCCCCCTCATCATCGGTGTGCGGCCCAGCACCAGAGGCAAAGAGTGAAATGGTAGGGTGCCCATTTCCGTCCAGTATCTGGCTTTCATTGAGGCAACCGGCTACGTGCATCTCTTATTTGTTCAGTTACAGATGTCCGCCGCTTGCGCGTTCAGCAGGCGAGTAAGATCACCGACGGTCAGTTCGATCAACACGCCGCGCCGGCCGCCGTTGACGATGATCGTATCCAGAGCCAATAAGGATTCTTCGATAATCACGGGCAGGGAACGGCGCATGGCGAACGGGGAAATGCCGCCGACCTGGTAGCCGGTGATTTTTTCGGCCTCCTCCCGTTCGGCGAGGTCCGCGGTTTTTTCGCCGACGGCGGCGGCCATCTTGCGGGTGTCGAAACGCTGGTCGCCCGGCACGATAGCGACGTGAAAGGACGGTCCGGCGGTTTTAACGATGAGGGTTTTGCAGACGGCTTCCAGCGGCCGGCCCACCGCCTCGGCCGCGCGATCGGCGCCGATTTCGGTGAAGGTGTATTCCAGGACGCGGAATTCCACGGACTGAGTCCGCAACCATTTGATGGCATTCGTGTCGGACATAGGGCCAACGAACCAGCGAGGTCAACGGGTGACAATTTTGCCGAGGTCGCCCTGCCAGGCGGCCTCCAGGATCGGACCCATATACTTATCTATCAGGTCCGCGCTGAGCGGTACGGGCATATTCTGCAGCTTGCTTTCCAACTGCGGATCCTTGGCGGCCTTCAGGGCCTTGTCCAGGACGGCTCGATCAACACCCTCTACTTCGCTCAGCCGGGTGGGGAACCCGATCCGGCGATTAAAGGCGATCATACCCTCGGCGACCGCCAGCCCGAGGTCACGTCCTTTCAGCTTGTCCAAATCGGCGGCCAGGTGGCCGTGCTTCTTGTAGATCGCGCCCACCTTACGCACGCGGTCTTCGACTGCGGGGGAGAAAAACACGGTGTAATAAGGATTCATCAAGGCACAGGCCCGGCCGTGACTCAGATATTTGACCAGCGAGAAACTGTTGAGGTGCGGGCCGTTGGTTCCGCCGATCATGATCGCATACCCGCCGAGGTCCGTGCCCAAAGCGACCATTTCGCGCAAGGCGGTGTCCGCCGGTTTATCCACGAGTTTCTGCAGACCGGCGACGATCAGCTCGATCCCGCACAGCGACACCTCTTCGGCGGCCGCGAGGCTGTCACCCTTGGCCCCCAGATAGACTTCGAGGCAATGGCTCAACCCGTCCAAACCGCCATCAAGGGTCAGGGACATCGGCTGGCTCAGGGTGAGGGCGTAGTCGAATACCGCCCGGGGCGGGATGACCGCCTCGTCAACAATCAATTTTTTTTGCCCCGAGACCGGGTCGGTAATGTTGGCGTACTTGGTCAGGTGGGCGGCGGAGCTGGCGGCCGTCTGCACCGCCACCACCGGAAGCACCTTGCGGCCGGTCTGTTGACACAGTTTGCTCACCTGGCCGACGCCGAAGTAGGGATCGAGTTCGGCCTCGATATCGCCGAAGGTGGCCAGCACGGCCGCACCCTTGCAGGCGTCGATGCCCGAACCGGAATCCACGCTGACGATGACCTCGGGTTTGGCGTGAAGAATATGGCCCTGCAGGCGATACACATCCTCCCGCGGGGTATTGGGCTTGGCCCCGGCAACGGTCCTGACTACCTCCACACCCGCTTTTTTCAGGTTAGCGGCGATCCGCTGGGCGATCGGCTCGAACCACGGCTCGCGGATCGGGCCGGCCAGCAGAGCCTTGCGGCCGCACGAGGCGGCCATCGGGCCGACCTGTTCCAGCACGTTCAGTCCGAAGGCGTAACGATCCTGCTTGAATCGGATCAGCAGTTCTTTCGCTTTTTTTGCCAGATCGTTCATTGGATTACTCTCTTCCAATCGTCAGCTTATGACAGTCATCCATACACGTGGCAGCAGATGCCCTGATATTCGCAGAATTCCACCAGATCGTCCAGATAATCACCCTGCACGCAATGCATGTGGTTCGAGCCGTACTCGCTCATGAAGCGGTTGCTGTCGATATCGATTTCGACGAACGAGGTCGGCCGATACCAGGAATACTCCTTCAAGGTCTCGCGCGGCTTTTTGACCGTGCGGCCCTTGAGGACGGCCATGTGGTACTGCCCTTCCTTGCGGAACAGACGGGCGTAGGTGAGCGTGTCGGCGGCGGCGACGAACTGGGTGGAACACCCGCCGGCCTGGCCGAAGCCGTGCGGCTGGAGATGCACCTCCTTGAGATTATCCTTCGGGTTCGCCGACAGGCCGGCGAAATAGGAGGCCATCGAGCCGCAGTTGGCCAGAACCATCTCGCGATCGCCGATGTAAGCGATGTCCTGTAGGGCGGTCACCCGCCCGCCGGAGAGCAGCTTCATGATCTGCATGGTTAAGGCCCCGTCGGCGTCGGCCTCGCAGGAGCAGGCGATGGGTTCCTTGGGGCCCTCGGCGTCGTAAGGATCGTTGAGCATCTGGATCGCCAGGCACTGCAGCACGAAATGGTTGCTCATTTCCGGCTGGCATTTGATGCCGAGGAAATCCAGCTCATAGTCGTTGATGATCGACTTGACCGCCAGATAGCCGCGAATGGCCCGTTCCAGATGGGCTTCGCCGAAGCGTCCCTCCTGGTAGTTGATCGCTCCGTAATTGCCGGTAATCCATTTTTTGTAGAGGGCCACCTTGTCCGGCGGGGTCTGTTCGGCGCGAAAGACGATCTGATATTGATCGACGTGCTCGATATCCACGCCGAAGAGTCGCTCCCACGTAGCCCCGTCGGCGGTGCCGGTGCTGATACCGAGGCTGCGGCCGCCCAGGCAGCCGAATGTACTGCCTTTCAACTGGTTAGCCGTCCGTAAAACGTTGAGATAGCGCAGTAGGTCGCGTTTGACCTGCTCGTCGGCGATGTCGCCGGGCATGCGCCGGCAGGGCAGGCCGATCTGGTCGATCGCTCCGCCGGCGGCCAGTTGCCCGAGGCTGCTCAGTGTGTCCTTGCAGCGATTACCCATCAGGATGGTCGGTTTGCTCAGCAGTCGCCCCGCATGCGCTACCAGAACCGGAGGGATGAATATCGGAATGTAGAGAATTACCGCGTCGACGCCGGCCCGCTCAATTTCCACCACCGCGCTACGCACGTCTTTTTTGCTGCGAATCTCGCCGCAGGCGGGGATGAAGAACTGTACGTCCGGCTGCAGGGCGTCGACGAAGCGCTTGACTTCCCGCTCTTGCAGCGGCTTGCGCTGTTGGTAAACGTCCTCGCGCGCCCGACTCTCCGAAAAGATCAGCAAACCAACCTGGCTCATGTGTGTTATCCTCCAATATCCGTTTACCAGCCCGAAGCGCCAGCAAGGGAATGTCAGCCCGTAGCGCCAGCAAGGGTCCACCAGCCCGCAGCGCGAGCAAGGGAATGATATTTGCGTATCATCCTTCCTCCCCCATCTCCCTGTCTCTCCCTCCCCCCATCCTTTTCGCCCGGCGTTCCGTCGCCCCTTCGGGGCGAAACCCTTGCTTGCGCTGCCGGCTGGTGGACCCTCGCTAGCGCTTCAGGCTGGTAGCGCGTTTGGCGGCCGCGACGATATCCGATGCACCCATGCCGAATTTGCTCAACAACTCCTCGTAATCGCCGGATTCGGCGAAGGTGTCCTTGAGGCCGACGCGCTGCATCGGAGTCGGGCACGTTTCGCCCAGCACCTCCGCGACGGCCGAACCCAACCCGCCAATGACGCTGTGTTCCTCGGCGGTGACAACCGCGCCGGTTTTCGCCGCTGATTTACAAATCAAATCGCCGTCGATCGGCTTGAGCGTGTGAATCTCCAGCACCTCGGCGGAAATCCCTTCTTGCTTGAGGCGGTCGGCCGCTTCAAGGGATTTATGCACCATGTAGCCGGTAGCGATTAAGGTCACATCCTTGCCTTCGCGTAGTAGATTACCCTTACCAATCTCGAAGGGATGATTTTGATCGAAGATCACCGGTAGTTCCGCTCGACTCAGACGCAAAAAAACCGGCCCGTCGTATGCGCTGACCTTTTGTACGGCGATCCGGGTCTCGACGGCGTCGGCCACGACCACGACGGTCATGTTGGGCAGGCCGCGCATGACCGCCAGATCGCAGACGGACTGGTGACTCGCCCCGTCCTTGGAATCCGACAGGCCGGAATAGGCTCCCCCGATCTTGACGTTCAGTCGGTTGTAGGCGACGAGGCTGCGCAGTTGGTCGCCGGCTCGCAGGGCGGCCAGAAAGCTGAACGTGTTGACGAACGGGATTTTCCCGCAGGTGGCGAACCCGGCGGCGGCGGCCATCATGTTCGCCTCGGCGATGCCAAAGTTGAAAAAGCGGTCAGGAAACGCCTTACCGAACAGGACCGTGCGCGTCGAGTTGGAGGTATCGGCATCGAGCACCACCACGTTCGGATCATGCTTGCCCAACTCGACAAGGGCTTGGCCGTATGCTTCTCTGACGGATACCACGTCCACGTTTATGCACTCCCTTCCAGATCGGCCAGCGCCCGGGCGTAATCGGCGTCGTTGAGCGGCTTGCCGTGCCATTCGTGATTGCCTTCCATGAAGGAAACGCCT
>CAZXSA010000040.1:0-25210 GCA_964642815.1 uncultured Planctomycetales bacterium | reverse complement strand
TGGCTTGATGCTCATGCCGATCGACAATCCCCATAATCTGTTGATCATGATGACCATTCTGATGGGCACGGGTGTATTCCTTCGGCTGGTGGGCAAGGAAAAGCATCGTCGGGAGAAATACCTCAAGCAACGTCTTGAGGACAAGATAAATGAATTGAAAAAACAGGCCGAGCAACAGGCCGAGCAGGCCGCCGCTTCGCGGGACAAGGTACTGGTTGGCAAGCCGGCCAACGAATGAGGGATAGGAGCGGCGGGCGACTGAAATGCTCGAGCAGAGGGGGATTCCCGTCTGTCACGACGAATCAGGGCGGCAATCCGTGATCTATGTCATGAGCTGAGTGGCGAAGGCCGTTCTCCGCTGAAGCGGACCGTTCCGGTCTGCGCGCGTTGACGAAACGCATGTGGCATCCTAAATTATCTGTAAGGGTTTGAATGGACCGACCTTACACCTCGCCGGACCGGGTGTTTGCCACCTTGACCGGCCCCTTTCGGGAGCGACCCATCGTGCCTGATGATTCTTTTCGAAACAAATCGTTGCGACAAGTAGCCGCCATGGCCACCGCGGTGGCGATAATTGTGGGGCTGATCATGATGGTTTGCGGGTTGGTAATGCTTATCCGCAGCGGTTCCAGCGGGTTGTATACGCTGGCCGGTGGAGTGATCCTGATAGCCGTGGTGCTGTTACTGCAGGTGTTGGTCTCCATGCTCCTGAAGACGGAGGCAAACCTGGGTCGCCTGCATCAGGTAACGCTCGATCAGCATGATATTCTGAAGCGGATGGAGCCGTTGGTTAAGATTATCGCCGACAACAGCCAGATTTCCGACTCGGCCCGTTCCTTGTCCAACCGCGAACGGGAATTGGACGCCTTACGCCAGGCCATTCGGGAGGAAATGTACAAGGGTGACTGGGAGGCGGCGAACTACTTGATCGAGCAGATGGAGCACCGGTTCGGCTATAAGGAGGAATCGAAGAAACTACGCGAGGAGATGGCGACCGCGCGGGAGATGACCATCGAGGAGAAGCTTCACGAGGCGGTTGCCCATATCGCCAAATTAATGGACGAGTTTCGCTGGACGCGGGCCGGACAGGAAATCCAGCGATTGATAAAACTGTTTCCCCGGCATGAGCGGATTAATGCCTTGCCCGCTGAGTTGAATCGCCGCCGGGAAGCCCGTAAGCAGGAATTGTTGACCCAATGGAATATCGTGGTGCAACGCGAGGAAGTCGATAGAGGGATCGAGATTCTAACCGAACTGGATCAATATCTGAGTTCGGAAGAAGCCGCCCAACTTCAGGAATCCGCTCGACATGTATTCAAGGCTCGTCTGCTGCAGATGGGGGTACGTTTCGGGCTGGCTGTCCAGGAAGCCCGCTGGCGGGATGCGCTGGAGGTTGGCGTGCAGATTCGCGAGGAATTCCCCAACAGCCGTATCGCCCGCGAGATCGGCGCCAAGATCGAGACGTTGCGCTTGCGAGCCGGCTTCGTCAGCGAGACGCAGGACGCCGCCAAGGAACAGCCGAAACTCGCCGACGCGGAGCAAGGGAGCGAGTGAGGAAAAAGACAGGGACCACGGGAACGAGAGGACCGCGAAGGTTTCTTTCGTTACGACTATTGACGATCGCTTCTTCCTTGCCTGCGGTAATCGGTGAATCCTGTGCTGGCCGAAAATGAGTTATCCGCCAACCATTGATTCTATGCCGCATTGATCGCGTCAAACATGGCCACGATATTCGCGGGGGGCACATTCGCCTGAATATTGTGAACCTGCTGAAAGACGAACCCGCCGCCGGGGCGCAGGATATCCACCTGTCGGCGGACATGAGCGGCCACTTCCGCGGGCGTGGCTTGCGGCAGAATCCGTTGCGTGTCACAACCGCCGCCCCAGAAGACGAGCTCTTTACCGAATTCTTTCTTCAACTCACCGGCGTCCATACCCCGACAGGAAATCTGCACGGGGTTGATGGCGTCCAGTCCAGCGTCGATGAGATCGGGTATTAATTCCCGAATCCCGCCGCAACAGTGCAGCAGGACCTTGACGTCGGCCAGTTCCTTGGCCTTGTTCCAGAGGGTTTTGTGTCGAGGCTTGAAGAATTCCCGGTACATCCCCGGAGAGATTTGCGGACCGCGTTGCATCCCGAGATCGTCGCCGAACACAATGACATCGATGCCGTGACCGACCGCTTTCAGGAAGTTGTCCAGGTTACGCAAATGCATGTCGGTGGCCCGATCGAGGAAATCGTGCGCGGTTTTCGGATCGGCGGCGAGCAGGAACAGAAAGTTGTCATTACGCCACAGGAACTGGCCGAGTTCGAGCAGATTGCCGCCGAACAAACCGAGAACCGCTTTATCCGTTTGTCTACGCAGCCGTTCGGCGCCGTGACGGAATTTATCCGCGCCGTCCGCTCCGCCGACCAAAGGTCCGGGTGGGGCGGCGCAACCGACCCACATGCAGTCGCCCAGTACGTCGGCCATCCTGTCCAGATCGGCGCTTTCGGCGAAGGGGTAATAGACCTGCTCGAAATAAAGCCCTCCGTCGGGCATGCGCGCGACGACCGTGCCATCGTTCGCCTGCATCAGCCATTGACCGTCACCGCGTTGAGGCCGACACCAGGAAGGCATCAGGCAGGGCGTTCCATCGGGTAATGTCCAGCCTGTCCAGCAGTCTTCATCGAGGGCGAACCCCCGTCCCAATTCAATGGTGTCTATGCCAAAACGCTTAAGAATATCGTCATCCACGATGGCCAATTGCTGCACGGGGTCGTAAACGCGGATGGGTTTCTTTTCCAAACCAAGGTAATCGCGCAACTTCGCGTAGGCGATGGCGCTGATTCCCGAGGAGCGATGTCCGGACAAATCGACCGGCACCCGATCGGGTTCGCGATGATTCAAGGCGGCCAGAATACGTTCACGCGAATTCATGTCGAATAAACTCCTTTGGGGCCAAGACGTACGCGGGATCGGCTTTTCATATTCGGCTTGCCCGGGCGATACCCCGCCGCTTCGATTTTAAGCGAGCACTCGCCCGGCGAGTACCACCGGTTTTCCGGAGCGGACACTCTCGGCCTCGGCCAGGGCGATGGCCACCGCCTCACGACTCTGTTGCGGCGTGGACACTTGCGGCCTTCGGTTCCTCTCGACGCAGTCCAGAAAATACGAAATCTCGTTAAAATAACCATCGTCGGGAAGCATGTCCGGCGTCTCCGTGCCTCCGTTGAGCGGATAGACCGTCAGTGGTTTACCCGAAGCGCAGTCCCAGGCCACTCCGGCTTGCTCGAATAAGGCGGAGAAACCCATGTTAAAACCGTGTCCCGGAGGCATGTCCCAATAGCCTTCAACCAGCACGGAGATGTTCGAGGAATAGTGCCAGAACGAATAGATGCGATCGACGCCGCGCCCGGGAGAGTCGATCCCGATGGCCTGTACCGCCCGGGGTTTGCCCAGCAGATACTCGGCGTAATCGGTATCGTGTACATGCAGGTCCAGGACCATGCCGCCGGCGTTCGTTTCGTCCATCAGCCAGTTATCCATGGCGTAGAGGGGGAAGAATGACTGGC
Source organism: uncultured Planctomycetales bacterium (assembly GCA_964642815.1). Taxonomy (GTDB): domain Bacteria; phylum Planctomycetota; class Phycisphaerae; order UBA1845; family PWPN01; genus JAAYCU01. The sequence goes on along the minus strand of CAZXSA010000040.1, from coordinate 21,654 downwards.
GACGAAGGTGGAGCGACTTGAGCGGACCAAAACGCTGTTCGTCGTAAATCTGTTTGAGATATCGGTACTCCGGCCAGAAACGCACGCACTGGGCGATCATGAACTGCCCCTTGGCCTTTGCGGCCGCCTCGAGCATCCGATCGCATTCCTCGACGGTTCGGGCCATCGGTTTTTCGCAAAGCACGTGTTTACCCGCTTGCAGGGCGGCTATGGCGACTTCCGCGTGCAGGTAAGTGGGCAGGCAGATATCCACCAGGTCGATCTCCGGATCGTCCAGCAGCTCCCGGTAGTCGGCGTAGGGCTTGAAGGTCTGCCCGGCCTGTCGTTGGGTTTCCTTGATTTCGAGGTTGCCGACCACGTTATCGATATGACCCGTTCGGCGATCATGTTCTTTGTCGCATAAAGCCGACAACCGAGCTCTCTCGGTCAGTTTCAGCCAACTGTTAAAGTGAATTCGTCCGACGAAGCCGACTCCGATGATACCTACGCGAATCATGTGCATACTCCTTGCGCTATGGCGACCCCTGGATATCCTGACCGCTCATGTCATCTTCACCGGTCCGCCGGTCCGCAGACTTTCACCCTCGGCCAGGGCGAGGGCCACCGCCTCGCGGCTTTGGCGGGGGGTGGAAATCTCCGGGTCTTTCCGTTGCTCGATACAATCAAGGAAATAACCGATTTCCGCGACGTAGCCGTCGGTGGCGGGTAACGCTGGTGTCTCCGACCCACCGTTGGCATGGAACAAGGTCAATGGTTTTTGTGTCGACATATCCCACGTCACGCCCGCCTGTTCAAACAACGCGCTGATACCGGCGTTGAAGGGGAAGTCCGGTGGCATGTCCCAAAAACCCTCGATAATGACGGGCACGTTCTCCTCGTAGTGCCAGAACGCATAAACCCGGTCGGGCCCGAATTGGGGATGGTAGGTTCCCTGAACGTCAATGGCTCGTGGCCGGCCGAGCAGGAAAAGGGCGTAGTCCACGTCGTGAATGTGCAGATCGAGAACCATCCCGCCGGATAATTCCGGGTTGGCGATCCAGTTGTTCAGGGTGTAGCCCGGACGGGCGGCCTGGCGCCGTAGATGCAAGGCCTTGAGCCGCCCGTACTTTTTTGTATCCACCAGTTGTTTGAGATAAACATACTCCGGCCAGAAACGGGTACACTGGGCAACCATGAATTTCCGGTCGGTTTTTTCAGCGGCGGCGATCATGGCGTCGCAGTCGGCCGGGGTCCGGGCCATCGGCTTCTCGCAGAGCACATGTTTGCCGGCGGCCAAGGCCGCGACGGCGATCTCGCGATGCAGATAGGTCGGAGCACAAATGTCAATAAGATCGATCGCGGGATCGGCCAACAGTTCATGATAATCGGAACAGGGTTTGACCGCGCTGAAATCGCGTTGGACGGCCCCGGGGTCACCCAGGTTGCCGATCGCGTCTTTCCAATCGCCGATGCGTCGGCCGGCCTCCTTGTCGCAAAGGGCCGTGACCTGGACGCGAGCGGCGAGCTTCTGGTAGGCGTCAAAGTGCATCCGCCCCATGAACCCCGCCCCGACAATACCTGCCCGAATCATCGTTGAACTCCCTGTTGATACACTCACCCAATCGAAAACGTATGAAATCGGCGGTATCCTACAACGAATGAGGAGAATGGGAAAGCCGGCTCCAAATGCGGGGCTTCAGCGAGGGAGCTAAACAAATTGAATCATGGTCCAACAATGCGGTATAATCATCAGGTGTTATATTTAAGGGGGCATTTAAGAGGGTGGCGATCATGTCCATGGAACTCGATCTGGCCAAAGATCCCTTGCTGGGGCATCTGGCGGCCTTACGGGAAAATATTCATCGCGTGTTTCTGGGTAAGCCGGCCGTGGTCAATCAGATTCTGGTGGGTCTGATGAGCCGCGGGCATTTGCTGATCGAGGACGTTCCGGGGGTGGGCAAAACGGTTCTGGCCCGAACCCTGGCCCGCAGCCTGGATTTGAGTTTTTCTCGGATTCAATTGACGCCGGACATGTTGCCGTCGGATATCATCGGGGTGAGCATCTATGACACCGCCGCCGGCACCTTTGAATTCAAGAAGGGACCGATCTTCGCCAATATCGTGCTGGCCGATGAAATCAATCGGACCACGCCGCGAACGCAATCGGCTCTGCTCGAGGCGATGAACGAAGCTCAGGTCAGCGTGGATGGACGTACCCTGAAGCTGGATCAACCGTTCCTGGTCATGGCGACCCAGAACCCGTTCGAGTTCGAGGGCACCTATTTCCTGCCGGAGAACCAGTTGGATCGGTTTGCCATGCGCATTCGGATCGGGTATCCGTCACGCGAGGTGGAAACGCGCATTCTGCACGAGCAGCCCGCCACCGTGGCATTGGAGGCCCTCCAGCCGGTGATGCGCAAGGCGGAATTAATCGCCATACAGGATCGGGTCATGCAGGTTCGCATCGATGACGCGCTGGTGGGCTACGCATTGGATCTGGTTGAGTTGACCCGTAGCCATGAATATTTCGAGGTGGGCGTTTCCCCGCGGGGCACGATTGCTCTGATTCGGGCCGCCCAGGCCCAGGCCATGTTGACGGGTCGGGATTATGTGATTCCCGACGACATCAAGAGCCTGGTTGTTCCGGTTTGCGCCCATCGCGTGGTCTGCAAGAGTTTCTTGCATGAAGGGCATCCGATCGGGGCCGAACGGATCATCACGGATATACTGCGACAAGTGACCGTCCCCGAGTAACCGGGCGGTTCGCGTCGGCGACGAGTCGTATCCCTCATGAGTACGGTTGATCCAGCCATTGTTCTTTCCGCGATAACGCCTCTCGGGGGCCCGGGACCGGCGCGTCGGCGTCCCGCGTTATGGGGTTTGCGGATCACCTTCGCCGGCCTGCTTTGCGTGACGGTCTTGGTGACGGTGACTTTGGCGGCCATGAACAGCGAGGCGAATCTGCTTCTGTTGTTGACGGCCATCGGTTGCGGGCTGCTGATCGTGAACGCCGTGATGGCGGTACGCTCGGTTCGTTGGGTTGGCGTGGATCGGAACATCCCCGACGCGGTACTGGCCGGCCGAGCGTTTTCCATTGCGTATACCGTGCGCAGCCACCGCCGTTGGTTACGTTGTTGGGGACTGATCGTTGGAGAAATCCAGACAGGAAGGGGAAGTCCGGGGCTGAATCGTTGCTTTATCGCTTTTCTCGATCCCGGTCAGGAGCAACGCGTCGAGGCCCGGCAGGTTGTCTCGCATCGCGGGCGGCTCCGACTACAAGGGATGAGAGTACAGTCGCGGTTTCCTTTCGGATTGTTTTCCTGCACGGTGGAATATGCCGCGCCGGCCGAGCTGATCGTCTATCCGACGATCGGCCGCTTCCGTCGCGATCCTTGGCGCGAACGCGCGAATAATCCCGTGCGCGGCGCTTCCGCGCCGCGCCGCGAGGCGGTTCGCGACGAGTTTTTCGGATTGCGTGAATATCGGCAGGGGGACAATTATCGGTGGATTCATTGGCGGCGTTCCGCCTCCACCGGCGAACTCCTTGTACGCGAGATGCGCTCCGTTCAGCGTCACGAAATGTTGGTTATCGTGGATCCCTGGCCGGACCAGAAAGGTCTTATCCCTTCAAAAAACGCAAGGCGTTTCGATCCGGCCGCCGAGCGGATCATTAGCGTTGCCGCCGCTGCGATCTGCGACGGGTTGTCCCGTGGCTATCGGGTGGGCCTGATCGGCCGGGCCGCCGAGCCCGTGATGATTCCGATGGCCGGTGGACGCATGCACCGCCAGCGTCTCCTGCGGGAATTGGCTCTGTTAAACCCCGGCGCCACCCTGGCGTTGACTGACTTGATGACCCGCGTGCCTTGGGCGACCTCGTGGCAAGCTCGTGCCGCGATTTGCACGCCCCGTTTAATGAATGAGCATGAAGGGTTGGTCCGCCATCTCCGCCGCAAGGCCGAGGCCGTGGTCATCTTTTGTCCGGAGTGGGGGGATTTCGCGACCTTGGTGGATTTTGGAGATACCTCGAACCATGAACGGAGGATCTCATGACCGCCCGGCGTGGCTTATTCTGGTCCGAGATGGTTCTGTTGCTGGTCATCGTATGGTCTCTGGCCATCGCGGAACAGAAAGTCTGGTATGCCGTGGCGGTTTCGCTTTTGTCCATAATGGCCGCTTGGCGGACCGTAGCCGGCCGCCGTCCGCTTTTGTCCGGGCGGAGCAGCGCTACGATGATCGTGGTCGGTTTTCTATTCATGATCGCGGATTATCTATGGTTGGGAGCCTTCCCCGTCATCACCCTTTCGCACTTCATGATCCTTTTCTGTGTTTGTAAGTTGCTCGCGGAACGTTCGCTACGGGATGATGGCCAGTACTTGCTGCTCTGTATGTTCATGCTGATCATTTCCGCGGTAACCAGCGGGAACATGCTGTTTCCGGTGACGTTATTTGTCTATCTGACCGTTGGAATATATGCCCTCTCTCGTTTTTACCTGTTGTGGCTGGAGCAGGAAATACGGCGGCAGGTGGAGGCGCTTGGCCCACCGGAGGCGGGTCCGCGGGACTTTCAAGTGCCAAGGCCTCGGTTCTACGGTGTCGTTGCGCTGTCGGCGACGGCTTCCCTGGCCATCGGCATCGTGCTTTTCGTTGTCTGTCCGCGGGTCGGGGCGGGAACCTTGTTTGGAGAAGCCGAATCGACTACCTCCGGTCGTAGCGTCAGCGGCTTCAGTCCGACCGTGGACTTTGAGCAAAGGGAGAGTATTCGCGAGTCGGAACAGCCGGTCATGCGGGTTCAGATCCGGATTGACGACCAGGACTCCGGTCCGGTGGACGAGTCTTTTCTTTACTTTCGCGGCTCGGTGCTTAATCAATACGGGTTGGTTCGTTCCCGGGATTTACGCAGCAGCAGGTGGCGGTGGGAATCGAGGCGAATCTCCGGCCTGCAGAACTTCCGCCTGACCTCGGCATCCGGCTTTGGGCAGGGAGCATGGTTGCTGCCCGACATCGAATACGAGTCCGCTACTCCCTTTCGCACGATCACGCAGCAATATTGGGTACAACCCAATCCCAACCAGATTCTATTCCATTGCTATCCGCCCCTGTGGGTCGGGTCCGGTGATTTCAACAAGTTGCGCAAATGGATAGACGGCCAGGAACTCCAGGTGGAGAGTATGCCGAATAAGGGATCCCGCTACGTTGTTATTTCCGCTTGGCCTTCGGAATTGCCGGGCGACATACGGAAAGCGCTGAACGATGAGCGAAGCATGGATCCTCGTGAATTTCCCACTCCGACGGACCCCGCGCTGCCCAGACAGAAAGAAATCATGACCTTGATCGAGGAGGAGATCGGCACCCCCGATTCCTCGTGGTATCCTGACCAGATGGAACATTTCGCGAGGCGGATAGAGACTTATCTTCGCTCGGAGCGATTCACGTACACCCTCGACCCGCCGCCTTTGCAGGGTGACGAGGAACCGATCGGCAGGTTTCTACTGAGCACGCGGAGTGGTCATTGCGAGTATTTTGCCTCGGCCATGGTGTTGATGTGCCAGTTCAGTGGGCTTACCGCCCGCTTGGTGAGTGGATACCGGGGCGGCGAATTCAATCCGTTGGGAAATTTCTACCTGGTTCGGGCCAGGGACGCTCATTCGTGGGTGGAAGTTTACATTCCGGGAAAGGACTGGATGATTTTTGATCCGACGCCGGGACGTGAATTTGTCCGCCAGGATGCTCGCAAATGGCTGCCCGCCTTCGGCAGTTTGTATGATTACATTCAGTTTCGCTGGGTCACGGAGGTGATGTCCTTCGATTCCCAAACTCAAATATTGTTGTTCAGGCACTGCAAGGAATGGCTCTTGCGTCCGACGCTCAATCAGCAAACATTGGTCGGGGCGGTGGCTTCGTTTGCCAAGGAGTTGTTTGGCGGCACGCTGCCGTTGAGTCGGAGGGAACGGGTGATTTATTGGGTGTTCGCCTTGTTGACCGTGGCCGGCGCGGTGATGGTCGGGTACGCTTTGACCCTCATCGGACGGTGGGCAATTCCTCGCCTCAAGCTTGCCTTACAGCCCAGGACAGCACGCGATTCGATGGTTCTTGAAGTCGACTTCTACCGCCGGTTCTGTCATCGACTACATGATCTGGGGTTGTCTCGGAGAGCGGAGCAAACCCCGGCCGAGTTCGCCATGGAGTTGGCCGCACGATTCGCCGAGCTCGATGACGCCCCCGATCTGGTCCGCGCGTATTATGAAGTAGCCTATGGTCGCCGGTCGCTCAGCGTAGAACGGCGGACGCGCATCCAGGCTTTCCTTCGGCAACTCAAGCGACTCGATCGAGAACGGCTCCGCGCAATGGAGACGGCCGGCCTTTCCATCTGATCCGGATTGTTCACCAAGATACATGTGGAGTGGGATCACATGTCTTGTGACGGTAGGGCGGGTTATTGCTCGCCAATTTTAACGGTTGTTGAGCATTCGCGGGTTGGTTTGTAGGATAGGTGCGTTTCACGGTTGGATTTACATAAGGATATTTTCATAAGGCGAGTGGAATATGGCTTATTGCGTGGGTATCGATTTGGGTGGCACGAACATCAAGGCCGGCCTGCTGGACGAGCAGGCCCGGGTCCGCTGCAAGTTCAGTATTCCGACTGAGACGGAGCGTGGCGAGGAACAGGTGGTGAAAAACATTGCAATCGCGGTGGAGCGGACCATCGCGGAGTCCAGTGTTTCGCGCGGCGAGGTACGGGGCATCGGGATCGGCTCGCCCGGACCGCTGAGCCACAAGGAAGGCGTGGTGATCCAGCCGGGCAATCTGCCCTGCCTGCGTAATGTGCCGTTGAGCCGATACATCAGGGAGAAAACCGGAATCCCAACGACCCTCGAAAACGACGCAAACGCCGCCGCCTGGGGTGAGTATTGGGCCGGGGCGGGAAAGGGCGTGACGGACCTGGTGATGTTCACGCTGGGCACCGGCGTCGGTGGCGGGGTGATTACGGACGGACGGCTGCTGCGCGGTTATTTCGAGAACGGGGCGGAGTTGGGGCATATGCTGGTTCAACCCGGCGGCCGGTTGTGTTCCTGTGGGCAGCGGGGTTGCGTGGAGGCCTATTCATCGGCTTATTTTCTGGCCCGTTGGGCGGAGGAGCTGATCGCCGAGGGTCGTCCCAGCGTGTTGAAACAACGCGTCGATGACGGCGAAACGCTGATGGCCGAGCATATCGTGGAGGCGGCCAAAACCGGCGACGAACTGGCCGCCTATGTGTGGGATCGAGCCTGTTACTATCTGGCCATCGCCTGCGTGATCATGCAGCACGTGACCAACCCGCAACGGATCGTCATGGCCGGCGGCCTGATCGCGGCCGGCGACTACCTGCTTGAACCGATCCACCGCCATTTCAAGGAACTGACCTGGCAACTACTTATGGACCATCCGGAAATCCGTTTCGCCTCCCTCGGCAACGACGCCGGCTTCATCGGCGCCGCCGGCTGCGCATGGGAAGCATTCCGCGACGAGCGCTGAGTGAAAAACGCTCAAAGGTTTTGGTCTTGAAACCGCTCGCGCGCGGCATTGATGGCCGATATGCATTGCTTGGTCTTGGACCAGCCGCCCAGATCATCGCCATTGCATGAAAATAAATCTATTCCATCTTTCCCCACCAGATGGAAATTACCTCCAAACCATTCGCCTCTGGCTTGGTCGATATCCGGCCAAGCATAATGTTTAACTTCCCCATTGGCATGGAATAAATGTACGCCCTTGGAGTCAAGAGCAAGGTAGGTGAGATAAAGATGGCGGCGAGGTACTATTCTAAGGATGTGTATGACGATCATGAGTATAACAGTCGCCATAATCACAATCTGCCTTGTGGATAACCCTATTCGAGTGAATTGAGGAAACAAAGCCAGCAATGGTAGCAGGATGGTGATTAGTGGTAGATAGATTTTTATAATCCTACGATAACCGCCGATCGGAATGACGATACGGTTCAAATCATAATCAAGGCCGCATTCGGGACATGTGTGAATGTCCGGTAAACCGCGCAGGCTGTAACCACATTTCAGGCAGTGATGGTCCGTGCCAATATTGTTCGTCGATTCGTGCATCGAATTAGGTTTCGAAGACATCATTAGACTGACCGCGTCGGTATTCTACCCCTGAATCGGAGCAGACGGCAAACGATAATGACCCCGATGGCCGGGTACTCAAATTCTGCCACCCATTACCATAAAACTCAATCAAGCTTCATATGGGACTATTCACTATTTGACGGGTGACGAATGAAATGGTACGATGTATAAAAGTGCTGGAGTGTTTTATATGACCTTTTCTCGTATCACCTTCGACGCGGAGAAGCTGGGTGGGCAGGCGTGCATTCGGGGCCTGCGCATTCCGGTGGCCACGGTGGTACGTTGCGTGGCCAGTGGCATGACGGTGCGGGAAATCATCGAGGCCTATCCAGAGCTGGAGCCGGAAGATGTGACCGAGGCGCTGGAATACGCCGCGTATCTGGCCGAGGATCGAATCATCCCTTTGACTCAGATCGGCGTATAAATGCGTTTTCTTCTCGATCAACCGATATCCCGGCTGGTCGGCCGAGCGCTTCGTGATGCCGGGCATGATGCCGTTCATGTAAGTGAATACGGCCTATCGTCCGCGAAGGATGAGGTCATTCTGGATCGTGCCGGTACAGAAAAGCGGACAATCATTACGCAAGACACGGATTTCGGTACTCTGTTGTCAGCCGTACGGTCTTTCCACCCATCCATCGTTTTATTTCGTTTACGTAGCGGTCAGCCATATATTCAAATCTCTTTATTGCTTCGCTGTCTTCCTGAAATCAAGGATCACCTTCAGCGGGGGGCTGTTGTAGTCATTACCGAATCCATGATTCGAATCCGGCGGTTGCCCATTACCTGAGATTGCCTTGAATTGCCGTTACCGATCCGCTACCATGAAAGCGTGAGCATGATTGGGAACGGCGGTATGTTGGTGAATAAGCAATGTTTACAGGGATTGTCCAGGCATTGGGTACCGTGCGTTCGATCCGGTCCGGATCGGCCGGGTATCACCTCGTCCTGGAAGCGCCCGAACTGCCGCGTCCTCTCGCCGACGGTTGTAGCATCTGCGTAAGCGGTATTTGTCTAACCGTTACCCGAAGCGATTCCCATTTGATTGAGTTTGACGTTGTACCGGAAACGATCTCGCGGAGCACGCTCGGCGAAAGCCGAACGGGCGACGTGGTGAATCTGGAACGAGCTCTCCGGGCCGGCGAACCAATGGACGGGCACATCGTGCAGGGGCATGTCGATGGGATAGCCACGATTCGTAACGTGCGCGAGGATGGTCGGGGGTTTCTGATGGAATTGACCATCGATGCCGGCTTGCTTCCCTACGTTGTGCCGAAAGGGTCCGTGGCTATCGATGGGGTTTCCCTGACCGTTGCCCGGGTGGATGAAGACGGTTTCGCGGTAGCCTTGATCCCCACGACCTTGGAATGTACCACGCTCGGGCGGCGACGGCCGGGTGACAAGGTCAACGTGGAAACCGACATCGTGTCCCGCACGATTGTTTCATATCTGCAACGGCAACCGGCCGGGGCCGGCGAAGCCGCCGTTACCTTGGACATGCTCCGGGAGAATGGTTGGTCATGAGCGGTTCAACCTCACATCCCGAGCATGAATCCCAAGGCGATCAGCCCAACCCGCGACCGATGATCGGGATCACCATGGGCGACCCGGCGGGTGTCGGAGCGGAGGTGATCGCCAAGGCTCTGGCCGACCCGGATGTCCGCCGCATGGGGCGTTTTATTATTTACGGGCTAGCCGAGGTTATCGAATACGCCGCCGATCTGGCGGAGATCAACCCGTATTGGTTTCGGCTTCCTCACGAAATCGTCAGCCATATCGAGAGCGGCGTGGTGGTCGCGGATTTCGACGAATTCAATGTGTTCGGCCCAACCGTCCGCTATGCGACGGCCGAGGGCGGTCAGGCGTCGATGCGGTTTCTGGACACCGCCATCAGCGGCGCGCTGAACGGAACGCTTGAGGGGATCGTCACCGCTCCGATCTGTAAGGAAAGCTGGGCGATGGCCGGCTATCGTTTCCCGGGGCACACCGAGAAACTCGCTCACGCCTGCAAGACGGATCGCTACACGATGATGTTTGTCGGCGGCCGGCTGCGGGTGGCCCTGGCCAGCATCCATCAGGCCCTTTTCGATCTGCGTAATTCGTTTACCATCGGCCGGGTGTTCACCCCGATCGACCTGATGGGGCAAGCCCTGATCCACTGGTTCGGAATCGAGTCGCCGCGGATCGCCGTCTGCGGGCTCAACCCGCACGCCGGTGAAAACGGCATGTTCGGCGACGAGGAAAAGCGGATCATCGAGCCGGCCATCGTCATGGCCCGCGAAACGGGATTGAACGTCGAGGGCCCGTTCCCGGCCGACACGATTTTCTGGAAGGCCATGCACGGCCACTTCGACGGCGTGGTGGCCATGTATCATGACCAGGGGCTTATTCCGATCAAGCTATTGGCTTTCGAGAACGCCTGCCAGACCACCCTCGGCCTGCCGATCATTCGTACCAGCGTTGATCACGGTACGGCCTTCGATATCGTGGGCAAAAATCAGGCTAACCCCGAGAGCATGAAAACCGCCATCCGTCTGGCCTGCCAGATGGCCTTGCGCAAGCGCGAGGATGATCTGCTGATGCCCAAGTTGCCGCCGGACGAAGATCAAGACGAACCGCTACCCACCATGGCCGAGCCACGCGAGTAACTTTGGACCTATCGCTACTTGCGAAAATGCGCACAAACCCGCACAATACCAATGTGCTTATCGAGAGCAATTTCATTCAAACCATCCCCAGGAAGGAGGCTTATCATGCAAGGGTCTTCAATAGATCGGCGACAGTTTTTGTCAAACGGCGTGAAATTCGCGGTCTCCGCGGCTGCCTTGAGCGCGACCGCGCGGTCCGCGCCGGCCGCGGGGGCCAACGAGAAATTCACGGTGGCCATCGTGGGCTGCGGCATTCGTGGCAAGAGCATGGTCAATGAATTTCTTGTCGATCGCAAGGATGTAGAAGTGGCCTACGTTTGCGATCCGGATTCCAACCGCATGAACGAGGTCGCCAAACTGGTGGCCGAGAAGCAAACCGGCAAAGTAACGGCCGTCCAGGATTTCCGCGAAATCCTCGACGATAAAAACTTGGATGTCGTGTTCAGCGCTACCCCCGACCACTGGCATGCCTTGATCGCCATCCTGGCTTGTCAGGCAGGGAAGGATGTCTACACGGAAAAACCTCTGACCCACAACCCGTGGGAGGGGCAACAAATGATCGCCGCCGCCCGCAAATACAATAGGGTGGTCCAGATGGGCAGCCAGAACCGCAGCGGCACGTATATCATCAACGCCATCAAGGCCGTTCGCTCCGGCCAACTCGGTGACGTGCATCTGGTCAAAGTGTTCAACATGCGCCAGCGTTCTTCGGTCAAACGCGTACCGAACGCGCAGGTACCCGAGGGCGTCGATTACGATCTATGGGTCGGGCCGGCCCCGTTCCAGCCGTTTAATCCCAACCGTTTTCACTATAACTGGCATTGGCGCTGGGACTTCTCCGGTGGCGACATCATTAATGACTCGGTCCACCAACTTGACCTCGCCCGCTGGGCGGTTGATCGCGATTATCCAAAGAGTGTTTATTCCACCGGCGGCAAGCATTGCTACGTCGGAGACGATCAGGAAACACCGGATACGCAAATCGTGACCTGGGATTTCGACAAGTTGACCATGATTTTCGAGATGACCTTATGGACGCCCTACATGCACAAGACGGCCTCGGCGTTTCGCGAGTCGAACGAGTACCCCCACTGGCTGACTAACGCTTCCCGCGTCGAAATCTACGGGACCAAGGCGATGATGATGCTCGGCCGGCACGGTAACGGCTGGCAGATCATGGTCCAGGATGGAAAAATCCTCGCCGAGGAAAACGGCAAGCAGCCCATGCAGGAGCACTACGACAACTTCCTCGAGTGCGTCAAATCGCGCAAGCGGCCGAACGCCGATGTGGAGGAAGGCCATCGCTCCACGCTGCTCTGTCAGCTCGCCAACATCTCCTACCGGTTGGGCGGGCGAAAGCTAACCTTTGACGGCCAGACGGAAACCATTACAGACGATGCGGAAGCCCAGAAATTAATGAAACGCGCGGGGCGCGCACCGTATACCATCCCGGAAACCGTTTGATATACAGGGCATGTACGATGAAACGATTATTACTGATGGTTTTGTCATTGGCGGGGGTGTCTGGTTTCCGGGCAACCGGAGCCGAGGTGGCCGAAACAAAGCCTAATATTCTCTTTATTCTGGCCGATGATCTTGGCTGGGGTGATTTAAGCTGTTACGGCCACGATCGGCTTAAAACACCCCGATTGGACAAGCTTGCTGGACAAGGTGTCATCTTCACGCAATTTTATGTGAATGGCTCGGTTTGCTCGCCAAGCCGGTGCGCGTTTATGACCGGACAGTACCCCGCTAGGCATCGCGTTCACGGGCATTACGCCGACCACGCCTTGAATGCCAAACGCGGCATGTCGAATTGGCTCGATCCGACCGTGCCGAATGTGGCTGCCCTGCTCAAGGCCGCCGGCTATGCAACCGGCCATTTCGGCAAGTGGCACCTGGGCAGCGGAGAAGGCGCGCCGGTGCCGGCGGAATACGGTTTCGACGATGTCCGAGGGGTGGGTTGTAATCAGCCCGCCTGGAACTGGGAACCCTTGGCTTCGTTCTGGCCTAAATCCACGACGTTGTTCGTGGACGAAACCATACGTTTCATTCGGGAAAACCGGGACCGTCCATTTTATGCCCAACTCTGGACCCTTCTGCCGCACGCGCCGTTGAACCCGACCGATGAACAAATGAAACCCTATGAGCACCGAAATTGGGGGAAGGGGGTACCCCATAAGAATGCCGAGGTGATTTATTATGCCTCGGTGGGTGATCTCGACCGGCAGATCGGGCGATTACTGGATGAGCTGGACAAGTTGGGGCTGGCGGAGAACACCTTGGTAATCTTCTCTAGCGATAACGGCCCCGAGGATATCCATATCAATAACGCCGGGTACAGCGGCGTGGGCAGCGCCGGCCCGTTCCGCGGTCGTAAACGCAGCTTGTACGAAGGTGGTGTACGCACACCGTTCATCGTCCGCTGGCCGAAACACGTGGCCGCCGGCCGGGTGGATAACGATTCCGTGGTGGCCGGAGTGGATTTTCTACCCACTTTGTGCAAACTGGCCGGCATTCCGGTGCCCTCGGCACACGCCCTCGATGGAGAGGACATGAGCGACGTGTTATTGGGGTCATCACGACCCCGACAAGCACCGCTGATGTGGGAGTGGCGGGATCACATCTTCGGCGAACCCTTCCATCGCAGCCCGATCCTCGCCATTCGTGAAGGCAACTGGAAACTGTTGATGAATCCCGACCGCAGTCGCATTGAGCTTTACGATATCCCGCGCGATCCGACGCAGTTGAACAACCTTGCGGACCGTCGGCCGGAACTGGTTGAGACCCTGGCCACCAAGGTACTGGCTTGGCGGAAGACCCTGCCGGAAGGTCCGCTGGAGCCGACCGCCGGAAAATGCGATTACCCCTGGCCGGTCGGTCGATAGGAAGATGTTACCACGGAGAATACGACTGTATTATTGAAAGGAAACCATCGTGAATCTGATTCGATCTCTTATTGTTTTGGTCTGCTGGCCGGCCTTGTTGGTTGTGGCGGCGGAAAACGACGCCGTGGGTAAAACTGGTCATCAACGCGCGGATTCGTTTTTCGGACTGCATTTCGATCTGCATCCGAACAAGAGTGATACCGCTCTCGGAGCCGATGTGAGTGAGGAGAATGTCGCGAAATTGCTGATCCGTGTACGGCCGGATTACGTGCAATACGATTGCAAAGGCCATTATGGATATCTCGGATACCCCTCGGAAATCGGGCCTTCCGCGCCGGGTATCGTGAAGGATTCCCTGGCTGTCTGGAGAAAAGTCACCCGCGAGCACGGAGTAGGATTGTATATCCACTTTTCCGGATTGTGGGACTCGGTGGCCATCGAACAACATCCTGAATGGGCCGCGGTCATGGCGGACGGCAAGCCTTCCCCCAAGGCAACCAGTGTATTTGGTCCCTATGTCGATGAGCGGATGCTTCCCCAGTTGAAAGAGGCGACGCGCAAGTACGATCTGGACGGCGTGTGGGTGGACGGGGAATGCTGGGCGGCGGCGTGGGATTACAGCCCCGCTGCCCTGGAGGCCTGGAAGAAGGAAACCGGCCACGAGCAAGCGCCGAAAAACGCCAAGGAACCGAACTGGCAGGAATGGAAAACCTGGAACCGCAAGCATTTTGAGCGTTATGTGAGCCATTGGGTCGATGAATTACACGCTTTCAATCCGAAGCTGCAGATCACCAGCAACTGGTTGTACTCGGCCCTGATGCCCGTGCCGGTGCAGGTGAAAGTGGACTATCTTTCGGGCGATTATTCGCCGGCCAAATCCGTGGATCAAGCCCGGCTCGACGCTCGGTATATGGCCCAGACGAACATGCCCTGGGATCTGATGGCCTGGGGTTTTGTGATGGGCAAGGAGGGACTTAATCATAACCTCAAGACCGCCGTCCAACTGCAACAGGAGGCCAGTGTCGTGCTGATGCAGGGTGGCGGGTTTCAGATCTATTTCCACCCTACACGGAGCGGGCATATCGACGAGACCACCATCGAGACCGCCGGTCAGGTCGCGGATTTCTGCCGCCCGCGTCAGGCGGTCAGCCATAAGAGCACATCCGTGCCGCAAGTTGCGGTCTTCATGTCCACCGCCGCGATTCTGCAACGCAGTGACGCCTTCTACCATACCGTGGGAGCGTATCGGGAGTTGGAGGGTACTTTGCACGCCCTGCTGGAGCTGGGATATTCCGTTGACGTGTTGGCGGAGCATCAACTTGAGGGGCGGCTGCGGGAGTTTCCGATCATTGTCGTGCCTGACTTTGAGGTGTTGGCCGATGGTTGGGTGGAAAAGTTGACCGAATACGCACGGCAGGGGGGACAACTGCTGTTGGCGGGCGAGAAATGCGCCCGTCAATTTTCCCCTGTATTGGGAGTCGATTTGCAGGGCGAGCCACGCAATCAAAACGTGGAATTGGCTACCCCCAGCGGAGTAGTCAACGTCAACGGTATCTGGCAGGACGTAACCCTGAGCGGTGCGGAAGCCGTCGGTTATCGTTATCAAAGCCGGGACATGACTAAGGAGAAACAAATCGCCGCCACCTTGGTTGCCTGTGGAACCGGCCGCGTCGGGGCCGTTTATGGTCCGCTGGGCCAGCGGTTCTACCAACAGCATCATCCTTATGTCCGTGTCTTTATGGGCCGGTTGATGCGGAAAATGTTCGCCGATCCGGCGGTCGTGGTGGATGGCCCGCCATGCCTCGACGTAGCCTTGCGCAAGACCGCGGATGGCAAGTTATGCGTGCATCTACTGAACCGCGCGAATACGTCCATTTGCGATGATTACGCGGTGATCGATCATGTGCCGCCGGTTGGGCCGATCAAGCTGACTCTGAAGGTTCCGGCAAAACCGCGACAACTTGAATGGGTGCCCGACGGTGGCTCCATCCCCTGGTCCTGGTCCGACGGTAAACTGACGGCCACCATCCCGCAAATCGGCATTCACGGCGTATTGGTCGTGGTTCCCTAGGTCAAGACGACATAGTTTAGGGCTGTTCGGGTTTGGATGGAGCGGCGTAATTCGTATCCGAATCCGTATCGAGCCAATCTCGAACTCGCTTGTCGATCCGATCACGAACCTGGCGAAAGGCATTCAGCTTTTGATTGTCGTTGCCGTCCATGAGGGTCGGATTTTCCATGGGCCATTTCAGAACATTGCAGGCAAAGGGGTATATTCTTGGGCTATCGGGTTCCTGAGGCTGGCTGACGATAATGGCCGTATCCACCGTGGTGTGTCCAAGGAACGATCGCAAACCCTTGGCCTCAAGGTGGCTGGCATCTATGCCTATTTCAGCCAAAACCCGACGGGTCAGCGGATGCACGGCTTGCGGCACCAGACCTGCGCTTAAAGGTTTAAAACGGTCTCCCGCCCGATGGCGGAGAATCGCTTCGGCCATTTGTGTTCGGATCGAATTACCGACACCGAGAAATAATACCGTTTTCATTGTCGTTGGCTCCCGCCTGTAACTTCATTCATGGAGTTCGCGGGGAAATAACTCACCCGATATTTTAAGCCGATCATGAGTTTCCCAGGCCGATCATGGCTCGATAATTCCACTATATCAATGAGCGATATGCGGTTGAGAATTATAGGAGATGCATGCTGGAACGCAATAGAAATTCAGAGAATTCGCGGAATCGAAATGTTAAGTTTGTGTAAAGATGGATTATCCTTCGTTTATATCGTGATTTGCACGAATTAAACCGAATCAGCATGGACAGTCTATGTTAAAACATTTATCGAGGTCCGAGCGAGAATGAAAACATCGCGATAGAGTGAGCGGTGTGATAAAGATATAATCGCAAGATATGAATTGACGGATTCCGCGATGATTAAGAGAGTCGCCAGAAGGTTGGTTGTCCGATGCCGGTTGGTCACGGTCATTCATTGGATGGGTTAACGTGCTTGATATTCAAATATAGGATGATAGGTAGCGTAGCCTGCGGCATTATCGGGTTGGAATGCGACGGAGTAGCTCGGAGATGAAACTCTATCTGATTCGTCATGGTATTGCCGTGAATCGTGATGCTCCGGCGGTATTGGATGATCGTTTGCGCGAATTAACTCCCCAAGGCATTACAAAAATGAGCCGCAATGCCGATGCTCTTGCCCACCTGGGATTGGTGATCGACGAGATTTGGACCAGCCCCTTGATACGCGCCAGGCAAACCGCGGATATTATTGCTCGACGTTTTGAAACGGCGGGGAATCCCCGTATCGTGAAGGCCCTTGGTCCCGGCGAGGATAACGGTCGCCTGCTTCAGCGTCTTGCTCGATTCGGACAAAAGGAGGGTGTTGCCCTGATAGGCCATGAGCCGAATCTTGGTTTGCTTACGACCTATTTACTCACAGGATCATCTCATGAAGCCGTTGTATTCAGGAAAGGTGGAGCGGCTTGTATTGAAGTGGAGTGTTTTCAGCCCACCATAAGGGCACGGCTTCAGTGGCTTCTGACCCCTAAACAGATGAAGATGATGACATAAGTCGCGAGAAAACAAATGATTACAAATATGCTCGCATATTTCATGCAAGAGGCTATGTCGCCGAAAAGAAAATTTGTCGATCCGGCCGGTATCCCGCGAATAGACAATCTTAATACAAAGTTAACATTTCCTATCTATCTCGGCGTCCCGTGAATGAGATAAAATAACGAGTTCGCGATTAGTCGGTTACTCCGTTTTGATGACGAGACGATGCTTGAGGCCACATCCGATGGACAGGGCGGCGACATTCGACACGGTGGCGTTGGTCAGCTACCAGAGAGATCAACTCAATCGATTGCGCAAGAACATGGAAAAGGCCGTGGACACCGGCGATATCGAGGCCGTACATGACCTGCGTGTTGCCTCGCGGCGTTTGCATGAAGCTCTTGGGCTGATTCTGGGGGGGCCTTGTCACAAACGCGTCAGTTCCGCGCGGGAATTGTTGAAAGACATTCGTGGCTCATTTCGCCGCGTTCGTGATCTGGATGTTTTGCTTCTGGCCCTGGGTGACTCGGCGGCCACGACCATCTTGGGCGAGGAAGCGGTGACCAGGGTCGAGGGTATTCTGGCGGCTCGGCGCAAACGTGCCGTGGAGACCGCCATTCGGATGGGGCGACGTCAACGTGTTGGTAAGGGGTTGGATGCAATCGAGGAACAGATCGGGCGTTGGGAAAAGCGTACAAACCACGGATGCACGGACATCGATGAACGATTCGAAAGCATGTTTCGGCGGAGAACGACCGATCTCTTGGCCGCGGACCCAAGAGAGGAAACGACGGACATGCATGAGACCCGGATTCGAGTAAAGCGGCTGCGTTATTGCGCGCAATTGGGGCAGGAGTGCGGAGACCATGACAAGAATGCCTTGGTGGCCGAACTGAGCGGAGTGCAATGCATGCTTGGTCAGTGGAATGATCGCGTCGTGGCCGCGCGGACGTTTGGTCGACTCGCCGGCCGACGCCGCATGTTGGCGGCATGCACCTCTGTTTCGTTGAGATTGTTTGAATATGCAAAACATCATGCCCAAACGGCAATGGACGACCGCCAGAAAGTCTTGGTTTGTTGGCCACGACTGATAACCCTTATTCAGCGAGCTCTTCCCGATGAGAATGGCAACGAAATCGTCGAGGATGTGGCATGTTCCGCGGAAAGTGCCTCCGAACCCGTGAAGGGGGACGACTAGCATGGGTTCCGAAGAATCGGTTGTGCCGTCGCTTAAAATCCATGATGAACAGGATGGGGCCGACGCCTTGACCTCCCCGGATCATTCCGGATTATCGTCGGACGAGAAGGTGGGTTTGGCTGAATATCTGGCCGCTCGTGAACAATCCAATGCGTTACGCAGGCCCCCCGTGACCAACATTGGCGCCATTGACGTGGGCACCAACAGCATCCATTTGGTAATGGCAGAAATTTCTCCTGACGGCGATTTTCGCATTCTCGGCCAAGACAAGGAAATGGTTCAATTGGGCAAGGGGGGCTTCGCCCAGCATGTACTGACCGCGCGAGCCATGAACGATGGGCTGGCCGCGCTTAAGCGTTTCATGAAGATGGCCCGGTTAAAGGGAATAAACAGGCTGCGCGCCGTAGCCACCAGCGCGGTACGGGAGGCAAGGAACGGCGGAGAGTTTGTTCACCGTGTTCGCGACCAACTCGGTCTGGATCTTCGGGTCATCAGCGCGGAAGAGGAGGCCCGGCTGATTTATCGGGCCGTTCGTCACGCCACCGATTTGGGTGAAACCGATAATCTTATCGTCGATATCGGCGGTGGAAGCCTGGAAATCATTATCGCCAATGCCCACCAGGCCAACTTGTTGTGTAGCATGAAATTGGGGGCCTCGCGACTGGCGGAGCTCTATCTCCACGGCGACCCTCCGGAAGCAAGCGAGTTGAAGGCGTTAAGGCTTCATGTCGAGATGAATTTCGAATCCTTGCCGAAACCTGATGGGGAACGACGCCTGACGCGTTGCATCGCAACCTCGGGAACGGTTCGCAACCTGGCGACGGTGTGTGCTTATCGACGCGGCACCCGCGAGATCGAGCCGGTAACCCAGCTTCGTATCAATCGGACGGAGCTTAAGGCCTTGCTTTCCGAACTAAGCCAGATGTCCCGAGCCGAAAGAGCCCGGATACCCGGCATTGACGATCGGCGCGCCGATTCCGTTCTGCCGGCAACGATCCTACTCTACTCCCTGGCCCGTATGTATGATATCCCCGAAATCGAATACTGCGATATGGCTTTGCGGGAGGGCGCGATCATTGATCACATTGCCCGGCACCGAGCTGGTTTGCGTGCCCGGGCCACCTGGCCGGACCCTCGAACGCGCAGCGTCGTTTATCTGGGCGAACGATGCGGCTATCGGGTCACCCACGCGGAGCAGGTGGCGCGACTGGCCCTGAGCCTGTTCGATCAGCTTCGGGATGTCCACGGTCTGGAACCGCGCTATCGCGAGCTGGTTCGCCATGGCTGTCTCCTTCATGATATCGGCTACCTGATTAGCCATCAGAGCCACCATAAGCATTCCTATTATCTTATTCGTAATGGCGGACTACAGGGTTTCAATCAGTCCGAGATCGAGGTGATTGCCAACCTGGCGCGCTATCACCGAAAAGGACGCCCTAAGAAATCGCATTTTAGCTTTCAGAATCTCAATAAGGTTGATCGGCCGGCGGTAAGACGACTGTTGCCGCTGGTCCGTCTGGCCAATGCCCTGGACCGGACCCATTATTCAGTTGTCGACTCCATTAACTGCAAGGTCCATGATGGACAGGTTCAACTGCGCGTCCACACCTGTAAGGATGCGGAATTGGAATTATGGACCGCCGGCATCCATCGCGCGTTTTTTGAAAAAGAGTATGGAAAAACGTTGCGCATTCTACCAGCCCAGTCTCTTGGCAAGGGAAATGAGTATGAACATGCCTCATGATATTCTTCTTCAGCCGCATGATTATGCGGGGCGATTGATCATCGTGGAGGGAATCGACGGATCGGGCAAGAGTACCCAGATTCAGTTGCTCCGGCGTTGGCTGGATTCCATGAATCACGATGTGTTTTTCACGGAATGGAACTCCGCGGACTTGGTCAAGAAGACAACGAAAAAAGGGAAAAAGGACCGAAGCCTTACCCCGACGACTTTCAGCCTGCTGCATGCCACCGATTTTGCCCATCGCCTCGTCAGCAACATTCTGCCTCCGCTTAAGGCCGGCATGATCGTACTGGCGGACCGGTATATCTTTACGGCATACGCGCGCGATTATGTACGAGGATGCGACCGGGAATGGGTTCGCAAGGTGTACCGTTTTGCTCCCAAACCGGACATCTCATTTTACTTCCGGGTGCCGATCGAGGTTTCCTTAAGGCGGATTCTTTCGTCGCGCCCCGTTCTCAAGGATTTCGAGGCCGGAATGGATATGAATCTGCACCCGGATCGATCGGAGAGTTTTCGCATCTTTCAGGGACGGATTCTGGATGAATATGATCGGATGAGCCGGGAAAACGAATTTGTTGTCATCGATGCGACGGCAAGCATCGCGGATCAACAACGACAGGTACGGTCCGTCGTGGCGAAATTATTCGAGAATAAGCGAAGGAAACCGAGGATAGCATGAGTCAGTTACAGTTCTTTGGACAAGGTTTGCCCTACATCACGCCCGCCGATTATCCCGGTTTGCTGATTACGATCGAGGGTACCGACGGCGTGGGGCGTACCACTCAGGTTACGGCTTTGCGTGAATGGCTCGAGGTCCAAGGGTATGGCGTGGTCGAGACCGGTTGGACCCGCAGCCCCCTTATCGGAGGGACGATCTCAAAGGCCAAACAGGGACGGCGACTCAATCGTTTGACTTATTCACTCCTTTATGCCGCGGATTTCGCCGATCGACTGGAGAAAGAAATTCTGCCGGCGTTGAGCAGCGGGTTTATTGTCCTGGCGGATCGCTATGTGTTTACGGCCTTTGCCCGAGATGTCGTGCGCGGGGCGGATCGACAGTGGGTTCGCGACCTTTACGGCTTCGCGCCGATACCCCATTTGGTATTCTATCTCCAGATCGATGTGCCTACGCTTGTCCGTCGGGTGATTGCCCGCGGAAACATCGACTACTTCGAGGCCGGATTGGACATGGCCCTGGGCGACGATCCCTATGACAGCTTTAAGCGTTATCAGGGACTTCTCATCAAGGAATATGGGCAGCTTGCCAAGGAGTTCGGGTTCCAAACACTGAACGCCCGCCTGCGGCCCGAAAGGATTCAGACCGACATCCGCAAGGCGGTGTGGGATTATTTCACGACCTACCGGGTCGTCCCTGATTCGCAGTCAATGGATCCGCGTCAGGTCGAGGATGCGGCTATTCTTTCCTCGGGCTCTCCGGGAAAAATAGATCATCCTCGCCCAGCGTGGGAACTCCGATGACCAGGACGCGCATCCGCCCCTTCGC
>CAZXSA010000039.1:0-25313 GCA_964642815.1 uncultured Planctomycetales bacterium | reverse complement strand
GCCTCCCGGATCCTCGGCAAGGGCGACATCCTGCTCGGCGCGCCCTTCAACTACCGCGACGCCCGGACCAACGGCATCTATGAAAAAGCCTTCCCCATCGTCTCCCGTGAAGAAATTTTCGAGCGCAGCGGCATCCAGTTCATGCAGTTCAACTCGCTGTTCCAACTGGTGGCCATGAAGCTGGCCAACTCGCCCCTGCTGGATTGGGCGGAAACGTTTTTGATGATCCCCGACCTGTTCAATTTCTGGTTCACCGGGCAGAAGGTTGTCGAATTCTCCAACGCGACCACCACGCAACTGTACGACCCGCGGGCCGGGCGCTGGTCCACCGAGTTGATCGAAAAGTTCAAACTGCCGAAGAAA
The DNA here is from genome assembly GCA_964642815.1 of uncultured Planctomycetales bacterium. GTDB lineage: Bacteria > Planctomycetota > Phycisphaerae > UBA1845 > PWPN01 > JAAYCU01. Next base: position 24,950 of record CAZXSA010000039.1, on the reverse strand, counting down.
ATCTTCCCGAAGATCGTCCCCTCCGGCACCGTGCTCGGGCCGCTGCTTGATCATGTGGCCGAGGAATTGAAAGTCGGCCGCGATGTGCCGCTGATCGCCCCGGCCACTCACGACACTGGCTCGGCCGTCGCCGCCGTCCCCGCCGCCAAGGGCAAACCCTGGGCGTACATCAGCAGCGGCACCTGGTCGCTGATGGGCGTGGAGGTCGATCATCCGATCATCGACGCCAACAGCCTCAAATACAACTTCACCAACGAGGGCGGCGTCTACGGCACTTTCCGCTTCCTGAAAAATATCATGGGCCTCTGGTTGGTCCAGGAATGCCGCCGCGTCTGGCAGCAGGCGGGGCAGGAATACGGTTTCGGCCAGCTCAGCGAGATGGCCGGCAAGGCCAAACCCTTCGCCGCGGTCATCGACCCCGACGACACCAGCTTTTTCCAGCCCGGCGACATGCCCGGCCGCATTCGCGATTACTGCAAGAACAGCAAGCAGACGCCGCCGGAAGATCCCGGCCAGGTGATCCGCGTCTGTCTCGAAGGATTGGCCATGGCCTACCGGCAGACCCTCGAGCGGATCGAGGCCTGCACGAAGGAGCGGGTCGAGGTGGTCCACGTTGTCGGCGGCGGCATGCAGAACACGCTGCTCTGCCAGATGACCGCCGACGCCACCGGGCGCAAGGTCGTCGCCGGCCCGATCGAAGCGACGGCCATCGGTAATATCGCTATCCAGGCCGTCGCCACCAAGCGCCTGCTCGATATCTGGGCCGCTCGCGACCTAGTCCGCCGCTCGTTCGATGTAGTTACTTACGAGCCGAAAAACACGGCCGCCTGGAACGAACCGTATAAACGCTTCGTCGAACTCCGCGGCTGAGGGCCAGGATGACGATTAGTACCCAAAACCCTATCGCGGATCATTCATCGTGTTTTACCACGGAGACCCGCCTTGGCGAGGCCCCGTGGCAAATAATCCGTGCCCTCGTGGATATCCGCCCCGACGCTGATCGGGATCGAGTCTGAACGCTGATTGCTGAAAATTGTTGACTCAATCCCCTGTAATCAGTAGTGACCCGTTTTCCCGTTAGCGTCCCCGTTTCGCAACCCGCTACCACTGGACAATGAGGAGTAGCTAACGATGGGGCTTCGCGGCAACCCGGGGCTTCCGCATGCGGAAAATGGCGATTTGGAATCTGCCTTTGACCGCCTTGTACGACTTGGGTGTCAGGTATTTCCTGATACGTGCGGAAACGGGAACCTGAACGATGTTGTCAAGAGTCAATCCCGCTTTGTCCGCGGCATCAAGATAGTCGCAAAAACGGTAGTGAAAGATATCAGCGTGTTCAGTCAAGCGGAATCTCGATCGGTTCTGGTCCTGCAGTTCGTAGCCCTCCCAGTTCATCTCGGGATGCGTCACCGAGAATACCAGTACTCCACCGGGCTTCAGGACTCTCTCAAACTCTTTCATGGGCCGGAGCAGTTTCGCCAAGTGTTTGAGCGTCTGTGCGCAATTGACGCTATCAAACGATCTGTCGGGGAAAGGAAGTCGACGCTCCAAATCCGCTGTTTGAAACTCCGCACCCGGACATCGCTGTGCCGCCACCGCCAGCATTGGCTCGGAGAAATCGATCCCTACAACACTAGCACCGGCCTTAAGGAACTCCAGCGTGTACTTACCAGTGCCGCAACCGGCATCAAGAATTCGTTTCCCTTTCCTGGCAGCCACCAACCGAAGCACGTCAGGATGCTCCAAGGCTATATGCGGGTTCGGGTCGCTGTCGTAGGTGACGGCCCAAGTATCGTATGCAGTTCTTGTGCGTCTATTCATTGTCCCAGTCTCGCTACCAGCGTGATGACCATTTGTAACCAAATGTGCGGGGATACTCAATAGGATGACTTCGACCCGTGGCATCCGAATTGGGGCGAAACCATACTCCCTTCTGTTCTCATGTCAAGATCGTGTGAGGCCGTGCCTTTCGAATGGGGTGCATCCGAAGAAAGGTGGCACAGGGAATTCCGACTTAATTGGGAAGATTCGTACTATAACTCCGCAGCCTTAAAAACACGGGCAAACCCTTGTCCCGCCGCGGCGTGACAAGGGCCTGCCCATGCCACCCTGCCGATCCCGGAGTCTGTCCCGATCAGAATCGGAATCCCTCCGTCGCCCCATCCCTCTGTCCCTCATCTCTCCATCTCTCCTTCTTCCCACCTCCCGCTCGCCCCGCCTGGCCTTGGAAACGCTGAACATGGCCTCAAGGCTGATCGATTTACCATCACGGCCGAACCGAACAGGCGGCATCGGCTCTCTGGATTTATGGCCGCTCTTGACGCATAATGGCGGCCCGTGGTTCTCAGGTGAACAAGGATCTAACACGAGGATGATCAAATGGCCAAGAAAACGATAGCAGCCGTAAATGTTAAGGGTAAGCGGGTTCTGATGCGAGTGGATTTCAATGTGCCGCAGGATGAGACCGGGGCGATCACCGACGACGCCCGGATTCGCAAGGCCCTGCCGACCATTCAACATGTGCTGAAAAACGGCGGGCGGCTGATCCTGATGAGCCACCTGGGGCGGCCGGAAGGCAAAGACCCGGTGGCGGACAAGCCGTGGACCCTGACCCCGGCGGCCAAGCGGCTCGGCGAATTGCTGGGCCAGCCGGTCCTGATGGCCCCCGATTGCGTCGGGCCGGAAGTGGAAAAGATGGTGGCCGGCATGAAAGACGGGCAATGCTGCCTGCTGGAAAACGTCCGGTTCCACGCGGCCGAGCAGATCAAGGACAAGAAGGCCAAGGACGACCCGGCCCTCAAGGAAAAGAAGGAATCTTTCGCCAGGCAGTTGGCGGCCCTGGCCGACGTGTACGTCAACGACGCATTCGGCACCTGCCATCGGGACAACGCGAGCATGTTGACCGTGCCGCAGATGATGGCTGGCAAGCCGCGGGTGGTCGGGTTCCTGGTGGAAAAAGAATTGAAGTATCTGGGCGACGCGCTGAACAACCCCAAGCGGCCGTTCGTGGCGATCCTGGGCGGCAAGAAAGTCTCCGACAAAATCGGCGTGATCGAGGCCCTCTTGAGCAAGTGCGATACCGTGCTGATCGGCGGCGCGATGCAATACACCTTCATGCTGGCCGCCGGGAAGAAAGTCGGTAACAGTCTCGTCGAGGCTGACAAGGTCGATGAAGCCAGGCGGCTGATGAAGCTCGGCGGCGACCGGCTCAAGCTGCCGATCGACGTGGTGGCGGCCAAGGAACTGAAAGAAGGCGTGGCCACCCAGGTCTTCGATGGAGACATCCCCGACGGCATGCAGGGGCTGGACATCGGCCCGAAAACCGTGGCGGAGTACAAGAAGATCGTCGCCGCGGCCAAGACCGTCGCCTGGAACGGGCCGATGGGGGTTTTTGAAATTAAGCCTTTCGACGTGGGCACCATGGCCATTGCCCAAGCCATGGCCGAGGCCACTGCTCGTGGAGCCATCACCGTTATCGGCGGCGGCGACAGCGCGTCGGCGGTCGGTCAGGCCGGCTTGGAAGAAAAAATGACCCACGTCAGCACTGGCGGCGGGGCCAGCCTCGAATTCATGGAAGGCAAGCCCTTCAAGGCCGTCGAAGTGCTCGACGAGGCGTAATCGCTGATTGTGCATGAGTTGACATAAAGACGGCAAGCCCAGGGCCCTGCTGCTCTGGGCTTGCTGTGCGAAGAGGTCAGTGCGTGAGCAACGATCGATCAAACTGGCGATTGGCCGAACCGCGGTTGCGGATCGCCCCGTCATTGTTGGCGGCGGACTTTTCGCGGCTGACCGAGGAAATCGGCCGCATCGAGGCCGGTGGTGCGGAAATCCTGCATCTGGATGTCATGGACGGGCATTTCGTGCCGAACATCAGCTTCGGCGTGCCGGTGATCGAAAAGATTCGGCCGGTTTCCAAGCTGTTTTTCGACACTCACCTGATGATTACCGACCCGCTTAAGTATGCCGAACCATTCGTCAAGGCCGGGGCCGATCTGCTGACGTTTCACATCGAGGTGGCCGACGAGCCGCGACGGGTAATCGACCATATCCGCAAGTTGGGAGCAAGAGTGGGAATCACCCTCAATCCTTCCACGCCGGTGGACGACATCGCCAACGCGATTCCGGAAGTGGATATGGTGCTGATCATGAGCGTCTGGCCGGGCTTCGGCGGACAGCGGTTCATCGAAGCATCGATCGACAAACTGGCCGCGTGCCGCACGATGTTACAGCCGTGGCAACGCCTGGAGGTTGACGGCGGGATCGGGCCGGAAACGGCCCGGCAAGTCATCCGGGCCGGGGCCGACACCCTGGTGGCCGGCTCGGCGGTATTCGGACGTCCGGATCCGGTGGCGGCTATGGAGGAGATTCTTCGACAGGCATGATCGGTAGGAATGCCCATCCGAATCGTCAATCCCGATCATGTGACAATCACTTAAGACCATTGCGAAAGATGACTCGGATAATCCTGGTTATTCCTGCACAACTTTTAGCGGGTCGGCAAGATCCTGGTAGGCGCGTTCGACCTGCTCGCGGGTAACGGTATCGGTGGTGACCCACCAGCGGTAGCGCAGGGAAAGCGGATGATCCTTATCAAGTTTCCAGGGGATGAATTCGCCGAAGCGACCGTAAAGCCGTTCGCTGAACTCGGCGGGCTTGGGATTTGCGGGATCGGACAGATAGGCGACGGTGTACGTATCCCCATCGAGCGGATATTGCAGAGCGTTCCAGGGCAGGTCTTTGAAATCGGGGTCGTTGAATTCCTTATCGGCCGGCAGGGAAGCCCAGCGCCCGGGACGCAGGTAGCGGGTGGCTTTTTGATTCTCGGCGACGGCTTGAGCGGCGCGGAACTGCGCACCGGCATGTTGACGATCGCCATTCAGATCGACCGGTTGGTCCACGGCCCGCAACGTTGAACTCCACTCAAGCAGGATTCGCCCGGCCGGCTGGCGAAAGGCCAGCACACGGCGGGTTTCCTCGATAAAGGGCTTGCCCGCCGGGTCGTTCCAATGGATACGCAAAACATGCCCGCCGAAGACCGGCCCGGCGAATTCGCGCATCACTTCGATATGGTTCTGATGTTCACCTTTCACCGCATGCCAAGTGTCGTACACGGCATCGCCGACCCGGCATTTGTTGTACCCGAAATAGATGCCCCGATGATGGGGATAGAGACCACCCAAACCCTTGGTGATCAACTTATGACCCGTGGGATCGAAGACATGGTGATAAGGTTTCTTGGTATCTTCGATATTCTCTGGATCGAAGGGGGTATGGACATAGCGTAGGATCGGCCGTTCGCCGAGGAACAGCTCCCTCGATTTTTCACGGTCGGTGGAAGTATCTTTCCAGGTAAACCGGTCGGTCTTTCCCGACGACGCGGCCTTGTCGCAACGGATAACCGCGCGGCGGGTTTGTCCCGCCGGCAGGTCGGAGACGATCCACCAGAGGCGCGAGCGGCCGTCATCCAAGGGTTCGATTTGGGCCGGTTCAAGCCGACCCTCGGTGGCAATGTAAACCTGCCGCGTCCCTGGGCTCGTGGATGAATCCAGATCGACAAAGACCGGCGTGGCGCAGCGGTCGTGCGGGCCGGCCTCGATAAGTATGGACCGTTCCGGCGCGGAACAGGCTCCAATCAAAGCCGGCAGACAAAAACCAAAAAACCGCAAGTGATGTTGAGTCATAAGCCACCTTGATAACCTGAAGACGTTTCCCGAAATTTGTCGCGACCCCAATAGAGCAGATAGCAACCAACGGCGAAAGCCAGATCGATCCCCCCGATCATAAACATGTATCGGGCCACCGCCCCGGTGCCGAAGCCGTAACTATGCAGGCCAATGCCCAGAACGTAATTGACCCCGACGTAAGTCATAATCAACAGCCAGAAGGCCATGATGCTTTTCAGGGCGCCGGCGTAGGGATTTCGGGCCATGACGAAAAAGGCCACGGCGACGGCCGCGGCAAGCAAACCGGCCAGTTCGATGATGCTCAACGGGGCAAACCGGATAACCATGACGCCACCCACGGCGATAGCCAGTAACAAGCCGGCCGCATACACCATGGAGGGTGTTTTTTCACGATCCGCGCGAATATGCAGAATGGCCAGATACGCCAGAAAAGCGATCAACGACCAGACTTCCTTGGGATCCCATCCCCAATAGCGCCCCCAGGACGACGCCCCCCACATGCTGCCGGTGATGATGCCGGCCAGTAAAAGAAACGAGCCGATCAAAATGTATCCGTAATGCATCCCGTCAATAACCTCGATCCACGAGCGGCGACGCGGGGTAACGGCCATCACCGTCAACTGGATATGAGCGATCAACATGGCCAGGGCTAATATGGAATAGGAAACCATGATGACCGGCACGTGAATGGACATCCAGATCGTATCCATCAGGACAGGAACAATAGGACGAATGTGGGCATCGAGCGGGAGACAGTCGGCCAGCAAAAGCGCCAGCGCCCCCATCACGGAGGCCGTCAGCGGAATGAGCCGCCGACGAAAGAGCAGTACGGCGATGATGGCAAACGCGCCTGTCCCCCAAGCGAGGAAGAGCAGCGACTCATACATATTGGCGGCCGGTATGCGCCCGGCGATCCGCCAACGCAGCGCCAGACCATAGGTGAGCACGACAAAACCGGCCAACAGTCCCACGGCCGCCAGAATATCGAACCATCGGCGGCGAACCCATAAGGCCAACGCGGCCAAAACTGCCCCGCCCCACATGATGATCCAGGCCGTGCGAAACGGCCGCAGGCGGTTGTAACGCAGTTCAGTTGCCATACGCTGATCGTCAGGTCGATAGGCGGCGGGCAAGCCCGCCAGGTTTTCCCGCAATCTTTGCGTGATGGATCGAAAAGCATCCACATCACTGGCCTGAAACGCCGCGCCCATTTGGGACCAGATTTCCTGAGTCGCCCGAATCTGTTCCGATGCGCCAGGAAGAGTTGCTCCGATAGCCTGCCACGCGCCGTTGATATCCTCCGCATGGGGAATAAGGCATATCAGTCGGCCGGTAAATACCTGCTGAAGTGTAACCAGTTGCTTATGAATCTGATCGACCTTGGTTTCCAATGGATCGGGTTTGCCGCGACTTTGTTCATTAAGTCGTTCCAACAAATCCAGAAAGGGCCGATGCCCAAGCAATTCATCGTAGGAAAATACCGTCTGAGCGGGCGATAATTGCAGCTCTGCCCGAAGCTCGGCGTTGGACAGATGAATCAACGGTTGTTTGCGGCCACTCCGCGGATCGAAACTCCAAGCCAGCAGCCAAAACACGGGGTCACGGTTTTCGAAAAAAGTGCGACCGGTCACGGTTTCCACCACGTCGCGGGCCAGGGTGTCCAGCGGCATGTACCTTCCGTCGTATTGAACCGTGAGGGATCGGACGATTTCCAGATCAAAACGGTCGGGCAATCGGTTGACCGATTCAACATCGACGGCCAGCAAGACAACAAGAATACCGATCAAGGTCTTCAAGGTTGACCGGCCTCCATCGAAGATTTCGTGGCGGGAAGGTCCGCGGGCGTCTTGGCCCGTGTTTTTCCCATACGGCTGACAATAACCCAGAACATGCCGAACAGCATTAGGCCGTAGCCCGCAAAGACCACGGGTTTACCCGGGTCGCGAGAAACACTCAATACACTGGTCATCCTCTCGCCCTGCTGATGGTAACTCGATTGATAGAACTGATATCCACCGTGGGCAACCGGGTGATTCATGCTGACGGTTCGCTCCATGGCGTTGCCGATGGCGGGATCGTTGATGGTGATCCGGCTTTGATAGGAGCGCGGCCGCGATGAGCCGGGGTAACGCTCGATGCGAAATTCATCCAGACGAATCGCGAAACCGAGCGGGATTCGCCGATTCGCGAAGCTCAAGGTATATACCTTGTCGTCGAACGAAACCGATTGCATGACATGTTTCTGCAGCCAGAGGAGCTGGGTTTGCGTACCCCATGTCGCCCTGACCTGCATGGCCGGCCGGCGATCCTGACGGACCGGCTCGATCGGCTCGACGGAATGCCGCATTTGGGCATGGTCGTAAGATTTCAGGATGGCGAAGCGATGATGGGACCAGGGCGTATCGACAACCTGACCGATGTTTAAATCGTGCGTGACCCTTTGCCCGTCACTGGGCTGAAAGTGAACTCGCCATTGGTTTTGCGGGCCTGCCAGGATTTCGATAGGTACGGGTTTATCCGTGGCGGTCGGAGCGATAAAGGTCAGTTTGGGACCGGGCCGGTCCTGGGTACCATGCATGGCGCTGAGTTCCGGAAAGCGGGCGAAGGCGGTGCGCTGCCATTTGCCTTGCGGAGTGGCAAATTCCACCTCGACGGCCGGGTTGTCCCGCTGGTCGGGAGCGTCTTCCAGTTGACGGTTTCGCACGAAGGCGTGAGGTAGGTAACGTTGAACCCGGAAGGTCAGATCGGTTCCCTCGACAGCGGTTTCGCGTTCGAGGCAGTCGTTCAAGGCGTATTCATACGTCTTGTCCTGGTAGTCGATTTTGAGTTTCATGTCCGCGGCACGACGATCCGTCGAAAGTTCGGCTAGAGTACGCGCCCATTCCTCGGGATCGCGAATCGCGCGCAGACGAATCGGGCTTGAAGAATCGGTCTCGGCGAATATCCATTGAGGATCGGTCTGACCATCGGGTGAAAAACTGACCTGGACCGCGGGATTTTCCGCGGGATTGTCATTCAGCACGTCAGAAAACAGAACGGAGTCCGGCAGATAGCGCTCCACGGCGACACGCACCGGATAATCGGAGGAAACGGCAAGCGGAGGTTTCTCCAATGCATACAGCCCGTTGAAAAGGCTCGGCGGCAGCTTGATTTCCAGCGGGGCGGAGTCGTCCGGCGAGGCCATCAACAACACCGGCTGGTCCCGATCGATGAAGTGGCCGACGGTCTGACCTTCGGTCAAGTCCACTTGTCCGGTTACCCCGACCTGGTCGGTGATCCAAGCGCCAATCAGTACGATCAGGATGGCCGCATGGGTAATTACAAAACCACCCTGCCGAGCGGTATAAGGGAAACGGGCCATGATCGCCGCCAGGGAATTGATCCCGATCAGAGCCAGAAGGATTTTGAACCAGACGGCCTGATAGAACAGGATCAACACCTGTTCCGTGCCATGCAACGACTCGAAAACGGTGGCCCAGGCCATCACCACCAGGAACAAAAGCAGTAGAAGAGCGGCCAACCAGAGCGAGCCGACCCCTCGCGTTATTCCCTTCAATATGGGCATGGCCATGAATATCCGTGGTTTCACGTCGATCGTCAATAGACCGGAATCGGGAGGCCGTATCCCTGTGTTTCGTGCCGATCAGGAACGATACAAGGAGGCCGCCGGGGCGCCCCAAGATCGAAACCCATTGCGTGGCAAGCGCGTAGCCAGGCAAAGAACCGTAAACGGCCCCAGGGCCGGATTTGTTTTGTTTCAGAATGGAAGACCGGACCGGGCAACAAACGTATCAGAGTAACCGGCGTCGGCTGATAAAGAGAATCAGTAACATTCCGGCGAAGGTCATAGCCAAAGTTTGACCGCCGCCCGTACCACAGGATCTGGCGCTGGGGGTCTCATTCTCCGTTGGGGTTTGATTGCCCGTCGGGTTGTTGGTCGGAAGGGTCGGCGTCACGTCAGCCGCGCTTGTACCGGTGGAAGATCCTTCCAGCACGGTCACGGTCAAGGTGTCCGTCTGGACCAAGCCACGGGTGTCGGTTACGGTCAGTCTCATCACGTAATCACCCGCCACCACCGGGTCGCCGCCGATGGTCGCCAGATAAGCGGGATAGGCATTAACGCTGGTCATCTTGGAGAAGGTTACCGACCCGGCGCCCGGCGGGCGATGCGCCACGCTCCAGTCAAACATATAAGGCCGGACCCCGCCGGTGGCCTTGCCGTTAAGGGTCACCACGGCGTTGTCGGCCGACACGGTCTGGTCCGCGCCCGCGACGGCGGTGAACGAACCCCCTATTTCCGACGTATATACCGCGCGAACTACGGTGATTTGCTGAGAGACCATTTGCTCGGTGGTAACCTGGATTTGCGTTGGGGTAAACCATCCCTCGACATCGCTACATTCCAGATCATAATTACCGACGAAAAGATCCGTGGCGATTTCCCCGCTGTTCATCCATCTTGGCTCATCCGCGTTCACGATCCGCCACTGAGCCCCGCTTTCCGCCACCTCCTGTGGTTCAATAATCGTCATGACCGCGGCAGGTCGCTTCTCAACCACGGATAATCGAATTTCGCGTTCAATGACCGTCCCCGTACCGAGATCGGTAATCACCAGCGTGTCCTCGTATTCCCCCAGGTCGAGTCGATAAGCCTCGTCATTCAGCGTAACCTCGATAGGGCGGCGATCACCCGCAGGAATGTTTCCGCTGGTTGGATTGAGATCGACCCATGTCTGGCTGCTGGCCGCGGTCCATTGTAGGGTTCTGGAGCTATTATTAATCACCATGAACGTTTTGGTGCGGGGAAACACCGGCCCACCCTCCTCCATGACGCTATAGAAACCGGCCTGCGGCACCACGCGCGTGCTCGCGGTCCCGAAGTAATCCACATAGGCGGCGCGATAACCAATATTGTTACAGCCAAACCCAATACGCATGTAGCCGTCTTCACCCCACCCTTGCCCCCAGGAATTTTTCATAAACCACACGCCATTCGTGCCCTGGCTATCGTCCCAACCCACCAGCGCAACGCAGTGGTTGCTTCCAAAGTAGCTGTTGACTGGATCGAAGACTCCACCGTTATAGGCTTGAAACGCGGCATCCACGTAAACGGAAACCACGACGGGGCCATATTCGATGATGGCTTGTTTGATCGCGAGGACGTTCGGCGTACTATAGTAATAATTGTTGGCCGCCACATAACCCCAGGAATCTATCCAATAAGCATGATAGTAAGGGCAATCACAGGCCAGATCCGCCGCCTCGTAAGGAAATTCCCACTCAAAAACGGCCCCGGAATCGCCGCAGGGATCTATATCCCAAAGAAAATATGGCAAAGCGAGCCCGTGAAAACCTCCATCACAAGTTCCCGCATCCGTACAACTAACCAGCCATTGTTCGGAAAAATCCTCTTCCCAGCCATCCTTAATCATAATAATCGATTCAACGACGGCCACGGTACCAAACGCCCAGCAACTTCCGCATGCGCCTTGATCCTTGATGGGCGTAACACCGTTCCTTTCCCGCCAATCCCAGTACGTCGGCAATGTGGTTTGAAGCGATGCGGCATCAATCGTGGGCGGTGGCGCCAAGCCAGGTGGCTCGACGGAGCCGGCCAACTCTCTCAGGGGCCGCTCGGTGGCCGGGTTTCGCCCCACGGTGAAGGTCCACCCCTCCGTCTTGGCCCGTTGCTGCAAGGCGGCAATATCCGCATCGGTCAATTGGCCATAAAGCGGACTGGTCAGGATGACCAAGAGGAACGCGACCATCAGGCGGGTAAATATTGATTTCATCGTGCTACACTCCATCGGCGGGAAACGGCGGGGAACTATTCGTCTGGATATAATTATCTCGTCGGCCGCCTTGCGGAGCATCCGCCCGAACGGCCCGGTCCTCCCCTCGGATCAAGGACCACCGATCCTTACACTATCGTAGAAAAGAACATAGAGTCAAGTCAAGCGGCCGGCCATCCCATTCCAGTGTTGGTATACCTCTTGTCAAAGTTGGAACTGGGCGGCCCGCGCGGCGGTCGCCGCCGTGGCTTCCACTTCAAACAGCAGATCGTCCCGGCAAATATCCGCGACGCCGATTATTAGCGGCCAGCCGAGGTCGGACCATTGCTCCCGCAGCACAGTCTCAACTTCAGGCGTTTTGCAATAGGCGATGGCCTGAACAATGCCGCTTTCGGGACAGGCTAGATCGCCCAGGACCGCCCGGACGTTCTCAATCGTGGCGGCAATCTGGCCGGCGGTGTCTCCGATGTTTCGGGTTCGGCCTTGGCGGTCGATATCCGCCGTCCCGGATATGAAAATCGTCTCGCCGGCGGGCATGTCGGCCACGCTGGCCCGGGAGAAGGCCGAGCCATAGTCGAGCGCCGACCGCTGGTTTCCGATTTCGTTCAGGTGCCGGACGGCCTCCATCGGCGTAATAACGGCGACAAGGTCCATCGTGCAAGGTGATCCGCTGGCCGAACCTACACCCACCCCCGTGCTGGCGGGCATGAGGCATTTCCCCTGTTCGACAATCATGCCCTTGTCTCGAAAAAACCCGGTCCGCACACGGTTGAACTCGTCGTACCAGGACAAGATATCACCCAGCCACATCCAGGTCCGGGCTAAGGACCGCATGTTACCACCGGCCGCGACCAATAGTCGGTCAGCCTGTTCCAGCATGACTCGGGCCTGATCGGCCGCCGAACGGCCCTCCGCCCATCCCGAAAGAGACGATCCGGTCACCCAACGTTGCGCATCAATATCCAGTACGCGCCCGCGCACGTTCTTGTCCATATACAAGAGTCGCGGGGTGGTTGCGCATTGGACGGCATGAACCTGGACCCCGGCGAAAGTGCCGTAATCTCCACCGCCGACGACCAATAATGCGGGATCGGCGCCATCATCCAGGGATCCGTAGATTTCACGGCGAACGGCCTTGATCGTCTCCAGTTCCTCCCGCCCGGCAAAGATGCGTTCCTGAAAAATCCGTCCGCCAGTTTGCCGAAGAATTCCCTTGATTTGGCCAAAAGCATCCCGAGCCGCGACCCGCGGATCAACGCCGGCCTTCCCGACAGCGGTAATATAGATTTCCCTTGCTCGTGGTGATTCAAGGATGCGGGTATCGATCTTCATGGATGAAAACTTCTCCGGTCAACCGGTCGGCCAACAAGCAATTCTTCGATCCTGCATGTACTGAAAGATAATTCAGCGGTGCAGTCAATCACCCCGCATCTCGAATACGTAACTCCCGGCAGCCACCTCGAAGCGCACATAATCGGGTCCGGTCTGTCGGAACTGGACGGCGGCGATGCGATCCGCGGGGCGGCCGTCGGCGAAAACGCAGATATCCTGCTCGGTTATTCGGATATTCTTGCGCCCCAAGGTGGGCACGTCCACCACCGCCGACGTGTTGGCCGGGATTCGCACGAGCAACATCAGGCCGTCGATCGAACGCTGCCAAGCGCACTGAATCGTCCCGTACATCGAATGATATTCGCCTCGGGCCCAGATCAAGTCGCCGGCCGGCCGGGGACGAATAATGGTCCGTTTGAAGCCCGGCCGCTCCGGATCAGGATTGATCCCCGCCAATGTCTGATAGAACCATTCCCCGATACTTCCGAACACGAAATGATTACGCGAATTCATATCCGGCCCCTTGACGTCCGCGTCCCACAATTCCCAGATCGTGGTAGCTCCCTGACGGACCATGTATCCCCAGGATGGACAGGTGCTTTGAGTGGCCAGCCGGTAAGCCAGCTCGTTCTGTCCATATTCGGTCAGCGTCGGCAGTAGCAAAGGCGTACCCAGAAATCCGGTCGAAAGATGATCGTCGCGCTGGTCGATGTCACGGACGATGTTGTTCAGGATCGCCTGGCGATGCTCGGCCGGGACCATGCCGAAAGCCAGCGGCAGGAGATTGGCGGTCTGGGTACCACCCGGATAGTCGATTTTCTCATGATCGAGGAAAATTTTGTTGAACGCGGCGGCGGCCTTCTCGGCCAGATCGGAATACTTCCTCGCGTCCTCGGTCTTGCCGATTGCCGCCGCCATCCGGGCCAACAAATGGGTCGAGTAATAATAGTAAGCCTGAGCGATCGGTGGACGTGGCGAATCGATAACGGCCACCCAGTCGCCGTACGGCTTGTACAGCGGCGTGTAAATATCGTCCTTGCTGTTGCGTCTCATGAACTCAACCCAGGCGACCATGCCCGGGTAACTGTCCTCGATGATTCGCCGGTCCCCGTAAAACTGATACAGCACCCAGGGCACGATCGTAACCGCGTCGCCCCAGCCCGGTAGACCCGCCTGCGGAGCCAGGACCGGAGCGATATCGGTGACCCAACCTTCCTTCTCGTTGCCCGAATCGAGTATGTCCTTCTGCCACTTGGCGAAGAAGCGGGCCATCCGCATGTTCCAGCAGGCGGTCCGGGCGAAAATCTGCCCGTCACCCGTCCAACCCATGCGCTCATCGCGCTGTGGGCAGTCGGTGGGGATACCGTGCAGGTTGGAGCGTTGGCCCCAGACAGTATTTTCGTGAATCTGATTGATCAGCCAGTCGGAGCAGACAAAGGTTCCCGTTCGTGGGATATTCGAATGTAACACCCGAAAGATCAGGGCCTCCTCGTCCGGAACGCCGGGAAAACCCTTGACCTCGCAATAGCGAAAACCGTGATAGGTGAAACGCGGTTCCCATATTTCCTCGCCTTCACCCTTGAGAATATAGAAGTCCGTGGCCTCGGCCGTGCGCAGATTGGCGCGGTACAACCGCCCTTCCGGTTGGATTTCCTCGGCGAAGCGCAGGCGTATTTTCGTGCCGCGCGGCCCGCGAACCTTGAGCCGCACCCAACCGGCGGCGTTCTGGCCGAAGTCGAAAAGATAGGTTCCCGTGCGTTTGTCGAGCTCAACGATTCGCCGAGCCTTGATTTCCTCGGTGACTCGGATCGTCTCGCATTGTTGGGCGACCAGCCGAGCATCGGCGGATTCCAGCTCATGAGCCGGCGACCAGTCTGTCGCATCGAATCCGGACTCGGACCAGCCGGGCATTTCCAGTCGAGCGTCGTAGACCTCGCCGTCAAAAATACTGTGATCGACGATTGGTGAACGGTGTACCCGCCAGTTTCCATCGGTGACCACGCTTTCCCGGGTACCGTCGGCATACTCGATGTTCATCTGCACAAGCATACGCAGCGAGCGCCTGACGGAATCATCGTAGCCGTAAAGTTTGTCGCCGCAGTACCACCCGTTGCCCAGCATGGCGCCGATGGCGTTGTCCCCCACGCGCAGCAGGTTCGTAACCTCGAAGGTCTGGTATTGGATGGTTTTGGCATAATGCGTCCAATTCGGGTTCAGAATATCCTCGCCCACGCGCCGGCCGTTGATCTGCAATTCGTAACAGCCCAATCCGCTGGCGTAAACGCGGGCCCGAGTCACCGGTTTGGAGACGGTGAAATCTCGCCGCAGACAATAAGACACGCGGCGAGCAAATGCGTCGGTTACTTTCCAACGGGGTTCCGCGCCATAGTCGGCCACCACCGTCGCCGCGCTCCAGGCCGAATCGTCAAAATGGAGGTGGTTCCATCCCTCCTCCTCGTTCAGACTGCTTTTCCACTGGCCGTCGCTGTTTAAGACGATTTTCTTGCCGCTTTCCGTCCAGACCTCGACGGCAATCAGCAGGCCACCCGGGTCAGGCAAGTTATGGGCGGCCACCGCGATGACGTTTTTACCCGGGACGATATTGCGGGTGGCCGGCCAGGCGCGGTACGCGCCCTCCGGTTTGTAGCTTTTCCCGTTGGCGACGCCGTTCATATAAACGAAAGTCGCCTCGGGAGTCGCCGCCAGGATGACGGCCTTCTCGATTGTTTCGGCCGGGTCCACATGGAAACTGCCGCGAAAATACACGCGCGGATGCTCGGTTTTGTCGTTTTTCTCGCCGGGCTTGAGGTCTTTGTGCCAAATCCATTGGCTTTGGATCAACTCGCTCTGGGTAAACATATCCGGCCGGTTTTCCGGGGCTATCCACCGGCCAGTCCAGTCCTTTGTCCGCAACAGACCCATTTCCCACCAGGCCGGCTCCGAAAAATCACTCGACCGGCCGTGCCCATCCCAGGTACGTACTTTCCATGCATAGCGACAACCGCTTTGCAAAGGCTTGCCTTGGTAGACCACATGGATGGACTGATCGGAATCCACCTTCCCCGTGTCCCATACCGCTTGACCGGCGACATCATGCACCACGATCTGATAGGCACTCTGCACCGCCCCGCGCCGCGTGTCGTTCACCTCCCAGGACAAGCGCGGGGCCTTTACGTCGATCCCCAGTGGATTGGCCGCGTACTCACAACGCGGATTGACCGGCGCTCCAAGTTTCTCGCCGGAAGATCGCACCGGCGCCAGTTGGCTGCAGCCGCACAAACCGATCAACGTGCCCGCGATCATCGACATATATCGTGATGGATGCATTCGTCTTGCGCTCATGAGTTTTTTCCTGTACAGGGTGAGATAAAGCCCACGGGCGGATTGTACAACAAAACGGCCTCAGGCGGCAGGGGTGACGCGCGACATGGGTCCGTACCAGACCCACCTGGCCATGCGGAAAAAGTCGTCAACGATCAGGTAAATCGCCGGGACCACCAGGAGAGTGAGTATGGTGGTAAACAACAGGCCGAAACTAATGGAGATGGCCATCGGAATCAGGAAGCGGGCTTGCCAGGAAGTCTCGGCCATCATCGGGGCGAGTCCCAGAATGGTTGTTAGCGAAGTGAGAATAATGGGGCGCAATCGCCGCTGACCGGCCTGAATGACGGCTTCGAGCGCGGAACACCCCTCTTTCGTTTCCTTGTTGGTGAAGTCCACCAGGATCAACGAGTCATTGACAGCGATGCCGGCCAAAGCCACGATGCCAATGATGGAAAGGATGGTCAGCGGATAGCCCATCAGGTAATGTCCGGCCACCGCGCCGATCAGGCCGAACGGAATAGCAGTCATCACGATCATCGGCTGAACATAGCTTTTGAACAAGCCGGCCAGCAGAACAAAAATAATAACCAGGGCAATCAGGAAGTCTCTTTTTAGGGATCCGAAGGACTTGGCCAGTTCCCGCTTGTTGCCGCCGAATTCAATCCGCAAACCGGGGTAATCGGCTTCCAATTGCCGAATCGTGGTGCTCAAGGCCGAGGTAATCACCTCCGGGTTGCCCTTGCTATGATCCACGTCGGCCGAAACGACCACCGCTCGGCGCTGATCCACCCGCCGCAGAGACGAATAGCCGGGCGCTTCTTCAATCCGGGCCACCTCGCGGAAGGGAATCATTCGCCCGTCCGGGGTGGCGATGTGCATGGCCTCCAGCTCGTAGATATGCCGGCGTCGCTCCTCGGGGAACCGCACCATGATATCCACGTCCTCGCGGTCGCGCTGCAAGGTACGGGCTTCCAATCCGTAAAATGCGCCTCGTACCTCCAACGCCAGCGACCGGGCGGTGATGCCCAGGGGCCTGGCCGAATCGCGTAACTGAATCTGCGCCTCGCGACGACCGGCCTCGAAATCGTCGGCGATATCATATACTCCACTGAATCCGGCCAAGGTTTTCTTAATCACCTCGGCGGCGGCCAGCAGGTCCGGCAGAATTTTGCCGGTAATTTCCATTTCAATCTCCGCCCCACCCGGACCTCCCTGCATGGATTCATACTTGATCCAGGTTACGCCGGGCAAATGGTCCGTTTCCGCCCGCATTTCGGCGATAATCGCCTCGCTGGGGCGCTCGCGTTCGTCAACCGTGGTCAGTTCGATGATCGACTGGGCCAGGTGCGTACCGTTCGTGCTGCTTGTCCCATGCTCGCCGATCCGCAGGGACTCGCCGAGCAGGGTGTAAATCGTCTTGATCTCGGGGAAACGATTCTTATCGGTGGCCAGGGCCTCGATCGCCTCCATGGTTCTCTGGGTTTCCTCGATGGGAGTGCCGACCGGCATGCGCACGCTGACCACGATCGTCTCGGAATCCATCTTCTGCACGAAAACAAAGGGCACCCGCCCGCCCGCAACCAATCCCAGAGCGATCAATAATCCGGCCACGGCCAAAGCCATGGTCACGTATCGATAACGTACCGCCCGTTCCAGAAGCCATTTATAGTGATGTTCCGTGAAGCGGCGCACCGCGTTCTGCTGGGCGGCCCGCAACGGCCGGGCGATCCGGGCCAGCCAGTGCCGCGGTGGTGCATGACCGAGATCCTGACGGACAGGCATCAGCCATTCGGCCAGGTGACATGGCAGGATCGACAGCGCTTCCAGAAGCGAGATGCCCAGGGCGCAAGTGACCACCACGGGCAAAACGCCCATGAAATCCCCGATTTGCCCCTCGATGAACATAAGAGGCATGAACGCCCCGATCGTGGTCATGACCGCGATTACCACGGGCCAGGCGACCTCTTCCGCGCCCTTGATCGCGGCCAGATGTGGCTCCTCGCCCTCCTCCACCCGGGCAAAGACATTCTCACCCACGACGATCGCGTCATCCACGAGCATGCCCAAGGCGATGATCAATCCGAACATGCTGATCAGGTTAAGCGTCTCTCCGATCATATGCATGACCATGATCGCCCCGGCGATGGACAAGACCACGCCCATCATCACCCAAAACGCCACCCGCCAGTTGAGAAAGAACAGCAGCGAACAGAACACCAGGACGAGCCCCCACAGCCCGTTGCGCTTCACCAGGTCGAGTCGATCGGCGATGAATCGGGACAGATCGGTATGGACCATGACCCGCAAGGCGGCGGGGAGCGGCTCGTTTTTCTGCTGCTGATAAATACGCATGGCCGGGACATCCATGCCCAACCGGCTTTTTAACCGGGTCTGCCAGTCCCAATCCATCGGCTGACGGACGCGGCCGGCCACGTATGCTTTCACCCGCGTGGCGATCTCCACCGCGTCTCCGTTACCGGTCTTATAGACCGTTATGCTGACCGACGGGTGCCCGTTGAAACGGCCGCGAATGTCACTGTCCTCGAATCCGTCAATGACCCGGCCCACGTCGCTGATCCGCACCAACTGCCCCCCCACCGTCGTGCGTAATATCGTTTCGGCGATCCGGTCGGCGTCGTCCGTCTCCATCAGCGTGCGGACGGCCACGTTCTGTTGCGGGGTCTTGACCTGGCCGGCCGGCAAGTCCAGGTTGCTGTGTCGGATGGTCTCGGCGATTTCGGCCAGCGAAAGCCGATATTCCGTCAATTTCTCCGGCTGCACCTCGACCAGCAATTCCGCCTTACGCGCTCCGCTTAATTCGATCTTGCTCTCCGGCAGCAACAGGAGCAGTTCGTCGCGCATCTCGCGCCCGACATCCTTCAGCGCGGCCTCATCCGCGTCGCCGTAGATCGACACCGAAATCACCGGCAACTGCGGCTCGAATTTCATCACCCGAGTCTCTTCCGCGTCCTCCGGTAGCTCGTCTCGCGGGATCGTGTCGATCGCCGCCTTGAAATCGTTGACCGCCAGGTCGATATCCTTGGCCCCGCTCTTCATGGTGACCAGGATCGTACAGCTTCCCTCGCCGATATGGGTTTCGATCTTGTCGATATCCTCGACGTCCTTGATCGCTTCCTCGATGCGGATGGCGATGCCCTTCTCCACCTCCGAGGGCGTCGCCCCGGGATAAATCGTGGAGATGGCCACCTGGTTGGGTCGCGACTCGGGAAACATCTCCCGCACCAGGGTCAGGCCGCCATACGCCCCGCCGATGATGATGGTCACCATCAGCATGTTGACCAGGACGCGATTTTCCACACTGAAACGAGGTAGCGATATCATGGTTTGTTGGCCAACGATGATTCCGCCTCGGGGTTCTCGGTTGTTCCGGCCGCCGCCGGCGGTTCGTCCGCGATACGCACCGGGGCGTTGTCATACAGACTGTCGAGATGGCTGGTGATCACGATGTCCCCGGATCCCAACCCGATCACCACGCTGCGATCCAGCAGATCGCGCTCCACGCGCACCTCGCGTAGATGGGCCTGCCCGTTGTTGTACACGAATACGCGGCTGTTCTGGATTATGCCGCGGGGCACGGTCAGTACGTTTTCCAGCTTCGGCCCGTCGATCCGGGCCTTGACGAAATAGCCCGGCAACAGTTTGCGTTCATATCGATCGTTGTCCACCTCGACATAGACCTTCAGCGTGCGCAGCATCTCGTTGGCCGCCGGCGAAATCCGCCGGACCTCCCCTTGCCAGGCGAATCCGTTCATGGTTTCGACAGTCAACCGGCACGGTGCCCCGACGCGCACTCGGTCGCTCAAGCCGGCCGGTATTTCGATCACCACTTCGATCCGTCGCGGATCCAGCAGGGTCAGCAGCGATTGTCCGATCTGCACCCGCTGCCCCAAATCGACCGACAACTCGTCAATCACTCCGTCGAACGGCGCCTTGATCGTGCAGTGCTCCACGTCCAGCCGGGCGATTTCCACGGCGGCCTCGCCGGCCCGGGCGGCAGCGGTCAGTTGCTCGCGCTGGGCCGGAATGACGGCCTTGCGATTCTCGTATTCCTGGACGGTCAGCCGGGCTCGCTCCAGGTCGATCAGGGCATTCTTGTATTCCCGGTCGGAGGCCATCTGTTGCTCGAATAGGGCCTTGGTCTTGTTGAAATCCCATTGGGTGTTTTCCAGAACGTTTTTCGCCGTGGCGATCAACTGCTCCACATTCCGTTCCTCGATCTCCAACTGGGCAACCGCCGAGCGGTCCCGAGCGAGTTGACTCATCGCCTTGGCCAGGGCGGCCTTGTATTCCCGCGAATCGATCCGCAGCAGGATTTGATCCTTGACCACCGCTTGACCGGCCCTGACCGTATCGGGTCGCTCAATCACTTCGCCGATAACCTGGGCGGAAAGCGGGGCCATGCGATCCGCCCGGGCTGTTCCGAACTGGATGATCGGCTCGATAACTGTTTGGGGTACAACGGCTTGCGCTTGTACCAACAAAGGCGGGCGGGTGGTATCCCTCATTTCCGGCGCCGGCCGGGTGGCGATCAGCAAATGGGTCACGCCCATACCCACACCGAGCGTCAGGATAATCAGGATCGCGGAAACAATAAGTTTTCGTTTCATGGAATATCTTCTTAGCGGCTACCCCGGTTGTCTTACTTTCATTATACAAACTCCTGTCCTGCAAACAATCATCGGAAAAAAGTGTACAAGTCTCTGGTGGACAGATGGGCGACGGCGGCCATAACCTTGATGAGATGAACAACGACGCCAGCGACCTGACCGCCGCCGCCGCAGGTGACCGGGAGGCCTTCGCCCGCCTCTACGACCGGCATGCGCCGCTGGTCCTGTCGCTTTGTCGCCGTTGTTGCTCCCTGAGCGAGGCCGAGGACGCCACGCAGGAGACATTCCTCCGGGCTTATCGCAAGCTCGATCAGCTTACCGAGCCGGCAGGTTTCCGCCCGTGGCTCTGCGCCATCGCCCGGCGGGTCTGCGCCGAACGGTATCGCACCCGGGCCCGGCGCGAAAAAAGGGAGAACGAATCCGCCATGCAAGGTTTAACCGCAGGATCGGATTGCCCCGATGGCATCGCCCGCATCGAGTTGACCGAACAACTCGATCGCTTGACCGAGGCGATCAATCGTCTCGACGAGCAGGAACGTCTGGCCATCCACCTGCATTATCTTGAACCCGATCCAAGCGTTTCCGCCCGCGAGATACTGGGCCTGTCCCACAGCGGTTACTACAAACTGCTGAACCGGGCCAGAACACGTCTGGCCGGCATGATGCGAAAGGCGGCCGGTATATGAAAGAGCAGAATAACCAAACGAATAACCACAATCTCAAACCCGAAGGCCGCGACGAACTCGATCAACTGCTGCGGCTGTGGCATCGGCAAAACGCCGAACAGGCCACCGCTGCTCGCGACCGATTGATCGAGAAACTGCATGACGCGGACCTTACCGGACGTGAAAACGAACCGGCCGACGAAAATATTCGGGAACTTAATCTCCCCGACGACATCCAAGAGGGTGGAGAAACCAAAGTCACCGGGTCCGCCGCGGGGCCGACCCGCCGCCTTCTGCTGAGGAGATTAATCATGAACCGCTATTCACCCGTGGCCGCCGCGTTGATCCTTCTCGCCGTTCTGCTGCCCTTCATGACCACCACGCCCGCCAGCCAGACGCGGGCGGATACGATCATGGTGCCCGAGGGTGGCCGACTCGACGCGCTCGATAAAGAGGGCAACATTCTCGGCCCCTGCCCGCTCAAACACACCGATGTCAACGTTGAAATCAGCGGGCCGTTTACCCGCGTCACCCTGAAACAGACGTATTACAACCAGTACGCGGACAAGATCGAGGCCGTCTATACCTTCCCGATGAGTCAGCGCAGCGCCGTCGATCGCATGACCATGACCGTCGGCGACCGGGTGATCGTCGGCGAAATCCACGAACGAGCGATTGCCCGCATGATCTACGAACAGGCCCGCCAGAGCGGGTACGTCGCCAGCCTGCTCGAACAGGAACGGCCGAACATCTTCACCCAGTCGGTAGCCAACATCGAACCGGGGGCGCAAATCGACATCGAAATCAGTTACGTCGAGCTGCTGGAAAGCAAGGACGGACAATACAGTTTCGCCTTCCCCATGGTCGTCGGGCCACGCTATATCCCCGGCTCGATGCCGACGGCCGCCGGCGATCTGCCCGAAGGTCTGACCGGCCGACAAGGCGTGATCCTGCTTGGCCCGGCTCAACTCAACATCGTCCAGGAAGGCGAGGTCAAGGAACTCGGCACGCTGCAAGTCAGCAAATTGACCGCCCTGATCCACAACGCCGTACCGACCGAGGTCAAACCGCTCAAAGCGATTCCTTCGGTGTGGTATCGTTTCGAGGCGGTTTATTGCAACCAGTCCAAGGAGATCGGCGAGCTTTATACCGACGGCACCGGCCAGATCAACGGCCGCTGGTTTTATACCGACCCGAAAGCAGCCAAGGAGCAGGCGACCGGCTTCACTCCCAATACCGATCAAGTACCCGACGCCAGTAAGATCACGCCCATGCCGGTCAAGCCCGGCCAGCGCGCGGGTCACGACATCGACATCAAGGTGACCATCGACACCGGCGGACCCGGCATCGTCGATCTGAAATCCGTCCTGCACGAGCTCAAGACCACCGAGCGGATCACCCGCGACGACGGCTTGCCGCGCAAGATGACCCTCGCCCTGGCCAAGGCCGACGAAATACCCAACCGCGATTTCGTCCTCAACTGGCGGCAGACGGCCGACACCATCACCGAGGCGACCTTCACCCATACCGGCCGACTTGGCAATTACTTTACGCTTATCCTCCAGCCGCCCGAGCGCGTGGATAACGCCCAGGCCGTCGCCCGCGAACTTATTTTCGTGCTCGATACCTCCGGTTCGATGAGCGGTTTCCCCATCGAGAAGGCCAAGGCGGTAATGGCCAAGGCCATCGATTCCCTCCGCCCGCAGGATACTTTCAACCTGATTACCTTCTCCGGCGACACGCGCATCCTCTGGAACAAACCGCGCCCGTTCACCGAGGCCAACCGAAAGGAAGCCCAAAATTTCCTGGCAAATCGGCGGGGTGGCGGCGGTACCGAGATGATGAAAGCGATCCACGCGGCGTTGGTACAAACGCTGCCTGGAACCTGCGACGCACTCTCGCCGTGGCAACTCATGAATCTGCCCGCCGATGGACGCAAAGTTACTATCTCGACGAAGACCGGCGAAAAGGCGGATCCGATGATTCGGCACAGTATCCCCATCGGTTCCGAATTGCAGAAATCAGATAAATTGCAGTTGCTGAGCGGACTGCGCAGCGATCTACGCGATACCGGAATGGAATGGGAAACCATCGACAAGACACTGGTTACCGGTCGTTGGGAGACGCAAAACGGCGAACGTGTCTTTGTGCTGGAAAAGATCGACTTTGGCGTCGGATCAAACGTCAATCCGATCCGCGTGGTCTGCTTCATGACCGACGGCTACGTAGGCAACGACATGGCCATCATCGACGCGATACAGAAGAACGCCCGCACCACGCGCGTGTTCAGCTTCGGCATCGGCGACAGCGTCAACCGTTATTTGCTGGACGGTATGGCCCGAGCCGGGCGGGGCGAGGTGGAATACGTTCTGCTGGCCGACGACGCCGATGCGGCCGTGGAGCGTTTCACCAAACGGATCCAAACGCCGGTGCTCACCGATATCGAACTGACCTTCAGCAGCGATCTGGAAATCAGCGAGCGGATTCCCGCGCAATTGCCGGACCTGTTCGATGTCAAGCCGCTGATTATTCACGGCAAGTACACGCACTCCGGCAAAGGGACTTTGACCATCCGGGGCAACACCGCCGCCGGGCACTATGAACGTACGCTCAATCTCGAACTGCCCGAAAAACAGCCCGCCCACGATGTGATCGCGACGCTCTGGGCCCGGAGCAAGGTCGAAGACCTTATGAACATAGACCTGGCCGCCGCCCAGCAGGGAAGGTTTCCGGAGGAGCTGAAACAGGAGGTGATTACTCTCGGCCAGCAGTACAACATTATGACCGCGTTCACCAGTTTCGTGGCTGTCGAAAAGGCCCGGGTCACCATTGGCGGCCAGCCCCGCCTGGTGGCCGTCCCCATCGAAATGCCCCAAGGCGTCAGCTACGAAGGCATCTTCGGCCCCGTCGGCGCGGACGTGGCGGTATTGACGGAAGTGGATTCGCCAACCGAAGCAGAAGAAAAGGCTGGTAGTCCCGTACGCTATGCAAAAGCGGAGGAAATGGCGGAGTTACTCAAAAAGATGGTCCAAGACCGATCGGCAAATAGCGCTCAAAGGATAGAATATTTTTACGCTCCGGCTCAATCCGCGGAAGGCAAAACAAGTTGCCTCAAAGAACAGTCAAATGTCACTGGCGCCCTCACACTTTACTCCAATCGCAAGGCCAACCAGCCGCTTACCATTGGCGGACCTGATTCCACAGAGACCAGTATTCTGGGACGTCCGGGCCTACAGCGTGGTTATGGTGGCATGGGCGGTATGGGGATGATGGGTGATGGTTATGGCGGCATGGACAAGATGGACGATGGTCGTACGTCAGGCAGGTTGAGAGGCGAGATGAGGTATTTAACAGAATTTGTGCCAACCGCTCCACCACCGCCGCCGGCAAATATGCGACCGGTTGATCGACCGGAAAATACCCCACAACCGACGACGAACGTCGGGGGTACCATTGAATCTGATGCCCAGACGGATACGGCCGGGAAAAGCGAACCGGCTCCGGACCTGGCCGATTCCCTCAAGC
>CAZXSA010000038.1:0-25571 GCA_964642815.1 uncultured Planctomycetales bacterium | reverse complement strand
CTCATCTCCGCCTCGATATCGTGAGGCGGAACACGATCACTGATGGGCGCCGGGGTAACCGAAGGCTTAGAGATCGGTTTCGAGGGCGTCGATGTCGTTTCCGTACCCATAATTATCAGCCTTCCGGTTGGCTTGCTCGGGCTCTTTCTCTCGCGGCTCCTCGTCGAAATCTCCGGCGGCCGTCTCGCGCACCACCCAGACCTTGACCTCGACGGTCAAGTCGTCGGCGAACGCCACCGGGACGGCCACGGTATCCAGACGCTTGATCGGCTCATGCAACTGAATCTGCTTCGCCTCGACGTCATGGCCCTCGTCGCGCAAAGCGGCGGCGATTTCCCGCGGACCGACCGAGCCGTACAGATGCCCTTCGGTGTTGCAGGCCGCGGCGATGGTAACCTCCACGTCGTGCATCCGCTGGGCGCGCTGCTCCAGTTCCGAACGACGGAGCTTGCGTTCCTCCTCGGCTCGGCGCTTGTCTTCCTCCACCATTTTCAGGTTAGCCCGGGTCGGCTCGACCCCCAGATGGTGCGGGATCAAGTAATTCCGCGCGTAACCCTCCTTGACCTCGACCACTTCGCCGGCCAACCCGACCTTCGGAATATCGCGACGCAATAACAATTTCATGCCACTACCTCACTACCCATGTCTTTATAACGCGCCCGGCCAGGCATGGCACGCCTTTCTTCCACCGGGCATCATTTCACAGGTTAATAAAACCATTCCTCAAATACCGCTGTCTCTCCCGCGGGCCGGTTAAGCCGCGCCCGCCCATACACTTACCCGCGCCCGGCCCGGTTTATCAACAGGCGGCGCCGACCATCGCTCAGAACGGAATGTTCGGATCCATCGGGGGCACGTCGTCATCATACGGCGGCGGTTCGTTGCCCGCGGCCACCGGAACGGATGGCGCAGCCGGAGCTCGGCTCTGCCCACCCCCCGGGGCCGAACCAAGAAACGTGAAATTCTCCACGACGACATCCAGCTTGGTTCGATTCTGGCCTTCCTTGTTCGTCCATTGTCGGTAACGCAAGCGCCCTTCCACCAAAATCGATCGTCCTTTGGCCATGTATTGATTGATGACCTCCGCCTGGCGTCCGTAGGCGATCATGTCCACAAAGCAGACCTCATCCTTGTTGTTGCCGTCCCGATCGCGCCAGCGACGATTCGAGGCCAAGCCGAACTCGCACACCGGGGTGTTGCTCGGTGTGTACGAGAGTTGTGGGTCGCGGGTCAGATTACCCGCCAAGATCACCCGGTTGAAATTGGCCATGGGAAAACCTCCGATTCAGGCTCATTATTCGGAATCTACGGCAATATCCACGTCACCCAAGGCGTCGAGATCGTCATCGATCGCCGGCCCGTGAGCGGGCTCCGTCTCCTTGGCCGAACGCCTCGATTCCATCCGCGGGACCGGACCGTCTCCGTCGGCCGCGCTCGTGTGGTTGGGCCGGGCAGCCAAGTCCTTCATCTCATCCTCGGTCAGATGATCCACCCGCACCACCAAGCAGCGCAAAATCGACTCCGACAGGCGCGCGTCCCGCTCCATGTCGCCGATTTTCGCGGCTTCCGCCTCGAAATAGGTCAAGGCGTACAGCCCACGTTTACGACCTCGGATTTCGTAGGCCAATCGGCGTTCATCCCACTTACCGCTGGCGATCACCCGGGCCCCGGCTCGATCCATGATCCGACTCAGTTCCTGTTGGGCGCTTTCCCAACTCGCGGCCACCGCCGGATCAAACAAAAACATTCCTTCGTAATAACGCGTCAAGACTGTTGTCCTCCGTTAGTCACTATACGGATCCGCTATGGCTCATTCGCCTCATCCGGGCGATTAAACTGATTCATGGCGGCGTCAACACCATTCTCAAACCAGCATTCCACCGCATCGGCCGCCCGCACGATCGCAGGGCCGATGATATCCTCTTCCACCGGCGAAAACGGGCCGAGTACGTAATTCACCGCGTTTCCCCGTTCCGCCGAACCAATGCCCACCCGCAGTCGGGCAAATTCCTCGCTACCCAGGGCGCTGATCGTACTTATCAGCCCCTTGTGCCCCCCCGCCGAACCCTTGCCCCGGACCCGCAACCGGCCGAGCGGCAAGGCCAGATCGTCGGCCACCACCAGCAAGCCCTCGATCGCGATCTTGTAAAAAGCAACCGCCTCGCCGATGCTGCGCCCGCTCAGGTTCATGTAGGTCGTCGGCTTGAGCAACAGCACGCGCTGTTCGCCCCGGCGACCATCGGCCGTCACCCCGTTGAACTTTCGCTGCGTAAGGGCCAACCCCCAGCGCCGGGCCAGTTCGTCCACTACGCGAAATCCAACATTGTGTCGCGTATCGGCGTATGACCGACCCGGATTCCCAAGCCCCACGATCAGCTTCATCGGCCGTATTCACCTCACCAGGCTGCCCGCCATCAATCCTCCGGCTCCTCCTCCTTTTCCTTGCGGCCGATGATCTCCGGTTGCTGGGCTTCACCCTCAGCGACAACCTCCTCCATCTCGGCCGCCGCCGTCTTGGCCCGCACCGAACAGACAATCGCTTCCGCCGGAGTCACCGCTTTCATACCCTCCGGCAATTCCAGATCGCGCACGTGCAGAATGTCACCGAGTTTCATTTCGCCGACGTTCACGCGAATCGATTCGGGAATGTCGGTCACCTTGCATTCGATTTCCAGGTCCACTCGGGAATGCTCGAGCGCTCCGCCCTCATGGGTTCCCACCGGCGTACCTCGGAACTCCAGGGGCACGGAGACGGTTACCCGCTCGCTTAAATCGACCAGGGTAAAATCCACGTGGATGGGCTTATCGCCCAGATGATCGTACTGCACATCCTTGATCAAGACCGAGCGCTTGGCCCCGGTCATATCCAGTTCCAGCAGATGCCGGCCGTGCTCCAAGAGATAGGTAAAATCGTCCGCGGGAACGGCCACGCATTCCGGTTGCTGTCCGTGTCCGTAGATGATCGCGGGCAACTGGCCCTTCCGACGTACCCGCTGGGCCTCTCGGCTCCCTTTCGAAGGGCGTGATTCGGCCTTTAACTTTGCTATTTCCATAACTCAATGACTCCTTCGGTTGAACGTCTTTTTCATGGTCGTCCGTCCCGCGTCCCGTCCCCGCCCGACTATTCTCTCCGGTCGGCGTTAAACAGGGCACTGATCGACATATCCAGATGTATTCTGCGAATCGCCTCGCCCAACAGCTTGGCTACCGATAACACCACGATCTGGGGCAGATGTCTCTGCGTCTCCTCCGAAACCTTGATGGTATTCGTCACCACGATCCGATCCACCTGCGCCTCCCGCAACCTCTCCGCCGCCCGTGGGGCGAAGACTCCGTGCGTGGCGGCCAGGAGAAACCGTTTCGCTCCGTGTTCGCGAAGAATACGGATCCCCTCGCCCGCCGTCCCTCCCGTGGTGATCATGTCGTCGAAGAGCAGCACGGTCTTATCACGTACGTCCCCGATCACCCGGGTCGCCACCGCCTTGGCCCCGGTAATCCGTCGTTTGTCGATTACCGCGATCTCGTATCCCAGTCGCTGGGCATAGGCCGTTGCCGTCTTCAGATTGCCCACGTCCGGTGAAACCACCACGCAATCCTTGAGCCGCAGGCCGCTGATGTATTCCGATACCACCGGCATGGCCGTCATGTGGTCCACCGGAATATCGAAAAAGCCTTGAATCTGCTGGGCGTGCAGGTCCATGGCCAGCACCCTATGGGCCCCCGCCTCGCTGATCAGATTGGCCACCAGCTTAGCGGTAATGGGCGTTCGCCCCTCGGCCTTGCGGTCCTGCCGAGCATAGCCGAAGTAAGGAATCACCGCGGTGATCCGCCGGGCCGAGGCCCGCCGCAACGAGTCGATGAAAATCAGCAGCTCCATCAGATTTTCGTTGACCGGCGGCGAGGTCGATTGCACCACGTAACAATCCCGCCCGCGCACATCGTCTTCCAGCTTGATTACCGTCTCCCCGTCGGGGAAACGATCGATGTAGGCCCGACCAGCCGGGATCCCCAGCGAGTCGGCGATCTCCTCGACCAGCGAGGGATTGCTCGTGCCGCCGAACACCCGCAGGCCGGCGTCACCCAGCGCATTGACAAAATCAGGTTGACATTCCGTCATGACGAACCGTCCCGACTGCCGTTATCGTTCTGTCGCACCACGGAGCCGTGGGCGATCTGCTGATGGGCCTCCACGTTCAGCGGAGCCACCAGGATGGAGCCATTACCGATATACGTCTCATCCCCCACGACGGACTGTTGAATCTGGTGGCCGTCGAAATTCGCGAAAATCGTCCCGGCTCCCACGTTCACCCGTTCGCCGATGTTGGCGTCACCGATATAGCTTAGATGCCGAGCCCGCGTTCCCGCGCCCATCACCGTGTTCTTGATCTCGATAAAGACGCCGGCCACCACGTCGTCGTCCAATACCGTTCCGTCCCGGAGATAGGCAAACGGTCCGACCACGCAATGCCGGCCGATTCTCACGCGACCATGAATGTAGGTAAACGGATAAATCACCGTGTCCTGACCGATTTCCGCCCGGATATCGATCCAGGTATTCGAGGGGTCCACCACGGTCACGCCATGACTCATGAGATTCCGCTGAATGCGGTCCTGCATGATCCGACCGACCTCGGCCAACTGCTGGCGGCTGTTGATCCCCATGGCGTCCTCGGCGGCCACGGCCGTCACCGCCACCGCCCGATGGCCGTTCTTAATCAATATCTTCAACGCATCGGTAATGTAGTACTCACCCTTGACGTTGTCCGGACGCACTTCCTCCAGCGCCTGGAAAAGCAGCTTCTTATCGAAACAATAATAGCTGGGGTTGATTTCCTTGATTCGCCGCTGCGGCTCGGTGCAATCGCTTTCCTCGACAATACCCTCGAGGTTGCCGTATTCGTCCCGCACGATACGGCCGTAACCGGTCGGCTCCTCGAGTACCGCCGTGGCCAGGGTCACCGCGGATCGCTCTTTCTCGTGACGCTGGACCAATAACTTGAGTGTTTCCGTCCGCAGCAAGGGCATGTCCCCGGCAATGACCAGCAGATTGCCGTCGAAATCCGCCAGAGCTTCCCGGCAGACCATGGCCGCGTGACCCGTGCCCCGTTGCTCCACCTGTTCCACCCAGGTCAGGGCCGGATCGTCGGCAAAAGCCTTGATAACCTCGTCCTTGCGGTAGCCCACCACGCAAATAATCCGCCCGATCCCCGCCGCCCGGCACGCATCGATCACGTAGGCCAGCATGGGCCGCCCGCAGACCTCGTGCAGAACCTTCGGCAGATCCGTGACCATGCGGGTGGATTTACCGGCGGCCAGAATAATCGCGGCGGTTGGTCGATTCATGAACACGCGCCTTCCTAACGCTACTCAAGAAACTCTTAACCCGAGCGGGTGGTCGGCCCGGTCGAGCTAAAAACAACTACCCGGCCTGGACTCGAACCAGGAATGCCAGGACCAAAACCTGGTGTGTTACCAATTACACCACCGGGTATTCGACCGCATCCCGTCCGATAGCAGACGGGATCTTTTTTCCTGTGCAAGCAGCGAAGATCAAAAAGGATCGGTCGCAGCTTCGTTGTGTCACACACGAGGCCTGAGCCTTACGCTGCGAGCAAAAGGCCCATTATCCCTGCCGGGACGCGCCCCTGAGGGCGTGACGAAAACCACCGGGCTTCGGAGTCGCCCGGTTGCAAAAGGATAAGGATAGCCAAATTGGGTGCTTCCGTCAAATAGCTGACTCCAGCGTCCCCCCCCCATAAGTTAGTGCCCGCTATCATTTGTATCTCTTTATCTGCCAAATTGTTATGGCTTTTTTTAACGAGTTTGGCTTCGTTTGGCGCTTTTACGATTTTTCATGCTGGGACATCCAGAAAGAGCCCTCCGCGAAGAAATCATTGGGAACCGAAAACCAAGGGAAACGGTTGCGTACATAAAAAATCATTCCGTATCCTGCTCCCCATGACATCATGGAATATAGCCCTTCCCATAAGAACACACAAAGTGTTCGGGAAAAAAAGGCACCCGCGGTACAGTTTCAATCCTCCACCCTTCAGTCATCAACTCAACGCCCCGATCCTATACATCTGGCAAAACGTCCGAAGCTGCCGGGCATGGTTCCCGTAGCACATGGTCATGTGTCCGCGGGGGCCAACTTTCATCTGGCTGGGATCGGCGTCGTCGAGCTTCACCACCACGTTGGTCCGGCAACCGCCGGCCGGCGGCGAATCGAGACAGGCGACAATCTTACCCGAATAAATGGACATTTTCGGCTCGGCCGCACTCATGTAGTCCGCGACGGTGACTTCCTGCCCCTCGTTGAAGAGCACCTGCGGCACGACGCCGGTACCAGCCTCCGCGTGATTGCGCAAGATATACGGCTCGGCCGGTCCGTCCAGACCATGCATCTTGCGCGGGCAGGTGCAGTGCGCGGCGAAATACGTATTGTTCTCGGAATCGAAAGCGGGGTTCTGCTGGAACGATGGCCGGCCGAAGAGTTGCTGCATCAAGATCATGGTCATGGTCGCATCCAGATCGTTCTGGCACCCGGCCACGATGCCCGCGTCCCGCAAGCTCATGAAACCCATGCACGGAGCCACAAAGCGTCCGGTACGTAGCGGTCCCAGACATTCCATCATCAGTACGTCGGCCTGCTCCCGCTCAAGCAGGTTCCGCAAGGCCACATACGCCCGAGCGGCTTCCAAGACATCCTCCTCCCCGGGCTCCCGGCGCTCCTTGGCCTGGGACATGTATTCCCGGGCAATCTCTCGAACCCGACCATCCCGCGGAATCGATTCAAAGGCCTCGATAACCGCTTGCGTGGGGACAACCCGAATACTGGTTCCAAAATGCGGCTCGCGGTCTTCATTCGGCTGCTCGCCGATGATGCTCAGAATGCGTGCCTGCCGCAACCAGCTCGCGGTACGGATCATCCGCAGGCCAAAGGCTATCGCATCGAAGTTATCCAGCGACGAAATGGTGTACACTCCCGACTCACAATGAAGCTGGTTGATGTTTTCATGCAACAACACGCCGAGCGTGGCAACCGCCACCGTAGGAATGCCCGTTTCCCGCACGACCCGCGCGATCGCGTTCCACTCGCTCTTCTTGAAGGCAACCAGCAGTAGGCCGTCGGGCTTGGTCTCCTGAACCTGCTTGATAAACCGGGTGATTTCGTCCTGTTCGCAGATGGCCCGATCGTCCACGACCACGTTCATTTTCAATTGCTTGCCGATTTCGGCGATTTTTTCGCTATACCTCCGCTGATGACCTTCCGCATCGAATCCCGATCCCGGCCAACTGTAATAACCGGCCTGGTTTAGGGATTCCGTGGATGGATAGAAAAACGCCGCGCGAACGAACGCCGGCGTTTTCTCCTTATCGCCGACTTTCACCGCTTCCGCCGCTCCCATGACCAAGCCCGAACGCCAGGCCATGCCCGCGGCGGCGGCTCCGGCCGAATATAGAAACTCCCGACGCAACAACTTGAAATTCCGACCCGAACACTGCTCGCACATGACGGCCTCCTTCCGGTGATGAAATGATTCCGGCAACTGCGAATGGCTGACGACTCCCCAATTTATGCGGATTGTTTCCCCCCGGCAAGCCCGCGGTTCCCGGTCACGCACCCCCCTGCGCGAGGCCAATGGCGGCCGGCATGCTTATAGATCGTGCTCATCGAGAAACCGGGCCAGGCCGCAGGTCGTCTCGAAGAGTCGTCGCGAATCTCGCGGATCAAAACTGAAAGCAATGGCCACGGCCGCAAGCGTACCCCGCACTTCCCAGCAACAGGCTGTCGGGGCCTTTTCAAACAGTTGCCTGAGCCCGGCTTCCATCAGTCGCGAAGCCATATCGCGCGAGGAAAGCCATAGCCGATAACCGTCGATAACTTGGATGAGATCGCCCTCGTTATCCGGGACGGAATTGGCCCGCATATCAACCGGCTCCGCCCGCCAACCGCGATGGACACGAGGAGTTTCCACGACGGCCATCCACCACTGCCGACTCTCATTGTTGGTCCCGAAACCAAGCTCATAGGTATAACAGAACAACGTGGTCGGCCCGGCCGCGCTTGAGCCATACAGCAGGTGGCTGACATGCCGGTTATGCCCCTGGCGGATTAAACGCAGGTTCTGGTATCGCTCCTGGATTCCGATCAGGTCTTCATGGGCATAATGCAAATGATGCTCGGCTGCCAGCGGCTTCAAGGCCTTTCGCTCCCGGTGGCGGGCAAGAACAACCCGGCCGGCCAGGGCGACCAAAAGGACCAATCCGAGAATCGACCAGAACGTTTGCATAAATCCTTGGCTCGGGCGGTTTTCTCCGGGATCGCGAGACAATATCGCCGACCCGATTTACAATAGGACCATACCCGCGACCGTGCAAGCGGGAGCCAAGAACGAAAGGTGAGATCGTGGCGGACGAATTGAACGAGTTATTGGGGCAGAACGTGGTCCTGGATACGGCCGGGTCGGTGGTCTACCTGGGCCAACTGATCTCCTGCGACGCCAGCGGGTTCTGGCTGGTCGACGCGGACCTGCACAACTGCCGCGAGGGTCACGCCACCCGTGAACAGTATATCTCGGAATCCGCTCGAGACGGCATCCACATCAACCGCCGGCGGATTCATGTCTTTCGCCATGCGGTCATCAGCATTTCCCTGCTCCGCGACGTGGTGGCCGATTGAGCGGGCGCCTTTGAAACAGAGGCCGACATGGACCGGCCCTGGTCACGCCCCGTATGTTTTTTGCCAGATTGACGGCTTTGGGGGCATCGGGCAGAATGCGTACCGATTCGATCTTTTGCCTCTGGCATTCGTAGATTCCGGAAGGCGACCATAAGGCATGGGGTAGGTTTCGGCGGCTTGACCCCGCCGCCCGGCGGACGGTGTGGGAATGTTCGGACGGCGTGCGTGAAACGGAAACGGGGACGACAACTCGACCACCAGGACCAACCGGTTACCCGGCCGGCCCCCCTCCGCTTGATAGGAGGGCAGTATGAGATCGTCGGCCGCTGGCCCATTCTTGCCTTGGCCGCTTTGACTTATATCCTTTCCCTACCTCTGTTCGCGCCCTGGTCGGTATGGCCGGTTGGCTTTGTGGTTTTCGTACCCTGGATCGTGGCCATCTGCATCGCCAAAAGGGCGTTCTGGGTTTACCTGACCGGCTATCTGCTGGGATTTGCATTTTTTCTGACCCACTTCCACTGGTTATATGTCACCACGCCCGAGGGGTACGTGGCCGCCTCGTTTTATTTGGCTTTTTACTTTTTGTTGGCCGTCTGGCCACTACGACACCTATACCGCAAGCGTAACCTCAGCATGGCCATTACCTTTCCAGTCGTTTGGACGGCCTTTGAATGGGCCCGTTCGCTGGGCGCCCTGAGTTTCCCCTGGTTTCTGCTTGGGCACAGCCAGATTCGCTTTTTGACGTTCATCCAGATCGCCGATCTGGCCGGCGTTTATGGGGTCAGTTTTCTGGTGGCCATGGTCAACGGGTGGCTGGCGGACCTGCTGCTCAGGCCGATCGTCTTCTGGAAGGACATGACCGGCCGTCCGGCGCGGAAAATCCCGGCCGGCACCGTCCTGATGGTATTGTTTCTCGGTTTCAGTCTGATTTACGGCCGCATTCAGCTCGCCCGAACGCCCACCGAGACCGGGCCAAAAATTTCCGTTATTCAGGGGGATTTCGTACTCACCCCCGACGATCCGGGACCGGATAACAAGCGGGAACAGTATCTCGACCTTCTCCACCGCGCAGCGGCCGACCGGCCGGCCATGCTCGTGTTGCCGGAAACGCCGTGGGACATGTTCCTGAACCGCGAAATCCGCGAGTTGCCGAATAGCCCTGTTTTGGACGGCATCGGCAAAAAACGCCGCGAAAACCTGTTGATCTGGAGCAAATACAGCCGGCTCGACCATGAATATTTTGTGCGCTTAACCGAAATTTTCGATGCCGCCATCGTCACCGGCAGTCTCTCCCTGGAGCCGCAACCGGACAACGCGTATCCGAACACCCATCGTTATAACTCCGCCTTCGTGTATATCCCCGGGGAACCCGAATCGGGTCGCTATGACAAGATTCATCGCGTCCTGTTTGGCGAATATGTACCCTTTCGTTACAGCAAGTATTTCAACTTCCTATATTGGTGGCTAAACGCTCAAACTCCGTGGGGTACGGGCGGATTTGAATATTCGATTACCGCCGGCGAGAAATTCACGACTTTTGCGCTGCCCGCGCGTCCGGCCGGCGAAAAGGACGCCCGTTTCGGCGTGACCATTTGCTACGAGGACGCCATGCCCTATGTGTTTCGTCGTTTCGTTTTGGATCGCGACGGACGCAAGCGGGTCGATTTCATGCTCAACATCAGCAACGACGGATGGTTCGGACGCGGTTACCAACAACCACAGCACCTGGTCAACTGCGCGTTTCGGGCAATCGAGAACCGCATCGGAATCGCCCGGTCCGTCAATACGGGCGTCAGCGGTTTTATCAATTCCGATGGGAGCTGGCACGACCTGATACTTCCGGAGGAAGGTCGGTTGCGCGCGGGGGGTACCGGTTACCAAACCGGTCGCGTGAACCTTGACCATCGGGTGACCCTCTATAGCCGCTACGGTGACGTATTCGCCCTGGCTTGCACCCTGTTCATGCTGGCGGGCCTGGCCGATGCGCTCGTGACTCGTCGGCGATCGAGACGTGAAGCTCAGGAAGCAAATCAGAAAGGGGCGCGGGATGCGTAATGAACGAACAGGAATGCGGGCGCTATGGGTCAAAACGGGCGGAGCATGGCTGTTTCCGCTGGTGGTCATGAGCGGGATGGGATGCGCGCAG
The DNA here is from genome assembly GCA_964642815.1 of uncultured Planctomycetales bacterium. Classification (GTDB taxonomy): domain Bacteria; phylum Planctomycetota; class Phycisphaerae; order UBA1845; family PWPN01; genus JAAYCU01. Next base: position 14,742 of record CAZXSA010000038.1, on the reverse strand, counting down.
CCGGGGGTCATTCAGGAGGTTGGCCCCCTGCGCGAGCGGGCGAACTTGTGTTTGCAGCGGGCCTTACGCTATCCGGAGAATCCGGTCGTACGAGCCCAGGCGGTGGAAGCCGCGTCCGAGGTATGGGGAAGCGAGGCCGCGTTGCGTATCCGCGAGAGTATGCGGGACGAGCACGCCGGCGTCCGCTTCGCCGCGTGCATGGCGTTGGGAGAGCTACGCGATACCGCCGCGCGCAACGCCCTGCAGCGATTGGTCAATGATCCCGATCCGAGCGTGCGCATCGGGGCGTATTTCGCGCTTGAACGGCTGGGCGTCGCCGATTACCGTCGCCCATGGGCGGAACTGCTCCTGCAACACAAGAGTGAAGCGGTACGGCGAAACGCCGCCTTGGCTCTGGGTCGATTGGAGGACAAGTCCGTGATTCCGCTTTTGCGGAAGTCGGCCGGCGCGGACAAGGATGACGGCGTGCGTCTTCAGGCCGCCGAGGCCATGGCCCTTCTGGGTGACGCGGATTCGATCGAATACTTCCTTTTTCACGCATACGGTGGACAGGGATACATTCAACCCTTTGCCCTGCTGACGCTCGGACAGGTCCGGGATGAGCGAGCGGTGGAAACCTTGCAGAAGCTTTTGGGAACCTCCCCCTATCTGGAAGGCCAACTGGCCGCCGCTCGCGGTCTGGGCATGCACGGCTATGACGATGGTTTCGCCCTGGCCATCGCTTCGCTCGATTGGAACAAGGCGCGGCCGAACCTGCCCGACGATCCGCCATTCGATCAGATCATGCGCGTGCAGTGCATGTCCGCCGCCGCGTTGGGAGCCATCGGCCGCCCGGAAGCCCTGGAGCCGCTCCGCCGCAAAATGGATACCGCCGAGGATCCGCGCATCCAACTGGCCGCCGCGACGGCCATCCTGAAAATCCTGAACAAAACCGCCGGTGGCTCCGCGCCGAGCAATCCATAAGATTCTCAACCAACCCGCCCGACGGAGTTTACCTCGCTTGCCGCAGCGGAGCCCAGCCCGGCTCCGCTGGGCTCCGCCGTGGCGATCAGAGCCGGGCCTGGGTGGGCCGTGGCGGGCAGGTTCCGTAGGGCGGGCTATTGCCCGCCGTTATGGAGGGTGACATTGATAAGGAGAAAGGCGGGCAATAGCCCGCCCTACAAATCTTATCGAAAGGCTGTTGTAACAAAGATCAACGGAGGGCTATGGTGGTGGCGGACAAAGGCGGGCAATAGCCCGCCCTACAAATCTGTACGCTGGTGCAAGAATCCCTTCTCGCGCCTATATCCTGGGGAATTATTTCCCTTATGACGCGGGATGGGAATCCCAAGATCGGACGGTCGAGATAGGAATCTCGACCGAGCAACCTACGATCCATTGTCATGTGATGAGGATACTCAAATGTATAAAGAAGTGACGGGGCCGGCGGCGATTAAGTTTCTTACCACCAGGCCGACAATGATTATCACCACGCGGCATGAAAACGACAGCATCAATGCGGGGGTGTTCGGCGCGTACACCAATCTATCCAGCGAACATGTCGGCATCGCCGTCTCGACGGATGCGGATACTCACCGCAATATCCTGCGGACGAAGGAATTTACCATTAACGTTCCCCCGGCCGAGATCGTCAAAAGCCTCAAGATCCTGGCCGAGGACATGCCGCCCAATGTCAGCGAAGTTGAGAAGGCCGGCCTGTCTCTCAAGCCGCCTATTGTCCATGCGACCGCTTCCATTTCCGAATGCGTGGCCGCGGTCGAATGCATGCTGCACCAGGTCGTGCCGGTCAGCTCGCACGATTTTATCATCGGCCGAGTCCTCGGCGGCTGGATTCGTGAGACGGCCGTCACGCCGGCGGGACGACTGGATATCTTCAAGGGCAGGGTCTTCAAGGACTTTTGCTACCCCGAACCGCTGTATGTCCTGGCCGGCGAGGTGATCGAGGGGTAGCGTACACCCACCCGGCCCAGTAACAATCTGGCAAACAATCAGTAGTGATTCTTTTTTCACCCGGATATATAAAATCACTCGCGTGGGCCGTGCTTTTCAGCACGTTAGCGGGTATGATTTACGCAACTGAGGGGTATAGGAGGTCAACATGTTTAAGATTATTTTGGCTATCCTGACTGCCGCCGCTTTTTTCTACGCCCTCTGGCTGGTCGTCTTTCGCCGCCCTTTACCCGATCCCCGTCAGGCAAACGGTCTCAAGAAGCGTTTTCGTTTGGCTGTTCTACTCCTCGTCAGCGCCATGGCCGCGCCTGCCTGCATCACCTGTTACGCGCCGGCCTCGACCACTCAACAGCGAGCGCAGGCCGTTCGCCGGGAAATGTTGCATACCCTCAAGGCCGTCTGGCGAACATTGGACAGCTCACGCAATGAGGAATTCCGCCGGGAGTTGGACGCGGTCGTCAATCAAAACGGCATGAATAAGCATACGGCCGATCTTCTCGCCGTGGCCTATGCGGAATTGGCCAGGCATAAGGGGCAGTACCGTGGTGATTCGCGAATCTTGTGCTATTCCCCCCTTCCGCCCAATAGTCCGGTGGAGGGACGCGAGGAAGCCTTACACCAAGCCCGCGAAAACGCCTTGAAACAGCTCGAGCTTCTGGCCAAGGCCCGGCGATTCGGCCGGATTGACCAACCGACCGCGGACAAAGCTGAAGCGGCTCTCTATCGCGAACTGGAATTATTCAACCGGATCACCCTTCTGGATAAAGCCCGCGATCAGCATTCGGAAGACCCGCTGGTTATCAATCTCCGTGAGGAACAAACCGTAAAACAATACGAAACAGGGCAGCTCTTTGCCGCTGAAACCGCCATGGATGCGGCGGGTATAATCATAGAGCTGGAACAGGATTAATCTGCCCTGCGGTGCGTGAATAAGCATTATCGAGCATTACCCGACACCCGTTCGAAACGCCGGTGAGGAAAAGGATTCGTTAAACCGTTAATGGTTTGTATGGGAGGCAACCATGTCCAAGATTCTTATCGCCGTCCTGACCGCCGCCGCCTTTTTCTACGCCCTCTGGCTGGTGGTCTTCCGCCGACCGCAGCCTGAGCCTCGAAAGGCAAGAGGGCTGAAGCAACGATTCTATCTGGCCGCCCTGCTTTTCGTCGGATGGCTCGGCTTATCTTACGCAGAGTCCCCCACAACAAATACCAACTCCACGCCTTGCATGTCCGCGGAGGAAAAGGCCCGGCATATGCGGCTAAGCAAGCTCAAGGATTGCCTCGAATCCGTCTGGCGAACCCTGGAGGTCAATCGCGACGAAGAATTCCGAAAGCAACTGAAGTTGGCTGTTCAGAATAAACTGTTCACTCGTCAAGTAGCTGATAAATTAGCAACAGCCTACTCTGCGTTAGCCATGCATAAGCAATCAACACGCCCAGCAACAATACTATGTTATGAGCCCAGCCCGACAAGTGCAGCCCTGATACCTTCACGAGAAAAAGCCTTGATCCAACTCGAAGCTCTGGCCAAAGCTCGCGCGTCGAATGTGCTGGACGACGAGACCGCCGACAAGGCGCAAAAAGCCCTCGAACGTGAACTGACGATGCTCTATCGTGCCCATGCTCTGGAGAATAGCGACAATTCATCCAATCTCGATCAGTTGATCAAGGATTATGAGGCCGGCCGTCTGACCCCCGATAAGGATACCGTCGAAGCCGCCCGACTGATCGTTGATTTCGAGGACGATCGGCCAGATCTGTTGCATATTGTCTTAAACCTGGCCGACACCCCTCAAGAGGTTCGCAAGCTTTTCATGGGTGAAGAATCGATGGAGGGTGGTCCACCCGGTAACGACTGGTGGGATCCGGCCATTCGTCCGAACCTGTCACAGATCCTTTTTAATACGGGTCTCATAGATGTACCAACCGTGGTCACCTGCTACATGCGCTTCGCGAGCCCCGTACAAGCACGTAGCGATGAATTGAAGAAGCTGCAACAGGAACTGCTCGATAAAAATGTGCGGGCGGGCGTGCTCGACGTCGAAGTGGCGGAAAAAGCCGCCCAGGCCACAACCCGTGAATCCACGCAAACCAAGCCAATCGATATTGAGCTTCAAGAAGCTCAGAATAATCTTCGCCGCATGGTCCGACTATTATATCAACATGGCGAACTGCCTTCTCCGTTCGTGGAGAAAGTCGAAAAGGCCGCCGGGATCGAGATCATTGACTTCGACCCGGCCAAGACCTTGCCTCAGGACGCGCGTTTCTACCTCCGCTCCATGTTGGGTGGTTCGACGGGAATGAAGGTGCTTGATAGCCTCACCGAGCGTAAACTTATTCCGCCAGCCCGCAATCATCGTTTGGAAACGGAATCAACGATATCCTCTACACAGCAAACCGATCTCTTGAACTCAGTGAGAAAACTGTCTGAGACCAGTGGTAAGAAATATCTGCCCCCTGATCAACAGTTATCCATATTTCTAACCCTCATCGATAATGAAGAGCCATTTGCCCTCGAAGGCGACGAAAAGCTGATCATCAGGCAAGATGACCTGCCCCGCGATCAATTAGCCTACCGCCTCAAATTACGCAGAGTTATCCGGGCTCTCATCAAGGCGGATATTATTCATCCGGAATCGGGGAAGACATTTCTTCATGGCGGCGAGACGTTTCAGGAACTTCAGCAGGTTCTCGGAATCCCCATCATCGGCACTATCGAGGGACAATAATGGACGCCGTTGATTTTCTTCGCCGCATTTTCCTGCCTTGGTCGCACGATTCTCTGCTCTACGAGGTGACCACCCGCTGTAATCTGCGTTGTCTGCACTGCTACAATGTCTGGAAGGATGACGTTTCTTATCCGGACGGGGAGCTGGACACCCCCGCCGCCCTGCGGCTGATCGACAAGGCCATCGCCGAAAGCCGCTGCCGGCAATTCAATTTCACCGGCGGCGAGCCCGTCCTGCGCGACGACCTCGAAATTCTCGTGGCTCGGGCGGCCGCGAAATGCCGGCACGTCGCCCTCATCACCAACGGTACGCTGTTGCCCGAAGACCGCGTTCAATCCCTGATTGCCGCCGGAGTGGACTTGTTCGAGCTGCCGCTCAATTCCGCCGATCGGACCATGCATAACCATCTGGTCGGCGACATTGATTGTTTCGATCGCGTAACCCGGGCGGCGGCCGACATCCGTTATCACGGCGCGGAGCTGGCCTTCGTCTTCGTGGGCACGGCCGCCAACATCGACCACTGGCCGGGCGCCCTTGAACTGGGTATCGCCCTGGGAGCCCGAGGTTTTCTGTTTAACCGCTACAACGCGGGCGGGGCATATCACAATCGGCCGGAGGTGCTTATGCCCTCCGTCAAACAGGTGCGAGAGGGATTGGCCGTCGCCGAATCCTACGCCGCGCAATATGGCGTCGGCATCGGAGCGTCCATTGCGATCCCGCCCTGCCTGATCGATCCGGTTGACTTTCCACACGTCGGTTTCGGATTCTGCGCCGCCGGGACGGATCGGGCCTACTACACCATCGATCCGGTCGGCAACGTGCGCCCCTGCAATCACACGCCGACCGTGATGGGCAACATTCTCCGGGAACCCCTGAAGAAAATCGTCCGCTCACGAAAGTTGGCCGATTTCCGCGCCGCCCGTCCGGCGTTTTGCACCGGTTGTCGCCTGGAAACGGAATGCCAGGGCGGCTGCAAGGCGGCGGCCGAAGCCTGCTACGGCTCCCTCCACGCCTGCGATCCATTCCTGGAACTCAACAAATCAAAGGCCGTCCGATTACCCGCCGCCGGCTGATCCCGGCAGGGATGAAAAGGGAGCACTACTGTAATGGCACTGCCGTATACAAGCCTTGTTCGACGCGGCGGTTATGTTTTCGTGAGATTCGCCCGATCTGACATCACAAGCCTGATCATGTCCTCGCTCATATCCCGATCTGCTTTTGGGGGCATGTCTTGTGGAAGGCTCTGGCCCAGTGGATGAAGGCCTCGGGGCTGGGCGATACCCCGCGAACGCTGGTGGAAGAGGAGAAAGGCGGGCAATAGCCCGCCCTACAAATCTGCTATAGCACCGGCGAGACGGAGTTTACCCGCCGTGGCGGGGTGCCACACCGGTTTTAGGATGCACTTTTATGCAAATGCATGACGTTCATTGCTTCACCGGCTCGGCGATGAGAAGCCAGCCGCGGGCGGGTTCGATCGGGATGGGGTCGCCGGGGGAGAACTCGGCGGCGGGCTGGAAGTTGGGAACTTCGGGAGCGCGCAGGCGCGTTCGTGCCGGGTCGAGGCCCAGGGCCGGCCAATCCACGCGCAACGTCACGTCGCATTTCTCCGGCGCCCAACTGGCCAGAGAGATCAGACTGCGGTCCGCGCGGCGGTATACGGTGGCCAGCACATCCGGCCGATCCGTGCGCACGGGGCAATCGGGAACCCAATAGCCGATCATGTCGGCCTCGCGAATACCGAAAGTGTCCCACAACTCCCATATTTCCGAGGGATTGCCCGACCAAGGCAGGCGGTTGGTCATGCCGTAGATCATGCCCCGCCAGGGGTTGCCGCCTTTCTGTAGCATCTCGCTGAATAGTCCGAAAGGTATCCCCGCTATCTCGACAAGCCAGTAATCGGGAGATTCGTTGTAGTTGAATCCCTCGCCGATCCAGAGGCTGTCCATGTAGGGCAGATGTTCCATGTATTGAAGGAGAACATTCCCCAGACCATAGACCGGAGCGAAGTTATTGCCCGAGTGGAAGTCGATCAGGCATCCCGGCCGGGCCTGATCCAGAACCTTACGCACCCGCTTCATGATGGTCCGGTCGTAGCCGATGCCATCGATGTAGATGCCGTCCACCCCGTCGTGACGAACCAGCCAGTCAAGGCCCTGAAGATAATAGTTGTGCAGGCGGGAGAGACCGGTGGTGGCGATGGAAATGTCCCAACCGCCATCCTCGAGCGGTGTGTGCCATGCCGGAAGGTATCCGCTGACCAAATGTTCGCAGAGCCAGGGATGGCCGTGAACGCCCTCGCCGGGCTTCAAATGCTCCTGAGGAGTTTCGGAGAAGTGGTCCGCCAGACGAAAGCCGGGGCCGTCGGTAAAAATTTCGTCCCCCAGGCTGCGAAAAGCCCAGATTTCGGCCGCATGGACGCTAAGCTCGCGGACGGTGTAATAGAGCAGGAGCCGCATGTCGGCCGCATGGACCTGCTCGGCAAAGGCGCGTATGGCGTCGGCCTTGACGAAGGGGTAGTTGATAAACGGATTGATCGGCGCGGCTTGATGGACATTGATTACCCTGGCGCCGGCCTGCTTGGCGTCGCGCAGCCATTGCCCTGCATCGTTGACGCCACCCTTGCCGGTTTGCGCATGATAATAACGCCGATCCCAATGCCGCGGATCGAGCAGACGGAGGGGTGTAACCAGGAAAGAGGCGCGGAACTCGATGGTTGAATCGGCGACAAGCTTGCGCGGCCCCGAGAACGCGCGGAATACGACCGCGCTGCCTGACTCCTCGACATGACAGCCCCCCTGCCCGTCGTTATACCAGGAACAAGGCACGATCTGTTCGGAAAGGCCATAGAGATTCCAGAAATCCTCCGGGCCGCGGAGCTTGCATTGGAGCCCGGCGTTGACATCCCCCAGCCAGATCATGTAGTTGGCCAGCTTCAGATCCCACTTCCAGTCCCAGGAGGCCGGCCGATATCCGCCCTTGCGTCCAAGGCCGAACATGAAACGGGCCACGTCGGCTCGGACAGGAACCTCAAGTCGCACATCGTTGAGGGTCGCATCCTTGCGGGCGTTGAGCGTCATCCGCAGATCGATAAAACCGTCCGGCTCCATGCGGCCGCGGCATTCGAGATCGAGGCCTTGCTCGCCCTCGCTTTTCGCAACCCATTCCACGAGGCCGCGGGCTGACTGCCGGATGGCAGGCGTGCCCCCCGACCAGCGGTGGACCTGGTTGTCCTCGCTGAGGGCAGTCAAGCGGATGGGGCTTTCGAGAATCTCCCGGCCGTCTTCGGACAAGCGATCCACGGTCGGCGCGAAGTAGCTGAGTATCGAGGCGGGCATACCCGTGTCGGCCAATTCGACCCTGCGACCCAAAAGGCGAATCGTTCGGCCCTCCACCTCCAGGGGGAGGAAAGGCACGGTAGGCTCGTTGTCCTGCGCAATGGTGGAATTGAGCCAGCGCAGGCGCGAATGACGCCACAAATCGGCGTCGCCTCGATCATCGAATACCTTGCCCTCGATTTTGATGACGATATTGACCTCGGTTGGTTCCGCGTTTCGGGGACGTATGGTCAACATTCCGCGATAGATACCGGGCGACTTCTCCGTTTCGCTGGGGATATCCAGGCCGATCCAAAGGGCCTGTACCCCGCCCTTGGGAACGGTGACTTCCTTACGGAAGGAACGGCCGAGCCAGTCCACACCGCCGAGGTTAAGGCAATCGAAGTGGGTCGGCGCGATCGTGGCTTCTCCTTTTTCGTGCATTAACGGGCTGAAGGACAACTCCAATGGACCGAGTTCGGATTGGGCGGCATAGACGCCAAGCTGAAAAACATAATATTCGTTGGGTTGCGCGCGGCCCTGGAAGGTGTCACGCGGACCTTGCTCGATCCATCGTTGCGGAAGGAATTCCCGCATCCGGATGGGATAGCGGCAATCTTCAGGAAAAACCAGATACGTTCGATTATCGTGGGCGGACAGGAGGCCGGCCACCTCCTCATCGGTGGCTACGATTTCCATGGGGTAGAAGCTGTTAAACTCTCCCCGGCTCTGGATTTCCGTTACCACCGCTCGCGGCAGGCTTTGCAGTTTCGCCCGTGTCGCCTCGCCGGCCAATCCGGCCCGTTCGAGCCATTTCGGATCGGCCGTGTTTTCGGGTTTGGCGTATTCCGTCGTGGGGTGCCACCATTTGCCAGCCCATTTGCCGGGCAGGTAATACACTTCATAAATTCCCGGCGTCGTGGGCGGTTCGAAAGCGATGTAACCTTCGGCGCGTGTGACCACCGGACAGACCACATTCTTCAGCCGCTCATTTGTGGCCGCATCGTATACCCATATAGCGCGGCCCTGCGGATTCAGGTCAGGGCGACGCCAGGGAATACGGACCGCCACCGCTTCCGCTTTTTCCGTCACCCGAACCAACGCCCTGTGGTTACCGCGCTCTTCAGACCATTGGGCCGTTCCGTAAGGCACATCCGTGGAGGTTGGGATATCAGAATCCCCTTTAACAAACGAGGTCAGCAGTAAAACTGCGAGCAGAATCCGAATGACAACCCCTTTTCCGTGATAGCTAACGGAACCGGAAATCATTGATTTACCTCCAAGACCACCCGACGGTCTCCGCGAGTTTAGTCTAACAATCCGATCCATGCCAAGGCATACGTGGTCGATGGTCCAAGAATTGAATTCCGGTTTGGTTTTATCCCATGCCGGGCCACGGCAGGCGATTAGGGGAATATTACCAGCCCGAAGCAGTTTACCCGCTCGCCACGGCGTAGCCTCGCCTGGGCGGGCCGTGGCGGGCTAGTGAGGAACATTAGCCCGAAGCGCAAGCAAGGGTTCTTTTTGCCAGCCCGACTCGCGCTGCTCCTCTGCGAAGTGGCTTCGCTACGGAGCATGAGACGCAGCGAAACGCTGCTTCGCAAAGTAGCAAGCGCCGGCAAGGGAATGAGACGCCGAATAAGCAAGACCGTAAGCGAGCAAGGTAGCGAGGCGAGACCGAACACCTTTCTCGCAAATGCGCTAACCCGCTCACTTACTAACTTGCTAACTTACTCATCATCCGTATCCAGTAGTTAATACTTCTATAACCGTTCTATATCCCCTATATTCTATTGGCCAAAGCATATCAGCAAATTGAAATCGATTATAGCTTCGGTAGCGTTCATCCTGTTGATTAACAAGGTGTTACGAGTCTTTCCATGCCAAATAATCGGATAGCAGTGGAATTCCATATATTTTTTTATGTATTTTTTATGGAATACACTGGAGAATATGCGCGGAGTCTGTCCGGAGGGGGTGCCAGACTGACATAGAAAGTGGTACATTATTGGGGACAGGTCATGCTCCTTCGCGTCGTGTGGGTGCATCGTCACTGAGATGCGGATTAAGGATGGGTGAAGAATCCCGCAGTGGGCGAGACTTGGCGACAGTCGCTGGCTTCGACGACATGGCCATGTGAGTCCGAACAGGGCAGGCGGTTAATCACATCGGTGATGGGAAAAGCGGAAAGACGTGCCATGATGATTCGCATCATCCTTCTGGTCCAACCGGTGAGGTATCGATATATCTTGGGCAAGCCTCGTCCATCCTGAAGCGAACGGGGAGCGAAGGCTGTAGGAATTTCTGGTTCGCGAATAGTAAGGAGATTCTGTATGTGTTACACATACGTGAAAGCCATCGGACGTATGTTGATGGTGGTTGCCCCGCTGGCCCTCGTTGCGGCCGGCTGTCCCACGACTGAACCCCCGGCCGAGGCGGTCCTCGCCGGAACTTGGGAGGTCTCCACGACTCCCGAGGAATCTGACCTCACGCAATTGTTGCTCACGTTCAACCAGAACGGGGACTTGCAGACGGTGACGTATCAAGTCAGCGATAACACCGTCATTACTGTACCCTCGCCACTGGGTAACACGAACGTGGAGGGGCAGGAGGTGACGATCTCATCGACATTCCTGGGCAACAGCCTCTCTTTCAGTGGGACACTGAATGAAACGAATGACGTTATCGAAGGCAATATCACCACCACGATTACAGTCGGAGGAATCGTGATCACGATCGATAACGGTGAGGCAACCTTGACCAAGCAGTAAGCAACATGCAGAACGGCCTTACGAGGGCTGGCCAGCCCCGGCTAATTCGGGGGGACACCATACTTATTTCTTGACCTCTTATAGGAAGGTTAAAATGGTTTTAGCCTTTTCGGCCTTCTTTCGCGGCCTTCCCGGACATGAATATCATTACCCATTATCCGCCCTTCCACCTGTCCCCTTCTACTTCATAAAGCTTCTGACGGAGCGAAAACGACGACCTCAGACCGGCTTGACGGCCGCTGACTCCCGGGTGTCTTCCGGTCATTTAATGTCCATCATGTTTCGTCCGCCGGGAAAAAGCATATCCCCGGCCTGAGGTTGGTGCAAGGAATAAGTCGTCCGAATGAATGAATATTGCGTGTAATAGGCGTTACACGGTGGTCGTGATTCCCCTCTCGGCCTCTATCTTGCGGGATGCCCGTCCCACGCATGCCGTGGGCGCGAGAAAGGATTCTCGCACCAGCATGGAAGGGATTCTCGCACCAGCGTATTCAATGGTCCAAAATATCCATTATGGCAAGGTTATCGGACGTAACGAAGGCTGATGCGGCGTGGCCGTACAGCCGATAAACGAGATGGGAGTATTGCGCGCATGCCCGCGAAGAAGGCCATTTTTCGACTGCTGCTCAAGGACAAAGATTCCTCCGCCGACGAGGCCCTTGCGCTGGCCTTGCCCGGGGCGGACATGATCACCATGCGGGCGATCGTGGAGACCCTGCTGCTACGCAAAACGCCGCAAGGCTTGCTCGCGGCGGTGGCCAGCTTCCACCTGCTGGACGAGCCGTGTAAAGAGCTCGTACTGGAACAAATCGACAACCTCTACAGTGCCTTGCGCAAGGCGATGGGCACCAACGACGAACAGACGCGCATCAACACGCTCGAATTGATCCGGCGCGGCCACGCCTATCGGGCCGCGTATCTGTTTGACCCGGCCCTGCACGATCGTTCAGCGCGAGTGCGTCAGTACGCGGCCGAAGCCTTGTTCTGCATGGCGGACGAACTCTACAAAGCCGGCGAATTGATTGCCCATCGCGAAACGAGTCCATTACCGGATCCAGAGACGCTGGTCCAGCGGATGCAGGAACTCGCCGACCTGGCCGAGGATCGTCTACAGGTCGTCGGGGCCTTACAGGGCGCCATGGCCTGCTTCAACATGCACCTGCAACCGCGGGTCGTCGAGGCGGCCATGTGGTTTATCGACGACATGAGCTCGCGTTTCTGGTCCATGTTGACCGTTCCGGGTAGTCGGGCCGGACATGCGGCCATTACCGTCTTCAACGGCTCGAAAACCGCTCGGCTGGTACCATTCGCGATGGGCGGATTAAAGCACAACGAGTTTCGATCCTCGATCGTCAAGGCCTTGACCCATTGCATGGAGCCGGAATTCTGGGCGGAATGGCTGCGTCAAAGCTGGCGCATCGCTCAGCCCAAAGTAGGCCGGTCAATGGCGGCCATCAAGGAATTGCACGCCTTGGGCATGGGCGGTGATTTGTTTTTTCATCTGCCTGTCGAGCACCAGAGCAGGCTGGCCTTCTGGCTGAAAAACGCCGGTATCCCGGATTCCACGCAAATGAGTATTCTCAAGGAATTGCAACGACGGGGAAGCGCCTCCGCCCGGCGGGCCGCCGTCTGGGCTTTGGTCGGCATGTCTGAATCCTCGGCAAGTACTTTGCTGCAAAGTATAAGCCATGACGATGATCAGGAACTGGCCCGCATGGCCCGGTTGGAACTGGCTCGGCGCGATCCGCTGGCGTTTCCACTGGCGGATTTACTGGCCCCCAACGCAAGCTCGTGGGCCGCTCACGAATGCGCGTGGGACGACGGTCTCGAACCCATGACTTTCGAGGAATACTGGTCGCTCTTCGACATGCTCAACGAAGAGCAGCGTCTCCGCCAGGGATCGCGTTTGCTGGCCGACGTTCCCACGATCCGGACGGTCCTGAATCGCCGGTTGATCGAATCCGATCCGGTCAGTCAGATTCGCGCGTTGCGAATCATCATGCTGTTGGGGATGAGCGGTGAATTCGCCGAGCACCTCTATCGCCTCGGTCAGAACGCGCACGCGGAAGTACGGGCGGCGGCCATCGCGGCCCTGGGCAGCGTGGCAACGGCCACCAGCCGACACCTGCTTCGCGCCGCCCTGCACGACACGGACCATCGCGTCGAGGCCAATGCCGTCGAGGCATTCGCCGAAGTGGGCGAGTCGGATGTCGTCCAGGAATTGACGCCCAAGCTCGATTCGCCGGATAATCGCGTGCGGGCTAACGCGGTCAAGGCTCTATTGAAACTGGGCGTACGCGAGGCGGCCGAAACCCTGCTCGGCATGCTCGAGGAGGAAAACCGGGCCCAGCGAATCAGCGCGCTGTGGCTTATTGAACAGATGGGTTTATCGTCTGTTGCCCATCGCATTATGAAAATGGCCGAGGCCGATCAGGACGAAGAGGTAAGTCGGCGCGCCGACCGACTGTTGCAGAGGCTTGCGGAGCAGGTTCCAACGCAACATGCCCGAGGTAAAATTCTCAAGGAGGTGGCCTCATGATTCTCCTGCTCCTGGGCCAGGCCATCCATGACCGATACGATCGTATTCGGTATATGAGCGAGCGATTCAGCGAGCCGGAGCCGGCCGCGCCCATCAAGTTCGTGGCCTTTCTGGTCTGCCTGGTCTGCGTATTTCTATTGATCGGGATGATCTATCGGATTCAGCGACGTAAAACCCAACCCAAAACGGCCCGCCCGATGGGACTGTTTTTACGCATGCAGGCCAGTCTCAACCTGCCCCTGCTGGATCGCTGGCACCTCTGGCGTCTGGCGCGGGGAACGAATATCGTCCAACCCGCCGCCCTGCTGATTTCCGAAACGCTGTTCGACGAGACCGTCGCCGCTTATTGTCGAACAGCCGGATCATCATCCGGACCGGCCCCGGCCCGCTATCAGCGTATCCGGCAGAGGCTGTTCGATACGCCGGCCGAGGATCACATCAAAGGTTGAGAATAAGCGCCAGCTGGGACACCATCCAACCCCCCCCGTGTCCGAAAGAGGATATTATTCGTTAGACTTACGCAGGCTTTGCAGCCAGATATACAAACGCACCATGCGTACGTTGAACACATATTCACCCCGATCCAACCCCGCACGAATGACCTTGAGATTTTTCATTTTAGTCAGAAAATTACCCAGTTTTTTCCGTTCCGGCTCGGTAAGATCCTTGGCAATTTCGGAACGATTAAAGGACATATCCAAACCCGTTTTGGCGATTTTGGCTAGAATAGAATGATAATCCTTGCTGCGTAAAGCGCGATATACCTGCTGATCGACATATTTTTTTCCTACTTCCTCGGCCGCCATAAAAACCGCCTCCATGGCTTCGTCCTTGTCAATAAAGCCGTCCTGGTCGAGCCAGAATGCGGCATCTCCCACCAAGTGCATGATCTTGGGGAATCCAGCGGAATAATGGGCCATGTGCGATGCCGCCTCCGGGGCAACCTTGATCTTTACGCTTTCAAAAGCTTTGTGAAAGAAATCTTTCATTTCCTCGTCAGATAGAGGATCAATATCTATGACATCAAATAGTCGTTCAACCGGTTGATGATGGCGAATCATCTCCCGGCGTCTTTCCTCCACGCCGCAAAGCATGAGCAACAAAGGCAGAGGTTTACGGGCCATCGCATTGGTGTCAATAAGACTTTTGATATAATGGGCAAAAGCGGGGTTTCCAGTTATCCCATTAATTTCATCGAGTACGAGCATAATACCCTTGACCCCCGTGGGCTGTAGTCGATTAAGTATCTCGGTCAAGAACGGGAGCGTACCCGAAGCTATGGTAGGGGCATCCTTGCGCAGGGCTTCCGTATGGATGGTCACTCCAAACAGAGATTGTTCTCCAATATACTTGGCAAGCCAGTTTCTAACGCATTCTCCACGTTTGGGTTCGAAAGCTCCGGAGTTCAAGGTCGCTTTCAGTATCTCCGCCCCGAGATC
>CAZXSA010000037.1:0-25723 GCA_964642815.1 uncultured Planctomycetales bacterium | reverse complement strand
GAACGCGACGGTGATGATCGTACAACATGCCGAGCGGTACGGGTTGTCGGCGTTGCATCAGCTTCGCGGCCGGGTCGGGCGCGGACGGGAAAGCTCGATCTGCCTACTGATGAGCGACAGCCGGGGCGAGACCGCCAATCAGCGTTTGCGGATTCTCTGTCACAGTAATGACGGATTTCGAATCGCCGAGGAGGATTTGCGTCTGCGCGGACCGGGCGAGTTGCTGGGCACGCGGCAGCACGGCTGGCCCGAGTTTCGCGTAGCCAACCCGGTCGAGGACGTGGAGTTGCTGATGCAGGCCCGCGACGAGGCCGCCCGCATCGTGCGCGAGGATCCGCACTTGCGCCGACCGGAGCATGGTCGATTACTGGCGGAGTTGCGGCGAAGGTTTCGCGACAAGGTGGCGTTTCTTGACGTGGGTTGAAGGCTGGGGATTACAGGGGCGACAGGGCCTGAAGTTTTTCGACAGCCTCGCGATTGCCGACGACGATGAGATGGTCCTCGGGAGCGATGCGATCGTTGCCCGAGGGTGAGGTAATACGGATTTTTCCCCGACGAATACCGATGACGGTTACGCCGTATTCGTGGCGGAAGGCCAGTTCGGCGAGGCTCTTGCCGATGCGCGGCGAGTCGGGGGCAATGACGACATCGCCGGCGGCGAAGGTGTTTTCCTCGGCCGGGGTCTGTTCCGTATGTCGTTGGTCCAGATATTCCACGGCACGCAGGACATTCTGCGGATCACCCAGTAAAACAAGCCGATCGCCGGGGAACAATTGGAAACCAGGGCCGGGATTGAAATAGCTTTGTCCGGCCCGGCTGACCACGAGTACCGATACGCCGGTTTCCTGGCGAAGCGGGATATCCGCCAGTTTTTTCCCGGCGAATACCGAACCAGGCCGCAAACTGATTTCCTGCAGGCCGGCGGGCCAGTCCACCAGACCGGGTAGAGCGTGTACCGCGCCGGTCAGTTCCTCGGCGGCCTGTTCCGCGGCATCGCTGAACGGTTGCAGGACGACATGGGCGCCCAAGGCCCGCAATGGCTCGACCTCGGATTCGGCGGCGGCGGCCACCGCCACGCGACCGCCAAATCCGCCGGCTTTCAGACCATTGAGAAGAGCGATGTTCGTCGCCTGGTTGCGGACCGTGCTGACCAACCATCCGGCCGAATGCAAGGGGATCTGCGTCAGGGTTTCAGGGTCGCTCACGTCGCCGTACAGGACGCGCAAGCCCATGCGGCGGCCGCGTTTCAGGGATTCCGGGTCGAAGTCGACGGCCAGGATTTCGCGTCCACGGCGTTGAAGTTGGGCGGCGATCGCGCCTCCGTAATTACCCAGCCCCAGAAGAATGATCATTTGTCCCGCGAAATCGCCCGTAGTCACGGTGTTTTCCGTGGCCTCCCGGTAGGGATGATTTCTCTCGAATACGCGGAGTACGGGGGCCAAATAGTCGTAGATCGAACTTGAATGAAGGATCATATAGGTCGAGACGCAGATGGTGACCAGCCCGACCAGGGTAATCAGGTTCATTGCCTGATTGTCGATATGCCCCAGGTTCAGGCCCAGGGCGGCCAGGATGAGGGAGAACTCGCTGATCTGAGCGACGGTCAGGCCACAAAGAAAGCCCGTACGTTTACGGTAGCCCATGGCGGCCATGATAATCATGACAATCAGTGGATTACCGATCAAAACGAACAACGAGAAAACCGCCGCTTTGCCCACCTCCGCCCCCAAGGCCGATAATTCCAATCGGGCGCCGAGATTGATGAAGAAAAACAGCAACAGAAAATCACGCAGAACGACCAGGCGGGCTCCGATCGAATCACGATGCTCCGTCGAGGCCAGAGACATGCCCGCCAGGAACGCCCCGACCTCCTTGGTGAAGCCCAGTTGCTCGGCGACAGTGGCCAACAGCACGGCCCAGGCAATCGCGAAGAGAACCAGCAGTTCCTGGGACCGGGCCAGGTACGTCAAAGTTCGCGGGAGAATCCAGTACATCAGAGCGAGTAGACCGGCGATAAAGGCCGAGGCCTTCCCCACAAGCCAGATGATTTGCCGGATAAAGCTGACTTTTTCATTCATTTCTCCGCCAAACGCGGTCAGGGCGATCAAGGCCAGAATCGCCACGATATCTTGGACGATGAGGAAGCCCACGGCGATCCGACCATGTAAGGCGTCTATCTCTTTCTTGTCGGACAGCAGCTTGACGATGATGATCGTGCTGGAGAAGGTCAAGGCCACGGCGACGTAAGCAGCGGCCATGATCGACATTTCGAATCCCAGGGCGATCAGAAAGCCGATCAGCGAGGTAAACAGAACCTGCCCGATGCCGGTGGCCAGGGCGACCGGGCCGACGGTCCGGATCATCCCGATATCCAGGCGCAGACCGACGACAAAAAGCAACAGCGAGATGCCGATATGGGCCAGCAATTCGATCTGGTCCGGACCCTCGATCACATGGAGACCGGCCGGACCCACCAGGATGCCGGCCAGCAGAAACGAGATGATCAGGGGTTGGCGGAACTTGTGCCCGATCGCCCCGAAGACGGCGGCAAGGAACAGAATGATGGTAATTTGATGAAAATGATCTTGCAGCGAGGGCATTACGGTTTTCCCTTATACGTTTTGGCGGTCATCATAACGGAGCCGGGCGGTTTCTGGAAACCCGGGGGCGTTGCTCTTTTCAGAAAGGGCGTTCTGCCTTATTCTGCACCTCAACAAAGCTGGCTTTGACCGCCGGGACGCGGAAAAAGGGAGTGAACATGCAGGGACTCGATGATCTGAAGTATGATGCCAACGGCCTGATCCCGGCCATCGTGCAGGACGCCCAGACCGGCGAAGTGCTGATGATGGCCTACATGAACAAGAACAGCCTGGCGGATTCTATCCGCACGGGCAAGACCCATTTCTGGTCGCGTTCGCGCCGGAAGTACTGGATGAAGGGGGAGTCCAGCGGCCACACCCAGGAGATCGAGGCGATTTACGTCGATTGCGACGCCGACACGCTGCTCATCAAGGCCCGGCAACACGGGGCGGCCTGCCACGAGGGGTATCGCAATTGCTTCTTCCGGCGATACGAAACCGACGGTGAATGGAAAGTCTGTGCGGAGCGGATGCTCGATCCGGACAAGATTTACGGGAAGAAGAGTTAGCCTCAAGCATCCCGACCGCACGATTTTTCAGCCGGCAAGCAATCGGCGATATTCGCTATCCACGAAACATGATCGACGGGATAATCCGGAGTCTTCCAAACGCGAAGGCCCTTTTCCGTTGACATAACAAGATGGGCGTCAGGGTGGATCGGCTTCGAGGCTTGTCAACTGTTCAATGATCCGGGCATTGATTGGCGGCATATCGAGATGGCGAAGCTCATCACGAAGAACCCAACGCAGTTCAAGAATCGCCGGATCGGCCGGCGCGGCCACCCCGGCAACCCATTGGCAATAGACGGGGTATAGGTGAACGGGGCCTCCCGCTTGATGGTCTGTCAAACGGTCCAGATGGCGCATGGGCCGAACAGTCAGCCCGGTTTCCTCGCGGGTTTCGCGAACCGCCGCCTGCTCCGGCGTTTCTCCTGGAAGTATTTTTCCGCCGGGGAATTCCCACAGGCCGGAGTAAATCCGCCCCGGCGCACGTTTGCCGACCAGCCAGCGCCCATCATCACGAATTAATGCCAAGGCAACTCGATTCATATCCATGTTTACATCATTCAGATAAAGAGCACTTCAGAACCAGAAATCACTTCTATTGTCGGTACATAAATTTTACCAGCGATGATGTCGCCGGGGCTTTCTTGCTTACCGAAAGACAACGCTCTCCTTGGGGCACGCTTTGACCTCTGCATTATGTTCCAGTGTTCGGCCGGTTCATTCCGCGTTCGCTATCGCTGCCTCTTTCAGCTAACAGGTTGCCGATATATAATAAGTGAAGACAAGTAATGAGTCGCTCTTAATATAATCACATGGTGCCTTGGCGTAACCATCGTCGATCCACGGTGGGGCGATCTAACGCCGGTTGTGTTGTCATGTTTTCGCCTGGTCCCGTGCTGTTGACGCATTTGAGACAGTGTGTCTCGGGAGGTTGGCTATGTGTCGTTATTTCACCAAACGATCCGTGCGTCCGACCAGGGCCTTTACCCTGATCGAGGTCTTGGTCGTGGTGGCCATTATCGCCTTGCTGATCGCCATTTTGCTGCCCTCGCTGTCCCGGGCGCGAGCCCAGGCGCGAAACACCCTTTGCATGGCCAACACCAAGCAGGTCGCCACCCTGACCGCCCTCTATATGGCCGATTATAAGGATTATGTGCCGATCGTTTATTCTTACGGGGTGAACAATCAAACAGTAAGTGGTTATATGGATAGCAGTGGGTCAAACAAGATGCCCGCTCGCGCCTGCTGGCTATCCGTAGCCTTGCGCAATTATCATCCGGGCAGCCGGGGCTTTTTCAGGAACCGACGTGACATGGTGGCCAGTGGACAACTTGCCTTTAATCAGTTCGATCCGCTGATCCATTGGCCGAACGAGACCCTTCGGGAGTACGAGGACAAGCATCTTCAAGAATTCTGGGTTTGCCCCTGGGCACGGGGGACAGGGCCGGGTGATGCTCAGGAAGTTGGCCAATATTTCGTGATTCAAGGCAAGCACGAATCCTATCGCACATGGCTGTGGAAAGAAATTTACCGCAATTTTACTCTTATGACCGAGACCGGGGGAAGGGAGATGAAGGCAAAATATTCCGCTCTGCCTTGGCACGCCGCCGCTCCCCGAGCCACTGAAGCAGGCTGGGCAGCACGGTTATGGTCAAAAACATACGTTTGTGAAAAACATTATCGTTGGGACAAAATCAAGGAAGAGAACCTGTACGCCAAAGAGCAATTCGAGAAAACGGATTTCGTTTATGCCGGCCTTGCCGACATTATGGTTGCATATTGCGCTCAGGGGGAATGGGTGAATGGTATCGCCAAAGCCACGGGCAAGACGGTCAATCCCGGGAGTCATCCGGGCAGTCTGGGTGGCGGCACCTACGCTTCGTTCGCCGATCACCACGTGGAATATATACCGGGCAAAAATATCGGCTGGGCCACCGGTCTCTGAGGCGCGTTGCGGCTCGATCTGATCGCCGACAGCATTACGTAACATAGCTCATTCCTTTTCGCAGGGATGATTCTCGCGTCGATTGGTTGATTGCCGTGCGGGGAAGCATTATATCTATCTGCGCATGCATGTAACCGATGAAGAATTCGAGTTGCTGGTCGAGGAGGCCCTCGACTCCATCCCGGAGGGGTTTCATCACTACCTTCAGGAAGTGGCCGTGGATGTCGAGGACGTGCCGGACGCGACCGTCTGTCGCGATCTGAAAATCCGCGATCCGCGCACCCTGCTCGGTCTTTATCACGGCACTCCGCTCACTCGACGGCACGTCGATGAGCCCTTTCGTTATCCGGAACGGATCGTTCTGTACAAGGCCAACATCGAACGGATGTGCCGGTCCAAAACCCGGATCGTCGAGCAGATCCGCAAGACCGTTCTCCATGAAGTTGGACATCATTTCGGACTTAGCGAGCGTCAGCTTCGCGAGTTGGGCTATTGACGCGGAAACCGCGGTCGCGGTTGATCGCGGCGGAGACGTAATCATTCGAGCGGATGGATAGACCGCGGCAATGTTTTTGGATGGGACGGCAACACCGCCGCTTTGGCTGCTTTGCCAACGGGCTTAAGTAACGGATGGAGTGTGCCGGCGGGTGATACGGCCATCGTGTTCCGCGAAAACCCGGCTATCCAAGGGAAAGCGGCGTCACGGCCGCCGCACTCCACAAGCTTCTCTCTGGCAAATCCGGCCTATCAAAACGGCCGCGGGATCCGAAACACCTGCCGACGGGTGGCCGCATGATCGATTTGCCCTTACAATGATGAAAGTGGGGTGTTGATCGAGGGGGGCATGTTCACCAATACGCCATTTTCTTTCGGAGGTGCCGGACCGTGAAATTCTTCATTGATACCGCCAATTTGGATGAGATTCGCAAGTTCAAGGCCATGGGTCTGCTTGACGGCGTGACCACCAATCCTTCGCTGGCCGCCAAGGAAGGCAAGGTCGATTTCCGCAAGCTGATCGCCGACATCTGCGACGTGGTGCAGGGACCGGTGTCGGCCGAGGTGATTTCCACCGAGGCCGAGCGGATGTTCGCCGAGGCCGAGGATCTTGCGACCATCTCCGAACATGTGGTGGTAAAACTGCCCACCATCCCCGAGGGCATCAAGGCCTTGGTCCGCTGCGTGGACGCGGGGATCAAGACGAATATGACCCTGGTTTTTCAGCCCGTGCAGGCTTTGATTGTCGGCCGTATCGGGGCAACCTATGTCAGCCCATTCCTCGGCCGGCTCGACGATATCGGTCACGATTCGATGGACCTGCTTTCCGCTATCCGGCAGATCTACGACAACTATGATTTTGAAACGCAGATACTGGCCGCCAGTCTCCGCCATCCGTTGCACGTCGTGCAGGCTGCCATGATCGGGGCGGACGTGGCCACCATCCCCCCAAACGTCCTCGACAAGCTGCTCAACCACCCGCTGACCGACATCGGCCTCGAGCGCTTTCTGGCCGACTGGAAGAAGGTCAAGGGATGATTTTGACCAGTCGAGGATACCCTTCCCATCGTGCCCGAATAACCATAATACGCAGGGGCGGACGCAACCCTTGCCGATAATCCCGCTCGCGACGGCCAATATCCGTATTTCAAGAAGAGATTAAGAAAATATGAACCGCGCCCTGCCGATTGAAGATGGGGCTTGTCCGCATACTGCATACGACGACTATGTAGTGAGGGCAAGCCGGATTGTGGAACGCCCGGTAACCTATCCGGGTTGGCAGGTTCCGGTAACGCGGCCGTTACCGATTACGAAGGAGATGGCATGTCCACGTCACAAACCGCGGTGGCTCATGGAATCGTTGATAAGCAGGAAGTCGTGGAGGTCGAGGTTGAAAAGCCCTGGGGCTCGCCATTCAATCGTTTCAATGTTCCGACGGTCTGCGCGTGTTGTTTGGCTCCCACCACCCATACGGCCACCGCTAGATGGTCGCATGTTCGCAAATATCATTCCGCGGGGTATCGCGTGACTGAAACCAAAACGGCCTCGTTGGATTTCTGCGTTTGCCCGGAATGCGTCGCCCATGAAAAAGAATACCGGCGGAAGCGCTTGCTGATGATTAAAATATCCACCTTTCTGGCTTCCTTGATCTCGGCCATGTTGATTCTGGGGCATGGATCCGCGCTGGATGCGCTGGGCGAGGTCAACTTCGCTCTGGCGTTATTCGTTGGGTTTATCCTGCTTCCGTTCGTCTGGGTATTGCCGATCGTTTACGTGCTGGATTATTATCTTCCCCAACAACTTCTGGACCATCGCCACGCCTCGCGCATGAAAGGTGTAAGGATGAACGGCCCACATCATTTTGAATTCGACAATCCGGCTTATGCCCAACTGTTCGCGGCCCGAAACGGAAGCGGGGCGAAATTCACGAGCGAATTCGGCCCGCCTTTCGATTCGCCGTATACCTTGACCCAGAAAGTCAAGCGTACGGCGTTGCACTATAAAATCCGGGGCAAGAGCCTGTTGCTCGGGAAACCGTTGCTCGAAATCGTGGGCATTTCGACGGGCCTGGCCGGGGTTCTCACCGTCATTTTTTCCCTTATGATCGGTTTTTGCATCAAGCCGCTTCCGGGGGGCGAAACGGGTACGTATGTCCTCAGTGGACTGGTATCCTTCGTTATCCTGAGCATATTTTTACATAAAGAGGAGTAACGGGCGCAGAGAGCTGGGGCGGTGGCGTCCGATATTCGTTCGATATTGCTTTTCGGTCCGGTGCGGAATATGGTTAGTCACATGGTATCCGAACCGGAAAAGAAACATCTGCTTGGCGTGACGCTCGATGAGTTCGTGGCCTTCTGTGCCGAAGACGACCTGCCCGCCTACCGGGCGAAACAGGTCTTCGAGTGGGTCTACAAGCATGGGGCGGCCGACTTCGCGGCCATGAGCAATTTGTCCAAGCCGCTGCGTCAGAGGTTGGCCGAGCACTGGACGATCGCCACCGCCGCGCAGGCCGACCGTCGGGAAGCCGGCGATCATACCCTTAAACTCCTGCTCCGCTGGCCGGACGAGGCGACTTCTGAATGCGTGTTGATCCCTGATGAAAAGCGACGGACGGCCTGTATCTCCAGCCAAGTCGGTTGCCCTGTTCGTTGCGTTTTCTGCGCCAGCGGCCAGGGTGGGCTTCAACGTCAACTGAAGGCCGGCGAGATCGTCGAGCAGGTCCTCACCCTCGCCCGACTGAGCGAAAGCCAGGGCGAACGCCTCAGCAATATCGTGGTCATGGGCATCGGCGAGCCGCTGGCCAACTACAATAACGTGCTCAAGGCCATCCGCATCATCAACGCCGACTGGGGCCTGAACATCGGGGCCCGCAAGATCACGGTCAGCACCGTCGGCTTGCCCAAGCAGATTCGCCAGTTGGCCGGCGAGAATTTGCAGATCAACCTGGCGATTTCCCTCCACGCCCCGACCGACGAGCTGCGCAAGGAACTTATTCCCTGGGCTAAGTACACGACGATCGACGAGCTTGTCCAGGCCGTCCGCGATTATTTCAAGACCACCGGCCGCGAGGTTACCATCGAATACCTTCTGCTGGGCGGAGTGAATGACAAGGTCGAGCACGCCCACCGCCTGGTAACCCTTTGCCGGCGGATGCGCTGCAATGTCAACCTGATCCGGTATAATCCCGTACCGGGTCTGGATTTCCAACGCCCGGACAGCTCCGCGACCCACTGGTTCGTCCAGCAACTTCGCGATCGTGGGGTCAACGTGCATGTGCGCAAGAGCCGCGGGCTGGACATCGACGCGGCCTGCGGGCAATTGCGGCGGGCGGCCGGCGGGCCGAGAGGCGATGCCGCGAGTGGATGAGGGTAACTGTTGGAGCAAGGGAAGGAGAGAAGGAGGAACGGAGAGACAGAGAGATTTGACTACTCGACAGCATTTCTCTCTATCGCTTCCTCTCTCTTTCTCTCCGTCATCGGCCTAACCGAT
This sequence comes from uncultured Planctomycetales bacterium, assembly GCA_964642815.1. Taxonomy (GTDB): domain Bacteria; phylum Planctomycetota; class Phycisphaerae; order UBA1845; family PWPN01; genus JAAYCU01. The sequence continues at coordinate 16,649 of CAZXSA010000037.1, read as the reverse complement.
AAGTCGTTGGCTAAGAACAGAGTTGGATACCGAGATAATTATTGAAGGAGAGTGCCTTCATGAAGCCCTATCAGATCGGCATGGTAACCTGGTCGTTGAAAATACCGGACCTCGGCGAAACCTTGAAGGTCATCAAGAACGAGTTGGGCCTCCGGTTGGTGCAGGTCGGCATCATGAGCCCCAAGGAGCTGGCCGACCCCGATAAAACGATTTCGACCATCAAGGGGTGCGGCCTGGCGGTCAGCGCCATGTGTGTCGGATTCGGCGAGTTCGGCGAGGACTATACGACCATCGAGACCATCGCTCGAACCGGCGGCTATATGCACGACGACACCTGGCAGAAACGTTACGCCAAGACCGTGGCCGTCGCGAATATCACCCAGGAACTTGGCGTCGAGATGCTGGCGACGCATATCGGTTTCGTGCCTCACGACAAGAACCATCCGCAATACGCCGTCATGGTCGATCGGCTCAAGCGAATCTGCGACGATCTGGGCGAGCGGGGCCTGACCCTGCTCATGGAAACCGGTCAGGAAAAGGCCGAAGCCTTGGCCGCCTTTATTGCCGATGTAGGCCGGCCAAACATCCGCGTCAACTTCGACCCCGCCAATATGATCCTTTACGGGGTGGGCGAGCCGATCGAGGCTATCGATATCCTCAGAGATAAAATCGCGCATGTTCACATGAAGGACGGCAAGTGGTCGACCAAGCCCGGCGTGGAATGGGGTCAGGATGTGGTGCTCGGTACCGGTGACGCGAATATCCCCGGTGTCGTGACCAAGCTGCGCGAAATCAGCTATGCCGGTCCCCTGGTCATCGAGCGCGAGGCCGGCCCCGACCGTTTCGCGGACGTTCAAGCCGCCATCGCTCTGCTCGAATCCCTGGGTGCAAAACGGTAGCGTGAGACGCGATCCGATCAACGGCGTCCTTTGGCTTTCTTCTGCACGGGCTTGCCCTTGGGCTCGGGTGTCGTGATTTCGCTTTCTGCTTTACTCTTGCTCGCTTCGTCGGGCGTCTCCGGCTTTTCCCCCGCACCATCAAGGCCGCGCTTGGCGAGAATCTTCTGACGGATTTCGGCCGCCAGATCGGGGTTGTCCCGGAGAAACAGCTTACTGTTTTCCCGTCCCTGTCCAAGACGAGCGGAACCGTAGCTGAACCAGGCCCCCGTTTTATCGATAAGATTGTCTTCGACCGCCATATCCAGCAGATCGCCTTCGGTGCTTATGCCGCCGTCGAACATAATGTCGAATTCCGCCCACTTGAAGGGGGCCGCCACCTTGTTCTTGACCACCTTGGCCCGCACCCGGTTGCCGACGGCCGTCTCCCCTTCCTTGAGCGTGGTGATGCGCCGAATGTCAAGACGAATCGAGGCGTAAAATTTCAAGGCGCGGCCGCCCGGCGTGGTTTCCGGATTGCCGAACATGACCCCGATCTTCTCGCGAATCTGGTTGATGAAAATCACCATGCAACGGCCTTTCGCCACGATGCCGGTCAACTTGCGCAAGCCCTGGCTCATCAGGCGGGCTTGCAGGCCGACGTGGGATTGCCCCATTTCTCCTTCCAACTCGGCCTTGGGTACCAGGGCGGCGACGGAGTCCACCACGATACAATCGACCGCGCCGGAACGGACCAGCATTTCCACGATGTCCATGGCCTGCTCGCCGGATTCCGGCTGACTGACCAGCAATTCGTCCAGTTTCACTCCGCAGCGTTTCGCCCAGGTCGGATCGAGAGCGTGTTCGGCATCAACGACGGCGGCCACCCCTCCGGCCCGTTGAGCGGAAGCCACTACGTGCAAGGCCAGGGTCGTCTTTCCGCTCGACTCGGGACCGAAGAACTCCACGATCCGTCCTCGAGGAATCCCCGTACCCCCCAGAGCCAGATCCAGCGATAAAGCACCGGTGCTGAGGCCGTCACGCACCGCCGGACGATCCTCGTCCAGCTTCATGATCGACCCCTTGCCGAAACTCTTTTCAATCTGGGCCAGTGCCCGATCCAAAGCCTGTTCGCGATTGCTTGCGGTTTTGTCAGTCATGTTTGTGCCCTGAAAAAGATATACTTCCAAACAACACTTCCGCCAGTATATGCACAATCGGAAGTTTGGCAAGTGTTAGGTAAAGAAAAATATCTACGAAGACGCCGATGAATCATGTAAATCATTACTAGTAAATGATTTAGATGAAAATAAAACTCATGAAATCCTCATGCGCTCCTGCTTTATGGCCCGAATCATGACCTTAGTCCAGACCCTCCGGTGCCACGGGGGCCTTGGCCGGGGTGATCTGGATATTACGATAACAAATGGGGCTATGATCGCCTTGCAGATAAATCGGCCCGGGTTCGTTGTCGTCATTATCGAGGGCCCCGCCGGTCATGCCTTCGAGCAACTGGTTATCGATGATGGTCTGATCGTTAAGCTTCACCGTGAGGTACATGCCAATCAGGGTGATCTCGTAGCTTTGCCATTCGTCGGGTTTCTTGCAAGCGTTGACCGAGGGGACGATACGACCGTAAACGGCTCCGCAGCAGTCGGGGGTCAATGGTTTGCCATAACTGTCGGCGACCTGAATCTCGTGCCTGCCACGCAGATACACGCCGCTGTTGCCGCCGGGAGGAACCTTGAATTCCAGACGCAGCTTGAAATCGTCGAACTTGCGCTCGGTGACGATGTCCTTGCCCGGCTTAGGGGTACAGAGCGCGCCGTCCGTTACCTGCCAGTTGAAACCGTCGCGTTTTTCCCAAGCTTTTACCGTCCAGCCGTCGAGATCCTTGCCATTGAACAATTCGATCGGCGATTCCCATTGCCGTTCCCGCCGGGCGGTGAAGGGGTATCGTTTTTCTCCGTCGACAAACGCACCATCGAGAATATCGCCTTTAATCGTCGCCCGCAGGTTGAACTGTACCGTCTCCTGGCCGGTACCGCGCATGGGCACGGTGGCCATGAGTTCACCGCCTCGGACCCGGCTATCCGTGATTGTTTTACTCCGTTCGCCGTCGATCACTCGACCCTGAACGCGCCAGCCTTCCTGTTTAATCAGCAGCTTGCGTTCGGCCTTGGGCAGGCCTTCCACCGCTTCCATGGTCCATGTTCCGGTGGCGTTCACGCGGATGACTTGTCGGCGGGCTGTCCAGGGGCGGGTTTTCTCGTCGTTTTCGCCGCGGGCGGTACCTTCGATGGTGGCGTTAGCCCACCCTGCTCTTCGGCCCTGGCGGCCTGGTCGATTCTGAATCTTCAAAGTGCCGATCCAGAAATCTTTACCTTTGATTCCCGGCGTCCAGCAGGCGAAGGATATTTTTCCATCCTTGAACTCCACGGGGATTTGTTGCATACCGGCCGCCCAGGAGTTGTAACGGGCGGTGAGTTTTCCATCCTTTTGTTCGATGCTCATCCAGCAGGGCAATGTGCGTTCGGCCGGATCGCCGAGGGTGATGTTCCAGCTTCCGAGCAATTCAGGCGGTACGGTTTCGGCCTGATCGGCGGCGACCGGAGGCACATTTTCCTGGGCTGACGTAACCGTCCAGCCCGCCCCAACCACGAGAATCGAAAGAACCCATGCACCCGTCAGATAGTTGCGTAACATCGCTTGCCTCCAGGTTGAAAGAACTTCTCTAGAACACGGTTCGAGCAGACATTATCATGGCTCGACACTTATCTGGCAAGGAAACGGCCGGTTCGGTCCATACGGAGAATGTACTGAAAAAATATGCACGCGACCGAGCCCGGCGGGTGGAATCGGACGCTAATCTTGACGATATATACAGGGAGGTCTAAAATTTATTTGAATCAACTGGATCGGATAAAAGGTTGACCCATGCTCTGCCAGATGTGCAAAAAACGTACCGCCACCGTCCATTTAACGGATCTGCTCAAGGATGAAAAACGCGAGCGGCATCTCTGCGAGGAGTGCGCCTCCGCCGAAGGGGTGGCGGTCAAGCAGCATGTGTCGCTTAACGACGTGCTGAACTCTTTTCTGGCCTCCCAGAGCAGCGTACAGGCCATGGCCCATCTCAAGTGCCCGCAGTGCGGCATGACTTTCATGGAATTCCGTAATCAGGGTTTGCTCGGGTGTCCGAACGATTACGATGCCTTCGAGCAGCCTCTGGAGGCATTGATCGCCCGGGCCCAGGACGGGCATGTGCGGCATAAGGGTAAATCCCCGGGCCAGGTGATCGAGGTGGATCCGGTTCAGCAGGAGCGTCAACGGCTGCAGCGGGAGTTGCGCGAGGCCGTCGAGCGTGAGGATTACGAGCAGGCCGCCAAGCTGCGCGACCGGCTCGAGGAGTTGAAGCGTTCATGACCATCGACGATCTGTTGCAGTCCAGCGGCGAGTGGTTGGCCGGCGGCGGGCCGATGGGCGACGTGGTTATTTCCTCGCGGGTGCGGCTGGCCCGTAACGTGGAGGGATTCCCTTTCCTGAGCCGGGCCACCGCCGAACAGCGGCGGAACATCGAGCAAATGCTCTTTCAGGCCATCCATGCATGTGATTTCGGCCGGCAAACCTTCTATGTCAATATCGAAAAAAGCGAACCGGTGGATCGGCAACTGTTGGTCGAGCGGCACCTGATCAGCCGGCAACATGCCGAGGGCGAGGGTTGTCGTGGCGTGGCCATCAGCCCGACGGAAACCCTTTCGCTGATGATCAACGAGGAAGATCATTTACGCATGCAGGTCTTGCGCCGGGGGATGAATTTGGACGAGGCCTGGAATGAGATCATGTCGGTCGATGGCACGCTCGAATCGTCGGTGGATTTCGCTTTTCATAAGAATTACGGCTACCTGACCGCCTGCCCGACGAACGTGGGGACGGGGCTGCGCGTCTCGGTGATGCTCCATCTACCCGCCTTGAAGCTGACCAACGAACTCGAAAAAATGTTCCGGGCCGCCCGGGACATGCGTCTGGCGGTGCGCGGGTTGTACGGCGAGGGGACCGAGGCCATCGGAGATTTCTTCCAGGTTTCCAATCAGATCACCCTCGGCCAGAGCGAGGAGGAGATTCTGGACAGTTTTAAGACGAACGTCATCCCCTCCATCGTCAATTATGAGCGCCAGGCCCGGACGATGCTCAAGACGGACAAGGCCGCCGCGTTGCAGGACCGCGTCTGGCGGGCCCTGGGGCTTTTGCAAAACGCCCGGGCGATCAGCACGGACGAAACCCTCTATCTGCTTTCGCATCTTCGACTGGGCGTCGTGCTGGAGTGTATCAAGCATATCGACCTGCAGACCATCAGCGAATTGTTCATCGCCACCCAATCCGCTCATCTCCAGAAGCGTTCCGGCCAGTTGCTCGACGGCCAAAGCCGTAGCGTGGCCCGGGCCGAACTGATTCGCAACCGTCTCGCCCGCTACCGCCCCGGCCAGAATTGACCCTTGTTGAGCATATCCATACCGTTACCAGCCCGAAGCAGTTTACCCGCCGTGGCGGGCCAGCGAGGGATAATCCCGACCGTTACCAGCCCGAAGCGCCAGCGAGGGATAATCCCGTAAGGGATGAAAGAACAATGGGGAGAGAGGGAAAGGGGGAGCAGGGGAGCGGGGGCGGCCATCCAATCCATATACAGCTAGGGCACGTTCAATTTTACATGCAGATCGCGCAGGCGGGCGAGGTATTTTTCGGTGAGCGGGCCTTGCCAATGGGCGGCGGTGGGGGCGCAGTAGAAGATTCGGCAGCCCATCGGGCGTCACGAACGCGCTGTACAGCGGCCATCGATGGCGAAAGGGCAACCTCCGCTTGGTTGGCGGAAATTGTTTGCCTTTGCTTCTTGCCACAGGTTCCCTATCAGGGTAAAATTTGTTTATGGAGGCAGCATAAGATGGTCATCAGGTGCCCCTCGTGCCAGTGCGAGATTGCCAAGGAAAATACCAACATTGCGGCCGATCTGGCCAAATGTGCAAGCTGTCACGAGGTGTTCGCGATCAGCACCGTGGTTAATCAGAGCCGGGCCGCGTCGGGCCTCGGCCGACGACCAGGAGCCATCGTTTCGCCTCCTCATGATACGAAAGTCGTTATCACGGATCTGGGGACATCCAAAGAGATACGTATTCCGCCCATGGGCTTCCATTTTGCGCAACTGTTTTTGATGGCTTTCGCCGTGACATGGTGGAGTTTTCTACTGACTTTTGTCGGTGTTGGTTCTTTTTTGGGAAACGAAGATAATCAGGTTGCGGCTACACAACCAGCAACGACCCCCACGATGGACGAAGTTGGTCCCACTGCCGGCCATCAACCCGATAGCGAACACGAGGATGCAAGTCTGGGTGGTTTTCCACGAAAATTCATGATCATTTTCCTTGCGTTGTTCTTAACCCCGTTCTTCATGGCGGGATTCTTTCTGTTGGGGTCCATATTCTGGCCGTTGTTTGGCCGTACCCGTATTCAACTCAGCGGCATGGAATGCAGCTATCGATCCAGCCTGTTTGGATTGGGTTGGACACGGCGGGCCCCAACGGAAGATACATTTGTGGAATGGAGCGAACAAGGTCATGCCGTCAAGCCGGGGTGTTTCCGAACGGCCGGTACGTTCGAACATTCGAATGCTTACCTCGGCCTGACTCTTGGGCGAAAAGAGAAAATTATCGGTGGCCATCTGAGCCGGAGGGAACAGGAATGGTTGTTCCAGGAAATGGATACCTATTTGGCCCCGTACCACCGGTAGGGTTTGTGCATGGCTCTTTTATGCCCCAGTTGCAGTGCGGAGATTCACGGCGAGTTCGTCAACATCCAAATGGACACCGCCATGTGTGCCGCATGTGGAGAAGTGTTCAGGCCCTCGGCGGTCTTGGCGGCTGGGAAGAAAAGGCTGGATATGCCACTTCCCGATCCTCCTCCGTCGAACATCGTCGATGTGCAATACGCCGAGGATAGCGGTATCAGTATTTTTCTGCCGCGTCGAGGATTAGGGACAAAGGCATTAAGTGTGTTCTTTTTTGCCTTGTTCTGGAATGTTATTGTTTGTGCAGTTTTCAGTGGATTTCTCATGGGTATGATCAAAAACGAGTTTCCTTGGGCATTGACCCTGTTTTTTCTGCCTTTTTTCATTGTGGGCTTCGTTTCGATTTATTGGGGATGCTGGATGGCCTGGGGGAGTACCACGGTCGAATTGGACAACCGCGGTCTTTATATCGTCAAAGGATTATTGGGGATCAACCGGACGAAGGAATGGCCGTTGGATAAAATCGAGCCTTTTACCCAGGAAGCCGCCTACACGCAGAACGACAAGCCGATACTGACCTGCACCGTCAATGTGGGAAACAAGCAGACACGTTTTGGACATGCCTTGTCCGAGTCCCATCAGGAATGGGTGGTGAACGAACTGAATCGAGTACTTGCCCTCCTCAAGTCGCGGGCGTGACCGTCATTCCCTTCAGGACGGCCATCCAATCCATGTAATGGTAGAGGCTATTGCAGACCCTGTGTGGCTCGCGCCGTGGTCGCGGACAATAATCTTCCTTCCAGTAGCAACGAACAAGGCAAACAGGATGGTCACCATGTTAACGGGAAGCCGTTTGGTTCGTTTCGCGGTTGGTAATCTTGCGCCATTTGCGGGCCACGATATCATCCGAATCGGCCAGCCGTTGGGCGATACGCTCGCGGACTTGTTCATCGGTCAAACCGGCGTATTCCTGGCGCCGCCGGGCCTGGATGGCGTTTTTCATTTGCACGCAGTCGAATTGTTTTTGTTTTTTCATCCTAGACGATCTCCCGTGGCGAACGAATTTCGATCGGCTTATAGCCCTGTTGTAGATTAATCGCATTGAAGCCGCGAATCTTGTCATAATGAACGATATGCTTGAAATTCCAGCTAACGATCAAATCGGCGCCGGCTACCGTGGCCAAGGCCACGTGATGCGCGTCTTCCATGGAGGAAGAGGGCAACACTTGTCCGGCAATATATTGATCACGTAAATAGGCGGACTCCCAACTCATGAAAATACGCTCAAGCGAGGTCTCGGGTAATGAATCAAAAACATCCTTGACATTTTCCGGAGCGTCCGTCAACTCGTCAGTCAACAGATCAGAGATCAACAATGTTATCTTTTGTTCTCCCGCCATGTCCAACAGGGCTTTGCTTTCCTCGGTGAATTCCTCGTCCAGAACTCCGCCGATAACCGAAGTGTCCACGTAAATACGTAATCTTTTCATATTTATTATTATACCCTATTTGTTCAGGGGAATCCATTTGCCTGGTTTTCAACAATGATTTCGTAACGTCTATCGGCAAGGAGGACTCCTCGCCCATTCCGTGCCGGGGGCGTCGGGATTGAAGGAGCCATGCGGGTTTCAAGATGCTCGTTTTGTATGCAGGTGTTTCAAGACGGCCATCCAATCCATATACAGGTAGGGCACGTTTAATTTCACATGCAGATCGCGCAAGCAGGCAAGGTATTTTTCGGTGAGCGGTCCCTGCCAATGCGTGGTAACCGGGTCGCAGTAGAAAATGCGGCAACCCATCGGGCGTCGCGAACGGGCCGTGCATTGGCCGTCGATGGCGAAAGGGCAACGATCCGCGATGATCGCCGGAAGCGTTTCGATTTCTCCCAGGAAATAGGCAATCTCCAGAGTGGTGACGTACAGGCGGTGGCCCCACCGCTCGAAATCGCAGCACAGGCCGCGGTTACGACAGATCGGATTGTAGCCGGCAATCTCCCGATCGAGTTGCCGATAGAACGCTTCCATGGCCGCCGCGACTTCGGGACGCGCGGCGATTTCGGAGAGAGTGGCATAACAGAAATCGTCGTTGTTCACAGGCAAAATACGATGGTCTCGGACACGCTTACCATGACTTTTTAAGCCGGATTTGCTCGATCTGCTCGAAGTCGTATTCCCTGCCGTTGTTCATGCCGGGGCAGTTTTCACCGGCCAGACGCCAATGGCTCGGCGATTTCAGATTTTGCGACCAGAAAGGCCAGGTGCGGCATTGCAGCGGCCTGACCGAATAAATACCGCATCCGCGGCCGCCGTTGCCGTTGGAACTCAGGAAGATGCAGTCGCCGTTGGCCCGTTCCGTGAGCGAATACTTGAAGCCCACGCGGCGGAGGTGGTCCTTGCCCAGCCATTGTTCGTCCTTATCGAGGAATTCGGCGATACGGCGGATTTCCTCGCGGCTGACCCAGACGTAGCCGGGCGCGCCGGTGCAGCAGTTGCCGCACTGGGTGCAGGAAAAACGCAATCCTCCCTCATACCACTTATAATCGCTCATGGGGCACTCGGCGCGGGAATCCGGATTGTTTCATCAGGCGGATGGCGCGACAGGATTCCCCGTATGCATCGGCGATCCGGTTGCAGGGAAGCAACATTGTGTATTATAGCGGTTTAGCGCGAAGAAGACACGTCCGGTCGGGATTGAGCCGGGGCTGGAGAAGATGTGGTAGCGGACGGCGATTCCGCGGGGACCACGGGCAGGGTAACGGTGACGGTCGTGCCTTGGCCCGGCGTACTGTGGATATCGATGCGGCCCTTCATGGCTTCGACGACGGTGCGGACGATGGCCAATCCCAAGCCGGTACCGGGCACGCCGGATGATTTGGCTTGGGCGGCGCGGAAGAATTCCTGCCCGATGCGCGGTAAGTCCGTCGGATCGATGCCGATACCGGTATCCTGGACTTCCAAGACGAACGATTCGCTTAAGCCGGTCAACGCGACCCGGACCGAGCCGCCGGCCGGCGTGTATTTGATGGCGTTGGAGATTAGGTTTTCCGTTATGGTGAGTAAATCGTCGGGGTGAATGTAGATGGAGGGAAGCGGATCCTTTTTGTCCACCCGCCAGTGGAGTCCTTTAGCCCGAGCGTGTAGGGCCTGATTTTCCAGTATGGGCATAAGTTGTGCGACCGGGTCGGTCCAGACCCGTTCATTTCGACGAGTCAACGCTTGGGCACGGGAGAGTAACAAAAGATCGTTGAGTAAAGTCAGCAGTTCGTCACCGCGGACAATGGCCCGCTCGACGTGTTGGCGTGGTCCGCTCGTATCGTCGAACTGATAGAGAACCAGGCGCAAGAGGGTCTGCTGGGCGCCGAGCGGGGCCTTCAGGTCGTGGGAGACCTTTCGGAGAAACCGATTCTTTTCCTCGTCGGCCCGCTGCAGAGCGGCGTTGACCTGCTCCAGTTGGTTTGCGTGGCCGGCCAGTTCCTCCTGAAGCCTAATCACGTCCCGTTCGCGGGCGCGGAGCTGCGCGGCGATGGACGTGCCCAGGTATACGGCGATGAGCAGGGCGCTGGCGAAAGCGGCGAGCAAAGTGGCTACGAAAAAGGGATCCTGATGATGGCGACGCCGGGGATCGAAAATACCGGCATGGGGCAACCAGCCGTTCATTTCACCCAAGGCCAGAGCCGTTAATAGAACAATAGCCAGACCGGTGAGGGTGAACACCCAGCGAGAGGGCAAAAGCAGAGTGGCGATCACGACATGGAAGATGTAATAGGCGAAAAAGGGGTTCTCGATCCCGCCGGCGCAGTTGAGTACGGCCGTGAGGATTAGTAGATCGCAGACGATCTGGATGGCGGCCGCCCGAGGGGCGCTTTCCGCCTGCCGCTCGGGCCGGCGTCGTTTGAAACGATGTTCCAAGAGCCAGAAGATTGCGTTGTAGATCAGGATAACTACGCCGAGCGCGGCGATGAGCGAACCACGAACCTGGGCGAATGGCCGCCAGGTGAAAAACAGACCCAAGGCCAACAGGCTGACCCCGAAGATCCAGCGCAAACGGATAAACCACCACAGACGAGCAACAAGCTCGGCCTGCGCCGGGGAGAGGACGCGGGTGTTATGGGTGTCGGACATGTACCCGAAACTCCTGCCTTACTACAATAGGGAACAACCGCCGTTTGTGCAATGCATTCCTCGGATGCTCGCTGGTTCATAGGGGCAAAACGTGGTGCGATGGGGGTTGGGAAAGGATCAATGCGGATGACTTCGTGTGAGCGGATGATGGCGGCCTTGCGTCACGAAACCACGGACCGGACACCGCGGTTCGAGCAGCTTTGGCCGGAGACGCTTCGGCTTTGGGAGGGGCAGGGTTTGCCCGAGGGGGTCGATTGGCAGGATCATTTCGATCTGGATATACGGCTGTACAGTCGGTCGAATCTGAGTCTGATGTTCGACGAACTGATCGTGGAAGAGACCGACGCCTGGCAGATTTACTTTGACGGTAACGGTGTTAAAAAGAAACGCTGGCGGCAACAGAGCGGGGTTCCACATTTTCTGGGTGAATTCGCGATACGGAATCGAGAGCAATGGGACGCGAACAAGGAACGGCTGACGCGGACGACGGGGCGAGTAAATCTGGAGGAGGGCAAGCGACTGGTCGAGCACTATCATGATGCCGGTCGCTTCGTCTGCTGGGCGGTGTCGGGATTCTGGGAGGCGGCGCGCGATCTGTTGGGGCCGGAATTATTGCTGATGAGCGTGGTCACGGAACCGGCCTGGATTCGCGAGGTGATCGAGTATTACGAGGCGCTGGTTCGCCGCTTGTTTGACGAGATCCTGGCGGCCGGCATGGCCGTGGACGCCTTGTGGTTGTGGGACGATCTGGGCTACGGACATGGGCCGTTCATCTCGCCCAAGGCTTACCGGGAACTTATCTGGCCCGCGCATAAACGGTTATTCGAGCATGTGCATGAGCGGGGGCGACCGGTGATCCTGCACTCGTGCGGGGGGATCGCGTTACTGGTTCCGCTGCTGATCGAGGCCGGGATCGATTGCTTGCAACCGTTACAGGTGAATGCAGGCATGGACTTAGGCGCATTGAAGGCCCGCTACGGAGATCGGCTGGCCTTGATGGGTAACGTGGATGCGACGGTGCTGAACACGAATGATCGAGAAGCAATCCGGCGCGAGATCCAGAGTAAGCTGGAGGCCGGTCGCGGCGGCGGATACGTCTTTCATTCGGATCATTCCATCCCCCCGGCGGTCACCCTCGATACGTACCGGTTCTGCATGGAATTGGTGGAGGATTTTGATCGACGAACAAACAAATGAGCCTATCGACCCTATGTTAGCGTCCCGTTTTTATGTTCCTTCCATGGCGGTGAAGTAAACGCTGACCGCGAACTCGAGATTTTCGCGAGTCAGTTCGAGCGGCAGGTGGTTGTACTGGCATTGGTTCTTGGCCAGCAGGAGCAAATCACGCGGCTGGCAGCAGCGGAACGGGCGGCCGGTCTGGTGGTAGTGCTTGTCAATCAGTTCGGAGATCAAATCCTCCCGGTGCTCGAAGCCGGTGATCCGGCACATGATCTTGAACAATTCGCGGAATTCCTCTTCCGAGGGGTTGGTCACCTCGATCTTGTAGGGAATTCGGCGGAGGAAGGCGTCATCGACCAGATCCTTGGGCTCCAAGTTGGTGGAGAAGATCAATAACTGGTCGAACGGTACCTGGATTTTGATGCCGTTGGCCAGGGAGAGGAAATCGAAACGTTTTTCGAGCGGCACGATCCAGCGGTTGAGAAGCTCGAAGGGATTCATGCGCTGGCGGCCGAAGTCGTCGATGACCAGGGTACCGCAATTGCTCTTGAGTTGAGTGGATGCCTCGCTGACCTTGGTCGTGGTGTTGTAGCGGATTTCGAGCTGGTCCATGGTCAGTTCGCCGCCGACCACGACGGTGGGACGCTTGATCTTGACCCAGCGTTCGTCGAGTTGCTCGGTTTTGAGGATACCGCCCGCCGGCTGAGGGATTTTTTCGTGGATTTCAGCGTCGAAGAGCTTGATGATAAAGCCGTCGACGTGGATGGCGTAGGGGATGTAGATTTCGCTGCCGAAGCAGTAGGTGATGCGTTCGGCGATACTGGTCTTGCCGTTGCCCGGGAAACCGTAAAGGAACATGCCGCGCCCGGAGTTGATGGCCGGCCCGAGGGTGGCGAACATTTTTTCGTTGATCAGAAGATCCTCGAAGGCGCGTTCGAGATCGGCGCGGTCGGGCTTTTCGTGGGTGATGGACTGGGCCTTAACCGCCTGGCAATAGGTGGCCAGCGGCACGGGAGCGGCCCCGAGGTACATGCTTTCCTCCATGAGCCGGCGGGCGCGGTCGCGGCCGGCATCGGTGAGCGTATAGGTGAAATCACCCAACGAGCCGGCGCCGGCGTAGCCGGTCAATTGCTGCTGTTTGAGGTCGGCCAGCCGTTCCACGATCAGCGGGTGAGGTAAGGCCAAGGCTCGCGCGATATGGGCGCCGAGGGCCGAGCCAGTGGTCAGCAGGTATTTGAAAATCAGGGCATCGACCATTTCGTTGGTCAAGCCGGCCTCCGTCATGGATTTGGGCGGCAGCGGTTTGAAGGCATCGTTTGATGGGTGGGGCGCCTCGGTCTTCGGCGGTTCCAGCACGGCCGTGGCGGATGATGACGAGTTATCGGAACGTTTCCACTGCGGGCTTACGTACATGCGGCACCTGTCCTGTTCGCTTGGGTAAATACTCCCTTTTGCGTATCGGTGCTTGGGGACCGGGTCTTGAGGTGTGGATGGGTTTGAGCAAATGGCTGGGATTATCCGGACCTGAGATGCCCGCAAATTGGTATGGCCTGCTATAAGAAGATCACCAAATAGGGGTTTTCGGATTTTTTAAACCCAGGGATTCGACCAAGTGCAGGCAATCCGGCTCCGCGGTCCGGAGAATACGTTCCTCTCGCTCCAGGGCCTGTTCACGGGTCAAGGTTCCCTCGCGAATTAGTTTGCACATGATTTCCCCGTTGTGAGATATGTTTGTCTTGCGAATATAATCATAATCCACAAGGGCGTTCAGACAGCAATCGAAGCGCATATCCTTTTCGGGCGGATGCCGCCAACCCAATTCGCTTTCAAGAGTTTTCAGACTGGCTTGGACATCCCAGGGTATATAATCATAAAAGCGGACAAAGCGAGGGTTGCTCTGGGTAAAGGGCATGGTCGCCAAAGGGAAGAGAACGTATTTCAGCGGTGCATGCAGGATCCACAACTGCCATCCACAATAGACATGGAAGGCGAGTAATTGGGGGGTCATTGAAAGATAAGTTATGAATGTTCGGGGCGACAACATTCTGGTGGCGATGCTTCTAGCCCGTTGAAAAAGACTATGATGACTACCGCTGTAGAATTGCTCGGCAGGCATGGACGATTCAGCCACGGTGCTTCCATAAAGCACGAAGGGCACGTTATATTTTCGGGCAACTCGGACGGTATTGACCCGAATAATCATTTCACAGTTGGCGCAGGTGTTAAAACGGCCGCCGTATTTCCGGGAAAGCTTGATTGTCTGGCGCAGAATCCGCCGCCGGATACCGAATGGGCTGGCGAGGGTTTCGAGGGGGACGTTTAGGTTTTGGCAGGCCTTTTGTACATTCTCAATAGCGAGGGGATGCTGATATCGACCGTCGTAATAAAAGGCCAGCACCCGTAATCCGAGTTTTTTAACCGTATGGTATAGAATATACGTACTGTCCTTGCCGCCGCTGAGAGGAACGACGCAATCGTAAGGACCGTTCCGTGGCTCCGAATCCAGAACTTCCCGGAGCCGGTTTTCTCCCAATGGCTCCTTGAAGGGCCGGTGATTTTGGCACTGACTGCATACTCCCTGAGCATCGAAGGTGACCTGAGGATAGCCCTCTGGAATGATGCATTTCGCGCATCGGATCATGAGCGAATACCTCCTGCGTCAGATGTTTTAATGAACTGACGAGGCCCACTTTCGGATCCCTTGTTCACGACAATTATTTTTTCCCTCCGCATACCCAAGGGGGTTGATTAAACGGGATCCTCTTGGAATTCATGAATACGTTTACATATCCATCTCTTGCAGATCGCCGAATTTCCATTTGCATGCTGGTTATTGGCAAGCCCGACGCTTTGGCTATGAAGAGAATATACGCTACCAATTTCGCCTGCGTCGTGTTTGCCCAGGGTGCTTTTTCAGAAGCGTCGAAAGCACTTCACAGTCCACCTGATATTAGGCCGTGAAAATTCAAACGACCACGCATTGCGGGTATTTATATTTTCGTAAATAGATTTTAGCATCGATACTGATTGATCGCTAATGGAAGCGGAGAAAAATGCCCGTTAAGTTACCAAGAATAGTGAGTGGCAGGAATTACGAATGACTGGTATCGGCCTTGGAAGAGCATGACGATTCAGTATGACACGATAATTGTATTGTTAATGGTATAATCGCTTTATTGGCCCGGCGTCTTGATGGCTCGGTTGCCGTTGGCGAGAAAATCTTGAAGATAGGCATCGATCGGCGTCTACCGAAAGGTTGAAATATTCGTATGGTCTTAACCATCGTCACGTTGATGGCATTATGGCTGCCGGGCGTTTCGGTTTGCGAAGCGGCCGGGGTCGGGAGTTGCCCCGCCTCCGCGCCGGTCGGCGAATTGCCGCTCGTCGAGAATCAATTACGATCCTCGGGGTTCGACCTGCACGAAACGATCATTGACGATAAGCCGGACCTCGCTTTTCGGTCGGCGGAGAGCCATGATCATACTTTTGGGTATTGCATATCGCGGGTTATTCGCCCGGCCTTTACCTTCAACGAGGTTCTCCCTTCGTGGAATGTAGGGGTGCCGGACGGGGCCGGATTTTTCGTCGAGCTGCGTTTGGGTCTGGCCAACGATGAGCGTTGGACAAGCTGGTACGGGTTCGGCGGTTTTGGCTACGCGCCGTCGCCGCCGGATAAAATCATTCGCGACGATGATGGCCGCGTTCATGTGGATTATTTTGTTTCCCGGAAACTCTTCGATCGGGTGCAATACCGTCTCCGCCTGTTCGATGGGCCGGAGCAGGGCACTTGTCGAGTTCATCGCTTCGCCGTCGTTTGCAGCCATACCCTCGGCGATGAAACTCTGTATCGCCAACATCATCGATCGATTGATCCGCCATCGGCGTCGCGCTGGCAACGCCGGTTGCCGGTGCCCTTTCGTAGCCAAGCGACGGATGATCCTGCCTTGCGCGGGCGCATCTGCAGCCCCACCGCACTGGGCATGGTCATGGAATATCGCGGCGTCAGCCGCCCCACGAAGCAACTGTGCATGTTGGTCTGGGACGCCGAATACCAGACCTTCGGCAACTGGTCGCGGGCCATTCAGGCGGCCTTCAGCCAGGGCGTGCCGGGATACCTGACTCGGATCGGTGACTGGGGTGAGGTGAAACAGTTCATTGCCCGCGATCAACCGTTGATTGTTAGTCTTCGTTTTCCGCCCGGCGGACTGACCGGCGCGCCTTATCGTTCCTCGACCGGTCATCTGCTGGTGATTGTCGGATTCGACGAGCACGGTGACATTCTGGTCAACGATCCAGGCGCGAAAACGGCGGCCACCGGCCAGGTCGCCTACCGTGCCGATGAAATGCAACGGGCCTGGCTGGACAACGGCGGCGTCGCTTACGTTTTGCTGCCGGAATAAGCCGCCCCTGTTGCGGAACAAGGTTATCCCGTATCCTTTACCATAGCTTGAGAATATGCAAAAGCGGGTCACCAATCGGAAGGAGACGCGGTTATGCAACGATACCTGTCTGATCGAAACCTACGGATTCATGGATTTTTGGGGGCGACATTGTTTGTCCTTCTTGTTTGTTTGGGTTCTTCCGCCGCCGCTTACGGAGCACGCGCCGCCGCCACCGATCACGAACGCCCGAATATCCTATTTATCTTCACCGACGATCACGCCGCCCACGCGATCAGCGCGTACGGCTCGAAAATCA
>CAZXSA010000036.1:0-26129 GCA_964642815.1 uncultured Planctomycetales bacterium | reverse complement strand
GCGGGTGAGCTGGTATTGCCAGCACCTGGCCGCCCCCCGCGCGTTTCGCGACCGGGTGCGCCTGTTCCGCTTGCCGGAGGAATACAAGGAACTGGTGCAAACCTATCTTTCCAGTACGGAAGCGGCGGCGGAATGAGTTGCGCCGCCCAACGGGCGGATGAATTGGATAACACTATGATGAAGGAGTTCATCAATATTCGGGTCTCAGGACGACACGGCCTCGGCCATGCAACAATTCCGCGCAATCGTTTAAGTGCATTCCCTTAAAACGACCGTTATCTCGTCCGCGGTTTTTCGGGCCCATTTCAAAGCGTCCTGAGCCTCGTTCTGCGATAATTCGGGAGCATCGCCTGGATAGCGTAATTCAACACCATATGGATTAAGAGAAATAATGGGGTTGAGGGAAGCGGCCAAGACGGAATCCGCGGTGGCAACCAGTTCGAGTAGTACGCCAAGATCATGGGTCTTCGGGAACTCAACTTGATGCCAAGTTAAAAAAGCTTTCAGATATTTCTCGGCGGCCTGTTGAGCGTGGAAGCCGATCGCGAACATGAAATGTCTCTTGGATGACAGGAGAAATGCGACTACCTCGAGATCTTCTTCCGCCTTGGCGAGCCACTGTCGAACAAGGTCACGTTTGACTTCCTCAGGCGGCCTCATAGATCACCCTCCCATATTTATGTGCGGGATATGCAATGCCGCCCACGATGGATTTACTTTCCTCGAAGCGATCGGTCTGCATCACCAGAACATCAAAGGGGCGTTTCAGGCCGCGCAATGCCTCGGCGATACGCACGCTTTCCTGTCGCGGGTTATTTGTCCTCGGTTCCAACACCAGAAGATCGATATCACTATCAGCCGTCATGGATCCATGAGCCGCGGAACCAAACAGAATGATTTTTTGCGGTCGGGAAACCGTCAAAATGCGCTGCACAATCGTTTCGACGAGTTGTGGATTGATTCCCATACGGGCTCCTCCCGTCTTGCGATCGGGAAACACTCTATGCGTCTCGACCCTTGAATTTTTCAACGATAACAGTTTACCGAATCTGGACATGAGCAGCAAACCTTTTCACTAGGTATCCGGCGTGCATATGGCTCTTCGTGCTCCATAATGCCATTTCCCATTTACGCGCGGGATTGCTACACTTCTCTGTTTCGTGGAGTGTGCCTCATGAGAATAGTCACCGAAGAACCCGGCCGTCGGGTTTCAGGATAAAGGTGCAAGGGTGTTGCTAAGTCGGCTGGTGGCTTTTCCGGAAAGCAACCGGATCCTGCGGATCCATCTGTTTTCCGCCCCGTTCATTTCGATACATCTCGGCCTGTTGGCCATGATCCCGGTCTTGTTGCGCAAGCCGGACGGTTTTGCCGGGGCCAAGTGGCAGGTGATCGTGGCCACGACGGCGATGCCCGTGGCCGCCTTGTTCTCGATCCTTTGGAGCGAGGTATACCGCCGGATTTCGCCGGCTTGGTACGTTTTTCTGATCTGGCTCCTGGCCTTTCTGCCGCTGGGCGGAGTGGCCTTGTCCCGGTCGGCCGGCATGGTTCTGGTTTTCGTCGTGGTGGCGTCATTCGGGTTGGCCGGCCTGAACCCGCTCAACGGGGACGTGCTTCGTAGCTGCTACCCTCCGGCCGTGCGCGGCAAGGTGTTCAGTATCCTGCAAACCGTCACCCAGTGTACGGTCATGTTGATCACGTTCGGAGTGGGTTACTGGCTGGACCGCGATGGGCAGGCCTTCCGGCTTTACATGCCGCTCGGCGTGGTTCTGATGGGCTTGGGGGCGATCAGCTTTGCCCGCATCACCCGTCAGCCGCTGTTTCAGGAACGCGCCCATCATTCCAGTAGTGAACCCCTGATCGCCAGCCTGCGGCACGCCTACCGGGGCATGTACCGGTCGTTGCGCGAAGACCCGGATTTCCGACGTTACGAGACCGGGTACTTCATTTACGGAATGGGCTGGATGGCCTGCCACGCGCTGCTGCCGTTTCTGTTGGTCGACGTGCTTAGGTTGGAGTACGGCCAGGTGGCGACGGCCACGCAGGTGACGTTTTATCTCGTTCAATTATTGATGCTCGTCCCGGCGGGGTTCCTGATCGACCGGGTCGGGCATGTGCGCATGGCCGGTTGGGCGTTCGCGATCATGGCGTTCTATCCGCTCATCCTGATCTTCTGCACGAATATCTACACCCTGACGGCGGCCATCGTGGTGTACGGCCTGGGTATTACCGGCGTGAACCTGACCTGGACCATCGGGCCGGTGAGCATGGCCCGCGACGCCGCCCGGGCCAGTCATTACCTGGCGATTCACGCCTCGATGGTCGGGTTGCGCGCCGGGCTGGGGCAGATACCGGCCGTCGTGCTCTACTGGCTGACCGGAGATATCCGCATCCCGTTGCTGATCGCCGCGTTGTTGTTTATGACCGGGGCGTGGATCATGTTTCGACTTGAGCGCGACCAGAAGATCGCCCTGGCCGTCGCCGTACCGGAGGAAATGCCCCCGGCCCATACGGAGGTGCCGTAACCACCTGGCTGAGGTAAGATGACCAGTCGACCGACCCTTCTCAAGGAGTGCTCAGCCATGAAAAAAGCCTTGCTGATGATCGGGGGCGAGCATCACGCGTTCGAGCGCTGCGCGGCTATTCTGGCCGACTTCCTGAGGAACACGGGTACGGTGGAGTGTACGATTACGACGGATCGCGAGGCCTTCACCCGACTGGAAGGCTACGATGCGGTGCTCGTATACACCTTCGGCGGCCAACTGACCGATGCGCAGGAAAAGGGGTTGTGCGACTGGGTACACAAGGGCGGCGCGTTCATCGGCTTGCACGGCGCGGCCTCCAGCTTCACCGGAAATGCGCGGTATATGGAAATGATCGGTATGCAGGTGGCTCAGGGTCAGCCGGTCATGGAATATCGGGTTTTCATCAAGGATTTCGACCACGAGGTCTCCCGCTATCTCGGCGAGTTCGTGGTCAACGACGAGCCTTACAAGCTCGAATCGCGGACGAAGGAAAACCGGCATTGGCTGCTGGCTTGCAGTTTGAAGGGCGAGGCGCAACCGGTGGCCTATACGCGAGCGTACGGACGTGGGCGCGTTTTCTATGCGGTGTTCGGGCATCACGAGCAGGCGCTACGGCATGCTATGGTGCAACGCGTGATCCGCCGCGGACTTGTCTGGGCCACGCGTTCGTTCAAGTCGGGGCCGGTGCGTTGTGGGATCGTCGGTTACGGCCCGCCGTTTGCCATCGCCCGCCACCATGCCAAGATTATCAAGGATCTAACCGTTCTGGAGCTGACGGCCATCTGCGAGATCGAACCCGAACGGCTGGCCCTCGCCCGGAAGGAACATCCCGAGGTGGAAACGTTCGCCCGGCTGGAGGAATTCGCCGAATCGGGCCTATTCGATGCGGCCGTCGTCGCCACGCCGCCGTCCACGCACACGGAGATCGTGCTGACCCTGCTCGATGCGGGTGTCGGCGTGTTGTGCGAAAAACCTTTTTGCCTGACCACGGCCGACGCAACGCGCATGATCGACGCCGCCCGGCGCAACAACTTGCCGCTTACCGTCTTTCACAATCGACGCTGGGATCCGGATTTCACGGCCATCCGCCGGATCGTCGCCTCCGGCATGATCGGCGAGGTGTTTCATGTGGAGACCTTCCACGGACGGTATGGGCATCCCGGTTACGGCTGGCGCAGCCATCGGCCGATCAGCGGGGGCGAGCTTTTTGATATGGGTGCGCACTACATCGACTGGATTTGCCAGTTGGTCCCCGCGCCGATTGAATCGGTGACGGGGTTTGCCTGTAAACACGTCTGGCACGATGTGACCAACGAGGATCACCATAAAACCATGATCCGCTTCGCGGGCGGCCGTTCCGGAGAATATGAGTCGAGCACCATCGCCGGAGCGGACAAACCCAAGTGGCGCGTTCTCGGAACCCAAGGCGCATTGTCCAGCCAGGATGGGCG
The DNA here is from genome assembly GCA_964642815.1 of uncultured Planctomycetales bacterium. Taxonomy (GTDB): domain Bacteria; phylum Planctomycetota; class Phycisphaerae; order UBA1845; family PWPN01; genus JAAYCU01. The sequence goes on along the minus strand of CAZXSA010000036.1, from coordinate 22,156 downwards.
CGTCCTGCATGGCAGCACCTTCAATGGAGGCCAGGAACAAAAGTTCGAGATCACTCCGGTTGAAACGCCGTGGTCGTACGAATTCTACATCGAATGGGTCGATCATCTGCTCGGCGACGGACCTGTTCCGGTAACTCCGGAAAGCGCCCGCCGCGTTATCGGAATCATCGAGGCATCCCAAAAATCCGCCTCCGGAGGCCAAGCCGAACCCGTCGCCTTCCCCTGATCGACAAATCTTCCTTTTTGTTGAAAATCCCCGCGCGAAATTCTTGATCGGCCATCCTGTCCAATCTTGGCACATTGAAGAGCGATAAAAAAATGGAGCGTTCTCGAATTCCGCATCCTTGAGTTGATTTCCAAAGATTTTAATCGGAAAAACATTTTTCCGAGTTGTCTTTCCGGGATGACTATCCTAAGAATCCCTTGCACAAACGAAACTACTCTGAGTTTGATGGGGGGAATTGCGAATGTCCCATAAATGTAACAAATGGATATCGCGGACTGTTCTGATCACCGCTGGAATCATTGGTGCCGCGCCGCTGTCGGCCACGCCGGTCTTGCATATTGAATTCCTGTCGACATCGACCACCTCCACGGAAAACACGGGCGTCAGCGGATTACTCACCTTGTCTTTTTCCGAGGATGCCGGCGTGGATTATCTGACTGTAACCATCGCGAACACCACGCCGGATTCCATCGGCGGCAAGCTGACCGCCGTCGGCCTGGAAATACCGGACGCGCTCGCCAACCTTCCCGTTTTCGCGGCCGGTGGAGCCAGCGCGTATTTCGATGCGTTGAATTACAACGTCGGGGTGAGTCCGGGCTGGATGAATGCTCCGGGTGGTTACGACCTGATGATCACCAGCGACGGCAATTTCGAGGGCGGCAGCCCGCTCGGTGCCCCGGCGGCCGGCCAGGAACAAACCGTTAAGTTGAGCCTTGGCAGCGTGTCCTACAGCCCGGAAGAGCTTGGTGATCTTTTTAGCGATTTCTACATCAACACCGCCGACCATTATGCCATTGCCCGTTTCCAATCTGTCGGTATTGATGGCGAATGGTCCGACAAGGTTCTGGGTGTCCATACACCGGAGCCGAGTTCATGTCTCCTTCTGGTCGCCGCGGGGTGCTGGCCTCGGCGGTTGCGTTGGCCTCCGGTTTCAAGGGCTTGATCGGAGAATAAGGCCGCGAGAGTCGCCATCGGTCACATGATCCAAGGGGGGAAGCAGCAGCTTTTTGCATCATCCAGAATGTTCCCGATCGTTAGATCGAAAAACAAGAAAAATTGTGAAAGAGGGTTTAGGTCAGTCTTTGATTGTTTATGAGGAGGAAATGTAAATGTCTCGCAAGCTGATTTGTCTGGTTGTTGTTCTGCTCAATACGATTCCCGCCATGGCCTTGATCGTGGATGGTAATCTGAGCGATTGGGGCGTGAACGTCGCGGATCAGAACCAAAGCACGTTCAATTTCGCCGTGAATATCGGATTATTGGGTTCTCACGTCGAGGACCAGGACGACCTGGCCGGGGATAGCGGATATCTCGGTCCCAATATCGGCGGCCAGAATTTCGACGCGGAGATGATGGCGGTGGCCCTGACCGGCGGTCGGTTTTATATCTCGATCGTGACCGGACAGCGGCCGGACAACGGCCTGGCCCGCTACAATCCGGGCGATTTGATTATCACGACGGCCGGCGGCACCTTCGGACTTGAGGTGGGCGGCGGCGCGGGTGGCGGCGCAGGATCGGCGATTGCCGCCGGCGCGACGGGATCCACCTACACGCTGAACAGCAGCGGCTTCACCACCGCGCATGCGAACGCCAATGCTCAGCAGACCGCCGGCTCGATCTGGGGAAACGTCGATTGGTTGCTGGATCCGATCAGCCCCAAGGTGCCGGTCCAGTTCGCTATCAACGGCGGCAGCACATTTGTTGGACTCGCGGATTACATTTACACCCGCAACACGGTCACAAGTCAGCATGCGATCATCGAGCTGTCGTTCCCGGCCGCCTGGTTCGCGGGTAATTCGATCGAATCATTCACCTGGCGACCGTCCTGCGGCAACGATGAGCTGCAGGTGATGGTGCCGGAGCCCGCTTCTTTGGGTCTCATGCTGCTCGGGGTCGCGGCCGTGGTCCGCTCGAATCGACGTCGGAGTATCGCCAACTAAGCATCCTTAAACACGCTCACCATAACATGCACCCATCCGCCCTCGGATCGCGCGGGAGTAGTAAATCCCGTCGAGCCGAGGGCGGATCGTTTTTACTCTTCCTCAATAACCGTTTCTCCGTAATCAGCCCACCTCAAACAAGCTCCGCAGCTTATGGCGACGCAGCGAAACGGGGGCAAACGGGGAAAACGGATAACCACGGCAATATCGGGTGCCCCTCATTCTCGGTCTACCAGTAGGCGGTGAATTCATCACCGAGTTGGGCAAACAGCCCCTGGTAAAACGACCTGTCAGCGGAGAAGTTTCGTAAAGTATTGTATATAAATATGTTAAGTCAATTCGACAACCCTTGCATATTCGGTCTGCCTGAAAATCGACGATAATCGGGAATTTGCCGGTATTTGGGCATCCTGTTCAAGTCTAACCTTGACTTTCAAGAAAGGTTGTTCTATACTTTCGAGACTGTATTGTTTTCGTTTCTTGTTGTCATATAAGAACTTATGCCGTTTCAGGGTTTCAAGGAGTTGCTGTGGCCAAACAGAGCAAAGCACACAAAAGCCGATCGAAACCAAATCCGCCGGTGGCAAAGAAGGCATCGAGCGCGAAGAAACCCGTTGTAAAGCGCAAAACGGCCACGAAACCCACGGTTTCGACTCCGGTTAGTGCCGCTAAGTTGTCCTCCAAGAACGCATCAGCAACGATGAAAGCCAGCAAGGTCAAAGTCGCCGGAAAAACGAGTATTGCCTCCGTGACGGGCAAAGCCAATCCGCCGCGAAAAATTGTGGCTACGGTTCCATTGCCGGACGAGATTCGCGCGGCTCGGAAAGAATCCGCGCCCGATCGCGAACGGACGACCAAGCTGAGCAAGGCAGACATGGAAGAGTTCCGGCGGATGCTCCTGGACAAGCGGGCCGAACTGGTCGGGGACATGAACCACCTGCAAAATGAGGCCCTGCGTCAGGGCAGTTCCGGAGAGAATACCGGGGCTTCATTCATGCCGATTCACATGGCCGACCTTGGCAGCGATACCTGGGAACAGGAATTAACTCTCGGCCTGATTGAAAACGAACGCACCTTACTGCGGGAAATCGACGACGCCTTGGCCCGGATCGAGGACCGTACGTATGGGATTTGCCTGGCGACGGGAAAGCCGATTTCCAAATCCCGTTTGCGGGCCAAGCCCTGGGCGAAGTACTGCATCGAGCACGCCCGGAAGATTGAATTGGGTTTGGTTTAGAACGGTCAGGTGGTGGACGAGGCGGCCCCCCGGACGTTATAACTCTTGCCCATGGCGGACACCATGAATCAAATGCAGTCGGGCAACACGCAAGCGGCCGCACAGGTTGTGCCGGGGTCGGCGGAGCGCACGAACGGCCTCGCCCCCGTCGAGGATGACGCGCCCGCGACAAATCTGGAAAACGAGGGGTCGGCGTTTTTTCATTGGCCATCGCACCTGCGGCTCTGGCTGCTGGCCTTTGGGGGGTTGGCGCTGGATCTGTGGTCCAAACATTGGGCTTTCAGTCAGATCGATCCGGTGCATGGCATGGATGCCATTCCGCGCTTGTTGCGATTCGAGCGGATGTTGAACACCGGAGCGCTGTTCGGTATGGGCAAAGGCTGGACGCCGTTATTCATCGCCGCCTCGTTCCTGGCTCTGGGGTTCGTACTCTTTCTGTTCATCCAAAGCTCTCCCCGACGACGCAGCCTGCATGTAGCGTTGGCCTGCGTATTGGCCGGAGCGGTCGGCAATCTGTACGACCGTGCTTTCGCCATCGCCGACGTGGTGCATTATACGATCGACCAGAAGATGCATACGTCGGTGGGAAAAATCTCCACCAACAACGAACAGGAGATTGTGCTCAATCACTGGCCGGACGGCCCTCGAGCCGAATCCATTTCCAAAAGATGGAGTCCGGAGGTTGCCGAGCAGGGCGTGGTCCGCGATTTTCTGAAACTTCGGCTGGGGCCGCTGAACATCTGGCCTTGGATCTTCAACGTCGCGGATGTGTTGCTGGTGGTCGGCGTTGGCCTGTTGCTGCTGAACTTCCATTGGGACCGCCGGGCGGAAAAAGCGGAACAGGCCAGATTGGAGAACGCCGTGGCCGACACCTCCGGTTGAGCAGGACAGCCCGCGCCCGCGTCGGTCTTATCTTATGGCCCGTTTATTCACCAACGACGACGAGCGTTTCATGGCCCGTGCCCTGGTTCTGGCGGCCCGGGGACGGGGCGGTGTCGAGCCGAACCCCATGGTCGGCTGCGTGATCGTGCGCGGGGGTAGGATCGTCGGCGAAGGGTATCATCGTCGCTTCGGTGGCGCTCATGCGGAGGTAAACGCCTTGCGGGCGGCCGGTGCCCGGGCCAAAGGGGCCACCGTTTATGTCACCTTGGAGCCCTGCGCTCACTTTGGCAAAACGCCGCCCTGCGTCGATGCCCTCATCGCCGCGAGGGTGAAACGAGTCATCGCCGCCATGTGGGATCCGTTCGCCAAGGTTCGCGGCCGTGGTCTTCGCCGTCTGCACGCGGCGGGGATCGATGTTCACGTCGGGCTTTGCGAGCGTCAAGCCCGGCAACTGAACGCCCCTTACCTGACACGGCAACGCGCTAACCGCCCGTGGGTTATTCTGAAATGGGCGCAAAGCCTCGATGGCCGCCTGGCCACCCGGACCGGCGATTCAAAATGGATCAGCAGCCAACCCTCGCGGCGAACGGCCCATCAGTTACGCGGTCGCGTTGATGCGATCGTGGTGGGGGTCAATACCGTACTGGTCGATGACCCGCGACTCGACTGCCGAATGACGCGGCCCAAACGGATCGCGACTCGCGTGGTCCTTGATCCGGCGTTGCGTACGCCCTTGACGGCAAAACTGGTGCGTACGGCCAAGCGAATTCCCGTCCTGGTCGTGACCACGCCCGCGGTTGTGAACACGGCAAGGGCCAAGGGGCTGCGCCGGCGCGGCGTGGAATTGTTGGCCGTCCGCGGAAGGAGCGACGGGCTGGACTTGCACGCCCTGCTGAAGGAATTGGGACGGCGGGGCATGACCAACGTCATGGTCGAGGGCGGCGGCAAAACACTTGGCTCGTTTATGGACGCGAGGCTGGCCGACGAAATTATCGCCTTCGTTTGTCCGCGTTTGATCGGCGGGCGGGAGGCGCCAAGCCCGCTAAACGGCCGCGGGTTCGCTAAAATCAGCGAATCACCGATCATTGAGAACTGGACGGTAGCCCGAAGCGGACCGGATTACCGATTCCAACTTGTCCTGAGCAAACGATGAGCCAACAATAGTAGTGATGAACGGCGGCGTGGAACAAATCTTTCTGGTCATTCTTCTGGTGGCGGCCGCCGCCGGATATCTCATGGTCTATTACCGGCGGCTCGGGCGGGGACGGGGCGGTTGCCGCTGCGATCTGTATAAGAACTTCCCGGAGCAGGTCCATCGCGATTGTCGGTCAACCTGCCGTGGCCAGCTACCCAAGACCGTCGGCCCCTCGACGGACAAGGCCGCCTGCTCGAAGACACCATCAGAACCCCCGGACCCCTCCGCATGAACGAAGATTCGGTCAACTTTGAGAACCTGCTGGCCGAGCTGGACGCGCAGGCCGCCCGCCGGTGTTTACGCACGATTGATTCACCGCAGGAAGCGCACGTCACCGTGAACGGGCGACGGATGCTCTGCTTCGGTAGCAACAATTACCTCGGGTTGGCGGGGCATCTGCGCGTGCGAGCGGCGGTGCGCGAGGCGGTGGAGCAATGGGGCTGGGGAGCGGGGGCGTCGCGCCTGGTGACCGGCCACATGACACCGCATGCCCAGCTGGAGCAGCGCCTGGCCGCGTTCAAGCACACGGAATCGGCTCTCGTTTTGCCGACCGGCTATCAAGCCAATCTGGCGGCTATTCGTGCCCTGGCCGGCCGGAACGATGTGATATTTTTGGACAAGCTCAATCACGCGAGCATCATTGACGCGGCGCGCGGCAGCGGCGCGGTGGTAAGGGTTTTCCCGCACCGCGATTACCGCAAGCTGGAGCGGCTACTGGAGCGTTCGGCCGCCGCCCGCCGCCGGGTGATCGTGACCGATACGCTGTTCAGCATGGACGGCGACTTCGCCGATCTGCCCCGGTTGGTGGAATTGAAACGGCGTTACGCGGCGCTGTTGTGCGTGGACGAAGCCCACGCCACTGGCGTATTCGGCGCGGCCGGTCGCGGCCTGGCCGAGATGATGGGGGTGGAAGAGGATATCGATGTCGTCGTCGGCACCTTGAGCAAGGCCCTCGGTGGGATCGGCGGGTTTATCGCGGGATCGCGGACGTTTATCGACTGGGTGGTTAATACCGCGGGGTCGTTTATCTACACGACGGCCATCCCACCGGCGGCCTGCGCGGCGGCTGCGGCTGCGTTGGAGCTGGTGGTAGCCGAACCCTGGCGGAGGGAAAAAGTGCTGCGCTTGGCCGATGGTTTGCGCGCGGAGACAAAAGCTCGCGGCTTCGATACCGCCGGTTCGACCAGTCAGATCGTGCCGGTCGTGATCGGCGTCAACGAGGCCGCCCTGCGCCTGTCTCGCCATCTGGAGGCAAACGACATCCTTGCCCCGGCCATCCGCCCGCCCACCGTGCCTCGCGGCCGGGCCCGTCTGCGCATCAGTCTGACGGCCGACCATGAAGAAGCGGATATCGAACGGCTGTTGAAAGCATTGGATCATTACCAATCATGAAGAGGGTATTCCCGTGAGCCAACGGTATTTCTTTCTATCGGCGGTCGGCCTCGTCGCGTCGGCTTCGTTTTCCTGTACATCCGCTACGCGGATGCGCACCACGCTATCCGACCCGGCTATCCGGTACAGCGTACCGGATGAGCATTATGTCGTGCTGCGGCGCGGCGACATCGAGGCGGTCGTCGTGGACAACGAGCCGGTGGATGACACGATGTTGCCGGGCCATCGTGGCGGATACAGCGGGCTAGGCTCCCTGAAACACGCTCAACGACCGGAGAATCTTTTTGTCCCCCTCTACGCCGGCCTGAACTTCGAGCATATCCATGACGGGACGAACCAGGAACGCGAGGTTCTTTTCGAGCCGCGTAACTGGCCGATGCGGCTTCGCGCGATCGACGCTCATACGGTCGAGCTATACCAGTCGCCGACGCCGAACTGGAAGCTGGAAAGCTGCACGCGCTACGAGCTACTCGCCGACGGGACGATCGAGATGACCTTCGAATGTATTCCGCGAGCACGCACGTTCAGGAACGGATACATCGGCCTGTTCTGGGCGAGTTACATTCATCAGCCGGAATCGACGGCCATTCACTTTCTCGGCTGGGGCCCGGATGACGATCGGCGGACCGTAAAGGCCGGTTGGCGGGAAACCATCAGTCCGGCCCATGGCGTGCAGGCGACGCACCGGGCCGCCAACGATCATCGCCGATTTCCGCACGACGATCCCTTCGATATGACTCTGGTTTTCAATGAGTCCGGTCATCGGTATGCCGAACCGTGGTACTACGGGGTCAGTCACGGGATGGCCTGGTTGTCGATATTCCGCGAAAAGGATCAGATCCGTTTCGCTCAGTCGCCGACGGGCGGGGGGCCGGGCAATCCGGCGTGGGATTTTCAGTACTTCATTCCCGACTACGAAGTGGGCCGGTGCTATGGCTTCGTGATGCGGGCGATGTATCTTCCCTTCGTCTCGTCCGAACAGATAAGACAGGTCGCGGCCGCGCATCGCGCGGTGCTTCATTAAAAAGCAGTCCACTGCGCGAGGGGGGAGTCGAACCCCCACGGGTTGCCCCACAGGATCCTAAGTCCTGCGCGTCTGCCAGTTCCGCCACTCGCGCGTGTGCCGATTCAATATAAATCATCGGTTGCTTAAAAGGAAGGCCTGCCGGAGCTCCGCGGACAGGGTCATGATGGCCGCGGCGATAATACGTCCGAGCCCCCCGCGGCAACCTTTCGCCAGAGACAAAATCCCATTACCATGACGACGGGATTCGCGTTGCCCCTTTGGTGGATATTTTTCGGCATGCACCCTCAAGGAGTGTCCTGACATGAAAATCCTGGCTATTCAAGGCAGTCCTCGCGACGAAGGTAATACGCAGACCATTCTGGATGTCATTCTGACCGCGGCCCGGTCGGCCGGCGCCGAGATTGAACTGGTCCAGGTGTTCAGCCTGCGCGATCTGACCGGCTGCATGGAGTGTTTTTCCTGTCAGCGCACGAGCGACGGGCCCGGTTGTCCGCTGGATGACCAGATGCAGGGCTTGTTCGTGCAGGCCCTGCGGGCCGACGTGATCGTCTGGGCGACGCCGGTGTTCTGCTGGACGGTGGCCTGGCCGCTCAAGATGGTCATGGACCGTTTTTATTGCATGTTCAAGTTCGAGGGCGCGGATCGTTACCATTGCCTGCTCGAAGGCAAGAAAATGGCCGCGGTCATCACCGCCGGCGGCGGCGAAAAAGACGGGGCCGACCTGGTCGACGAAACCCTCCGGCGCATGGCTCATTTCAGCCGAAGTCGGTCCTATGCCTCTTTCATCGCCGCTCACGTCCGATCGCCGGAAAGCATCCTGGCCGACCGTGATCTGCTCAAGCGCGCCGAAGCCTTCGGCCGGCAACTGGCGGGTTGAGGCGGAAGATTTCTAACCAACCACAGGCGCTGAGGCGCGATGAGGCTTGATGGCTCTTAGATCGCCTACCTCGGACCGTTGGGCTTGATACAAATCCCAGCGCATCTGGACGTTCATCCAAAAATCGGGCGTAATGCCGAAGAACTTAGCCAAGCGCAAAGCGGTACTTGGAGTCAGACCCCGGCGTCCATTCACGATCTCGTTAATTCTTTGATACGACACATGGATGGCATCCGCGAGCTGACGCTGGGTTACACCCAAGGGGATCAGAAATTCCTCCAACAGCATCTCCCCCGGTCGGGTAGGTTCACGGCGCGCGGGTATTCGAATCATTTTGTTCCCCCGTTACCTGGGTCAATGGTAATCCACGACTTCAACATCATCAGGTCCTGAATCCGTCCATATAAAACAAATACGATAGCGATCATTGATCCGGATGCTATGTTGCCCCCGGCGACTGCCGGACAAGGCTTCAAGATGATTTCCCGGCGGCACGCGAAGCTCGTCAAGTAAAACCACGGAATCAAGCTGGTCCAGTTTGCGCCCCGCGATTTTCCATAAGCCTGCCGGACAAGTAGTACGGGCGACTTTGGTATTTTCTCCATTAAAGATGTCTTCCGTACCCGCGTTCTTGAACGACCGTATCATATATCTAATGATCTTAGCATGGATATCATGCTATTTCAAGCTACAATGGAGCATAGGGTGTCGTCCATCCGAATTGAGAATCGCAGAGCGTGCCGGGTCACATCGTTCATCCGTCCGGACGCAATACATCGTTACTCGGCAAACGGCTTAACCTTCTCGAATTCAAACATCTCGCCGTTCGCGTCCACTTGGATCGCGTCGCCGTCGGTGTATTCACCGGCCAGCAGGCGGCGGGCCAGCGGGTTCTCGATTTCGCGCTGGATCAGCCGCTTCAACGGGCGAGCACCGTAGAGCGGATCGTAGCCGTCCTTGGCCAGTTGTCGTTTGGCGGCCTCGGACAGACGCAGCTCGATATGCCGATCCGCCAGGCGTCGGCGCAGATAATCCACCTGGATATCCACGATCCGGGCCAGATCCTCCTCGCTCAACCGATGGAAGATGATCGTTTCGTCGATCCGATTAAGGAACTCCGGCCGGAAATAATTCTTCAATTCCTCGCGCACCCGCGACTCGATCTCCACGTCGATCGCGTTTTCGCCCGCCATCTGCTGAATGAGCGGACCGGCGATGTTACTGGTCATCGCAATCAGGGTGTTCCGGAAATCGACCGTCCGTCCGTGCCCGTCGGTCAAACGGCCGTCGTCCAACACCTGCAACAGCACGTTGAACACGTCACGATGAGCCTTTTCGATTTCGTCGAACAAAACCACGCTGTAAGGCCGGCGGTGGACCGCCTCGGTGAGGCGGCCGCCCTCCTCATAGCCGATGTACCCCGGCGGGGCGCCGATCAGCCGGGCCACCGAATGTTGCTCCATGAACTCGCTCATGTCGATGCGCACGAAGGCCGCCTCGTCGTCAAAGAGAAACGCCGCCAGGGCCTTGCACAACTCGGTCTTGCCCACCCCGGTCGGACCGAGAAACAGAAACGATCCGATCGGACGGCTCGGGTCACCCAGGCCTGATCGACTGCGCCGCACGGCGTCACTGACCGCCCGGATCGCCTCTTCCTGACCGACCACCCGTTGTCCCAGGCGTTCCTCCATGTGCAGCAGCTTTTCCTTCTCCCCCTCGAGCATCCGCGAGACCGGAACCCCCGTCCACTTGCCGACCACCTCGGCGATGTCCTCGACGGTCACTTCCTCATGCACCAAGGCCCGGCCGTCGTTCTGCAGGCTCGTCAACTCCTCCTCCTGCGCACGCAGCCGTTGGGCCAGCTCGCGCAGTTCGCCGTATTGAATGCGGGCCGCCCGCTCCAGGTCGCCGCGGCGCTGGGCGTCGGCCAGATCGTTCTGCCTGGCCTCGATCTGCTCCTTGAGCGATTTGATATCGGCCAACATGCCGACCTCTTTTTCCCAGCGGGCGGTCAAGGCCGCGTTTTCCTCGCTCAGGTTGGCGATTTGCTTTTCCACCTGCTCCAGTTGCCGCCGCGAACCTTCATCCTTCTCCTTGCGCAGAGCTTCGCGCTCGATTTCCAGTTGCATCAGCCGACGGCGGATTTCGTCCAGCTCCGAGGGCATCGAATCGTTCTCGATGCGCAGCCGGGAGGCGGCCTCATCGATCAAGTCGATGGCCTTGTCCGGCAGAAAGCGATCCGAAATATAGCGGTGCGAAAGGGTGGCCGCCGCCACCAACGCCGAATCCTGAATGCGCACGCCGTGATGGGCGTCGTAACGGGGCTTCAAACCGCGCAGGATGGCGATAGTGTCCTCCACCGTCGGCTCGCTGACGTAGATCGGCTGGAACCGACGCTCCAGAGCGGCGTCCTTTTCGATGTGCTGGCGGTATTCCTCCAGCGTCGTCGCTCCGATGCAGCGCAATTCCCCCCGGGCCAAGGCCGGCTTCAACAAATTACCCGCGTCGATCGCTCCTTCCGCCCGGCCGGCGCCGACGATCGTATGCATTTCGTCGATGAACAGAATGACCTGCCCTTCGCTCTCCACCACTTCGCGGACGACGGCCTTGAGCCGGTCCTCGAACTCGCCGCGATACTTTGCTCCGGCAATCATGGCGCCCAGATCCAGGGCGATCACCCGTTTATTCTTGAGCACCGCGGGCACGTCGCCGTTGACGATCCGTAAGGCCAGCCCCTCGACGATGGCCGTCTTGCCGACACCCGGCTCGCCGATGAGTACGGGGTTGTTCTTCGTTCGCCGGGTAAGCACCTGCATGATCCGGCGAATTTCCTCGTCGCGCCCGATCACCGGATCGATCTTGCCCTTGCGGGCCATTTCGACCAAGTCCCGCCCGTAGCGTTGCAGTGCCTGATAGGTATCCTCGGGGTTCTGGGTATCCACCCGCTGATTTCCCCGGATTTCCTTCATCGCCTGGAGAATGCCGTCGCGCGTTACGCCGGCCAGCGAAAGCACTTCCTTGGCCGACGAGCGGACCTCGGCCAATGCGAGCAAGAGATGCTCCGTGGAGATATATTTATCCTTGAGCTGGTCGGCTTCGGTCTGGGCCTGCCGCATGACCTGCTGCATTTCGCTGGAAAGCGCGAGCTGCCCCCCGCTGACCCGCGGATTCCGGGCCAACTCCGTCTCGGCGATCTGCCGGACCCGATCCGCGCGCGCGCCGATCTTTTCCAGGATGGCCGGCACGATGTTGCCGCCCTCGCTACCTTCGTCGAGCAGACTCACCAGCAGGTGCAGCGGTTCAAGCTGGGCGTGCCCCGCCGAGGAGGCTTTCTCCTGGGCGGCTTGTAACGCCTCACCTGCTTTGACGGTTAATTGATCATGGCGCATCACAATATGCCTCCCAATTCCGGTCGCGCAAGAACGACCCTGCCCTAACAAGAGCAAGAGCTATACCACCCCAAAACCGGTTTTCAGGCTTTCATTCAGGGTTGGGCAAGGGTTAAATAAGGCAAATCTGCCATTTTGACAGGCAGGGGAAGGGTGTAACTTGGTTTTGTGGGGCCACCAGTACTATATCGAGCCCAGGCTATACAGGCTCCCGCTAAGCCCGAGCCACTCGTAGACCGCGTTGGTGATATAGGTACTGGTTATGGAGGTCAACGCATTAACGGTGACGTTGGTCGCCAGCGTACTGCAGGATGTCTGAAACAACGTACCGCCCATGATTAAAAAAACGATCATGGGTCGTTGGATTTTCTTCCAGGTCCATGAATTCGAAGGCACGTTTGTTCTCCCCAATAAACCTTTGGGCTTGGTCCGGACTGAACAACAACGATACAAGAATGTACGCCGTCAACTCGCCTGTTGTTCTATTTAATTTGCGCGCCGTGCTCTTCGGTTGCCACCGGCCGATTCGGCGTCGCCGCGGGTTGGGTGGCGATGTTGCCCGCCGCGGGCGAGGCGGTCATCTCTTTCCCGCCGGACACTCCGCTCCCCCGGCTGCCCGCATCCAAAACCTCGATCTGGGCGACCGTGAAAATCGGTACCGGCGGGACCGTCCCGGTCATCAACCGGCGGGAACTGGCCCGAATGCCCACGTAATGGCCATAGTACTGAACCGGATCGATCGGACTTCCCGCGGGCAACTCAATGTATGCCGTGGTCCGATCGTTGTCCGGATCGACGATCCGCCAACGCTTCGGTTTGGATTCGCTACCGGTGTAAATGCCGCTGACCTTGATCATCCCACGAGCCGCGATCTCGTCGGTCCGGGTGGCTTCCTGAACGCGGATTTTTTCCCGTTCGCGGGCGATACGGTCGGCCTCGTCGATCGCGGTGGTGCGCAAGTCGCGCAGGGCGGTAATCGCCGCCGCGATCTCCATGTGCCCCTGTAACTGTTTAATGCGATTCTGGGCGTAAAGCTGCATGATGGTGTCTTCGCTTTGCTCGGCCAGCGGGGTCAGCTTCTGAATCATGGCGTTGAAGTTACGCTCCGCCATCGGCTTGGCGAACTCGGCCGCGATCTCGACCTCGATGGCTTCCATCTGTTTCTGGAATTCCGGATTACCTTGAGTGACCGGCTTAGGCGCGGAGCGGGCAGGCGCGGTCGCTTCCGGCTTGACCGCCGCGGGTGAGCCCAACGTTGTATCGCCCGCCTTTTCCGTAAGATTCAACTCGCCGGGCTTGACTGTTTCCAGCGTCGCGGTCGTGGAGGCTGATCGTTCCGCGGGTTTCCCGCCACGATTGACGAAATCGCCGCTGATCCAGAGATGCGCTCCGCGCGGCGGGACGATCTTGTAGAAATTACCGTCCGCGCTCTCGCCCAGAATTTCCACGCGGTCGCCCTTGTTCAACTGCACCTGCTTGGCGTAGTTGCGGTCGCTCATCGAGCTGCCGGCATAAATCCAGGTCGTGCCATTCAGCGCGCCGGTTTTTTCATCGACGCGATCGACGTAGTTCTTGTCCACCAGGCTGAAAGCGCCGGCCGGCGGGATGATCTTCAACCAGCCGTACTCCTCGCCCACGATGGTTACTTCCGTGCCGCGATTCAGCTTCAGGACCGGGTAATAATTCTGGTTTGATCCGCTGCGGACATAAACATTGTTACCGGTAACCTGGCTGACCTGCGGCGCGCCAGCCGGGGGCGATTCGGTCATCGCCGGCTGTTCGGCGGCCGGTACCAGGGCGGCCGGCTGAGCAGCGGCCTGCCCGAATACCATACCCACGAAAACCAGGACAATCAGTCCACACCATGCTATTGCATTCTTTTGCCCGTTCATGAGGAAATCCCTTATCAAAGGTGATCCCGAAATCCCCGTCCGAACCGCGCCGCGAACGTACGGTGCCCTTGACACACACGCGATACCACTGCGCGGTAAGTCCCGTATCGTAACAAAGTAACGACCGGGGCCGCTCATGTCAACTTAAAATGCCGGATATTCGTCTTCGGAAGGCGTTTTTCGCCATTTTTTGGCTGCCTCGGCCATCCATATACGCATCGGCGAATTTGGATTATCCTGCTGAACGAAAATGGGCCGCCGAAACCTGGACTTGCCTACCGGCTATAACAAGGACCGACCCGTATGCCCAACCCACCGGTGATCCGGACCCAATCCATCCGCTCCGCCCCTTCGATCGAGGCGATTCTGTCCACGATCGCTCGATACGAGAGGCCGGCGGTACTGGACAGCGCCGATGTTGGTCCCGGCCGGGGGCGCTATACAGTTGTAGCCTGCGAACCTGTTGAGGTGGCCGAGTGGGACGGAAACGGCGAAGACCCCTTCGAGGCCATGCGGCATAAGCTCGCGCAAACGGGCATCGTGCCCGGCGGCCAGAAGATAGATTACGGGTTTTGTATCGGTTGGATCGGTTATTTCGCCTATGAGGCCGGCCGCTTCATCGAAAAACTGCCCGCGACAACGCGGGCGGATGTGAGTATGCCGGTCGCCCGGTTCGCCTTGTACGATACGGTCGCCGTCTTCGACGCCCTCGCGCAACAATGGACCTTGGTAGCCGCCGATTTATCCGGTTACGGGTATAAGTGCCGTCCAATCGAGGCTCGCCTCGCCGCCTGGCGGCAACGGTTTGCCGAAGCAGACGAACAAACCACGAACGCCCTACCCGCGCCGGTCGAAGCCATTCACAACATGAGCAAATACAAATACTTGCGCATGATTGAGCGAGGCCTCGATTATATCGCCGCCGGGGACATCTTTCAGGTCAACCTTGCCCGGCGGGAAAGCTATCGCGTCCAGGAGCCGCCGATGAGTACCTATCTTCGGTTGCGGAGAACCAATCCGGGAGCGTATGCCGCCTATCTAGGACTTGACCGGGGGCCGGTATCGGCCATTATGAGCGCGTCGCCGGAGCTGTTCCTTCAACTTCGCGGCCGAGAGGTGCTGACCCGGCCTATCAAGGGGACGAGACCACGATCCGACGACCCGCTGACCGACGCTGCTTATCAGTTGGAACTGGCCACCAGCGCGAAGGACCGGGCCGAACTAGCGATGATCGTGGATCTGGAACGCAACGACCTGGGCCGGGTATGCGAGTACGGCTCGGTGCGAGTGAACGCCGCGCGGCGGTCGCCGGCTTGGCCTTACGAGCTCGAAAGCCACCCCACCGTGCATCATCTGGTCGCCAATGTCACCGGTCGCTTGGCGGAGAAGTACGACGCCATCGATCTGGTGCGGGCCTGCTTCCCCGGCGGTTCGATTACCGGGGCCCCCAAGGTGCGGGCCATGGAAATCATCGACGAGCTGGAACCGAACGAACGGAGCGTTTATACCGGCTCGATCGGGTATTTTGGTTTGGACGGGTCGATGATGCTGAACATCGCGATTCGGACGATGCTGGCGGCCGACGGCCTGCTGCACATTTACGCCGGCGGGGGTATCGTGGCCGACTCCGTACCGGAGGATGAATACGAGGAAACGCGGGCCAAGGCCCTCGGCCTTTGCCGGGCGCTGGGGGTGGAGCAGGAGCAACCCGCGGAAGTGGGCGACCGAGGAATATCTTTGTAAGTTGTGGCGAGGCAGTCATGAATGCGATGGTTTACTTGAACGGCGAGGTACTCGAACTTGCCGAGGCGAAGGTTGCGGCGAGCAATCCCGGCCTGCTGCACGGCGTGGGTTTATTCGAGACCCTGCGCAGCTACGCCGGTCGACCTTTCCGACTCGACGCCCATCTTGAGCGCATGCGACGGTCGGCGGAAACGCTGAACATGCCGCTCGGTAACACTCTCGAGCGGGTGGCCGAGGCGATCGGCATGGTCCTGCAAGCTAACGAATTGAGCGAAGCCCGGATTCGTTTCACGGTCACGCCGCCCAGCGCCCATGACGCCGCGGGCGAAAATACCCTGCTCGTGGCCGCCGAACAAATTCTCGGTTATCCGCCGGAACTCTATCAGAAAGGGATGACCGTCTTCATCTGCACGAACTATCGGCAATCCGTGCAGGATCCGTTGGCCGGCCATAAAACGCTGAGCTATCTCCCGCGTCTGATCGCCTTGCGCGACGCCCAGAATCGTCATTGCGGCGAGGCCCTGTGGTTCACGCCGGAGAATCTGCTGGCCGAGGGCTGCATCAGCAACGTCTTTCTCGTCAAGGGCGGTCGCCTGCGTACTCCGCCGCTGGATACGCCGATCCTGCCGGGCGTGACGCGGGCGGCGGTTCTGGATCTGGCCGAGGAGGAAGGCATCGTAGCCGAACAAGACCGCTTGACGATCAACGACTTGCTCGATGCCGACGAGGTTTTTCTGACCAACTCGATCATGGAAGTCATGCCGGTCACGCGGGTCGAGCGGCGCGGCATCGGCGATGAAAAACCGGGACCGATTACCCAAAAACTGACGGAGGCGTATCACCGATTGACCCGATCGGCTTGAAGGACAGTACGCCTGTTGAACCCGGCGCCCTCAACCGTGTCAACATGCGTTTTTTTATAACGACGAAAGGTGGATATTCATTATGCCCTCAAGAAGTCTGGCCAAGGCCAAGGAAGCCTATCGGCAACAGGATCACGAGGCCTCGCGGCGGGCGCATCAATCCGGCGCGTCCGCGGAAGAGCATCGACAGGAGCATGGCAAATATATCAAGAGCATGGTCTACGGCGGGTTGGACGGGATCATCACCACCTTCGCCGTGGTGGCCGGCGTGGCCGGCGCTTCGCTGTCGGCCGGTATCGTGCTGATCCTCGGCTTCGCCAACCTGATTGCCGACGGGCTGTCCATGGCCATCGGCGATTACCTCAGCACCAAGGCCGAGAACGAATACAACCGAGCCGAACGCGACCGCGAGCAATGGGAAGTGGACCATTATCCGCAGGGCGAGAAGCAGGAGATGATCGAGTTGTACATGGAGAAAGGGTTGTCGAAAGCCGACGCCCAAACCGTGGTGGACATCATCGCCAAGGACAAGCGGGTTTGGGTGGATATCATGATGGTGGAGGAACTCGGGATCATCGAGTCGGATGAATCGCCGGCGAAAAACGCGGTGGCCACTTTCCTCTCGTTCGGCTTCTTCGGCTTCGTGCCGTTGGCGGCCTTCGTGCTCAGTCGATTCACCCCCGCTCTGCAGGACGGCGCGTTTCTTATCGCCTGTCTGTTGACCGCCCTGACCTTGTTCGCCCTGGGGGCCTTGAAGGTGCTGATTACGGGTAAAAATTGGCTTTGGTCCGGCCTGGAAACCTTCCTCGTCGGCGGGGTGACGGCCGCCGCGGCTTATGGGATCGGTTATCTGCTTTCCGGACTGGCCGGTTGATCGTAAAGTGGTTGGCGGATTATGCGCATCCTTTTGACCAACGATGACGGCTATGACGCGCCGGGCCTGCGTGCGCTGTGGGCGGCGGTGAGCCTGCTGGCTGACGTGGATATCGACGTGGTCGCCCCGGAGTGCGTGCAGAGCGGGAAAGGCCACTCGATCTCCAAGACGATCCGCTGTCGCAAGGCCATGATCGAGCCGATCGGCGAAGTGGTGGCGACCGAGGGTACACCTGCGGACTGCGTGCGGGCGGCACTGGCGTTGCCCGGCCGGGCGCGGCCGCAATGGGTGATCGCGGGGATCAACCGCGGTAGTAACCTCGGTGTGGACGTTTACTACTCCGGCACGGTGGCCGCCGCCCGAGAAGCCGCCATCCACGGCATCCCGGCGTTGGCAATCTCACAACTGGTCAAGGCCGACCTGCCCGACGATTGGGCGATGTCGAGCCGACTGGCGGCGGCGGTGATCGCGGCCCTGCTCCAACCGGAGAGGACCGCGCCAGCCGGCGCGGACGGCGCGATTCATCGAATGGTGAAGGAAATTTGCGCGAAACACCGGCCGAGCACGGATAGTCCGACGCCCTGTTGGAATATCAATCTGCCAAAGCCGGCGGATGGCCGCGTACCTGCCGCCGTACGGTTGGTTCCAGTCAGCATCGATCCCTTGCCGACTGAATACACCCATCACCTCACGGATAACGGCCTGGAAATCCTTGAAGACGCAGGAAGCTACCATCAACGGCCGCACCGGCCGGGAACGGATATCGCCGAAGCTTTTGGCGGAATCATAACCATCAGCCAATTAATGATTTAGAAATATCCTTCAATTCTTATGCATTTTTATCCGAAGTATTTGACTCGGCCCTATGTTTGGTGTATGTTAGGTATTATGTGTGCGGTCTTTTGTGGGGTCACGGGGGCAGATGATGGTTACGAATTTACGGGCGAGCGGGGCGTTGGCGAAAGTGGAGAAACAACCGAAGCCGCAGCGGCCAGGGCGGCCGCTTCATCGGATGGTGCCGCTGGATGAGCCGCAGAAAAAACTGGTGGCCGAGCATCTGGGATTGATCGGCGTGCATCTGCGTTCGCGGGTGGGCAAGTTGCCCGCGCCCATGCGTCAGAAGGAACACGAGGATCTTTTTCAGGAGGGATGCCTGGCGTTGATGCGGGCGGCCCAACAGTACCGGGCGGACAAGCATGGGGCCTTCGCCGCATACGCTTTACCGCGGATTCGCCGGGCGATTTATATCGCCTTGCACCGGCGTTTCTGCCTGATCCAGACGCCGCCGCAAACCTGGGTCGCCCGCCGTCAACCCTGGCAAGGCGGTCCGCTGGAGCCGATGTTTCAGGAACTCACGCCGCGCATGCAGATCGCGGATCCTTCCGGTGGGCGGACGGGCGAGACCTTGCGGCATCTCCTGCGTCTCCGGTTCGAGGAGGCGCTACGCCGGGCGTTGAAGGATATGGACGCGCGACGTTGGCCGCGACGGCATCCCGGTTTCGTCATGCGGCGGGTGGTGGCCGATCGGTTGATGGTCACGCGCGAGGAGGAGCGGATCAGTCTTCGTCAGATCGCGCGGGAATGTGGAGTCGCCAACAGCCGGGCGAGTGCGTACGAGAAATTATTGCTCAACGCCCTGCGCGAGCATTTTCTGGCCGACCCGCAGGCGGCGGCCATCATGCGGATCGCGGCCGCCGGCCCGGAAGGGTTGAACGCGGTCGCGGACGAATCCGTCCGGCAACAGTTACGCAAGGTGCGGTTGGCGGCTTTCGCCAACTGTTTCCGAAAGATGGCCCGCGCCGAGCAGGCCGAGCGGGTTTATTCCATGATCGAACATTCGTCGGCGGCCGTCGAGGAAGTGGTCATGAACCTCTACCGCCTGACGCTTCGCGAAGAGGAAGCCCTCGCCTGAACACCGCGCCAGCCCGCAACCGTTTCGATGGCCTGCATCGTAGGACGACATACCATTGTCAAACTTGGATCATAGATTCCTGTTGGCCGCTTCAGCGGCCTTTCCTGAAGGGTTGATAGGCCGGTCGTTTTACGGCCGGTCCGGTGGTTCGTATATGTCACATGCTTAGCCCGTTTTCAACGGGCTTCTCGGTCGGAGATAAGTGCGTTGAAAACGGGCTGATATCGAGGGAGCAAGGATGTTGCAAGACGATCGGCAACCGGTCGTATGTACGTGTTTAGCGACCATGCAAAATCCGCCGGCATGGTCAATCAAAACCCCAAGCAGTTTCCCCGCCTGCCTCGCTCGCCACGGCGGAGCCCAGCGGAGCCGGGCCTGGGCGGGTCGTGGCGGGCAAGCAAGGGAATATTTCGAGAGTTGCGTCCCGGATCGCCGAGGTGTTTATAGTGGATTTTTTTGATCAGAGTGCCGGAGAAGAAGCCCGTGGTTTGTGATACATCGAATTCCGGGAAATGGGTCCAACCTTGCAAAGAGAAGGGAATTTCGCTCCTTATTTTATCGCTTCCGCCAGGCGAATATCCGACTTGAGGAGATCATTGACCACGGTGGACACGTCTCGTTTTTTCTTATCCGCAATTCCCTCAACGAACTTGCGGACCTCTTTATCAAGATAGACGGGAAGGTTGAGCTCGGCGCCACGTCGATAAAACTTGCCCCGCTGTCCTTTGGAAAAATCGTATTCTTTCCTCATGGTTCACTCCGCATACTGTTTCCGTTCGGATTTCGTCGCTTTGCGCGAAGAGAAGACTCGAACCCGAGCGGAAGATGCGCCGGTTTTCTCAAATGTATGATGTACCACGAGCAGCCCATCGTCCGCCGAGAGTCCAAGCGTTAACCAACGGTCTTCCGTGTTGCTGTGTTCCGTGTCATAGATGGACAAAGCCCTCGGATCGCGGAAAACACTAACGGCCTGCTCGAAGCTTACTCCATGTTTCCGGCGGTTACTTCGCGCCTTTTTAGGATCCCATTCAAAATTGTACTGCACCGGCATTCTCCACTCGCTGCCATGACCAGAGTATAAGATAACGAGGGCACTGGGTCAAACCATGTGCGTGGCGACCATGCGTCCAAAGCAGTTTACCTCGCTTGCCTCGCCTGGGCGGGCCGCGGCGGGGGAGCGCGGGGCCGTAGCAGGATGATTTTTCGGTTCTCGTTGTGTCATACATCGTCCTGTCGCTCCCGCTTCCTGCTCTGCGAAGTCCGCCGCGGCGGACGCAGCACGAGCCAGGTTCTGATTGCATGGTCACTAAATACGTACAAGAAGGTGGGCCACCCGGCCGGCAACTTCGTCATTTGCCTATGCCTGAATATCTCAATTCATCTCCGTGTTCTCGGCGAACTCCGTGGTGATATCAAGGGCTTGGATAAAGAGCGCATCGGCGGGTGTTTCAACGGCGGTCAAGAAACTTACCCACCCCGAGTTTGAGGTTCTTCAGTTTCGTGGTGTTCCATTCGTTCGGCAATTCGGGGTACAGGTCGCGATTAAAATCCTCGATGGTCAATTCCCGCACCCGCTCCGCGAATTGCCCGGCGGTCAGTTGGTCGCCGTCTTTGAGGTCGAGCCGGGCCAGATATCGGCGATCAACGAGCAGATTCCAGTCCTGACGTAACGGCGGGGCTTTCGGACGCCAACTGATGTCGATGGTATCCACGCAGGAGCCGTTCACGTTGCTGGTGCATGCTTTACATATATCGTCAATCCCGCTTTCCATTTCGACGACGATCTCCGGATCGTTCAACACGCGCGGAGCGATGATATGCACCACGTTGCCGCACTGATCGGGCGTAAAGGGAATCCCCTCGCCGTACTGAACGAAAATATCGACGAGATGATGCGGTTTGAAGCGAATAACCTCGGGCATGTCGCCACCTCCTGCAAGCGATTAAATGGTATCAGATATCATAGACCCCGATTCATTTTTAATCGAATACCGCAATCAAACTCGCGCCCCGCTTCCGCGCATGCGCCCGGCGACGGCCCTGGCGATGCAGAGCGGCTTCCAGACCGCCGGCGGAATCCATGACGGCCGTATGCCCCGGATCGGCGGCAGGTCATTTTCGCGCTCGACATACGAACCGCCCGAATAGTAATCCAGACCCTCGGGGGAAACGACACGCTGGAGATATTCGAGGTTATCCGAAGAGGTGTTGTCGCCGGGAGCTGTTCGTAACTCTTTTTCGCCGTCGAGGTTCAGCCGGTCGGGTAATTCGTGCGGGAAGAACTTTCCTCCCGTACGGGCGGCCACCTCGCGGCGCTGGCGCAGCCGTTTTTGGATTTGTTCGGGGCCTCGATACTGATAATGTCGCAACCGAATCCGCCGGCGGGCCGCGCTGCAACGGAACGACGGCCACTGGTCCCGCCAGATAAACGGAAACGCGTGCCGGACGAACCGAATCTCCGACCAGTCATTTCGGTAATAACGCAAGCGCTCCGTGACCGGCGTACGCAGGAACCCGGCCGGATCCGCTTCGTATTTTTGCAGATCAGGTTGGGTGAAATAATAATGAAAGGTCGAGGTCCATACGGTATCGATATCGCCGGGCAGTTGGCTTAAGAAATCCCGGGGATCGTCGATGTAAATTTCGTCCGCATCCAGCCGGCACCACCAGTCTCCGCGAGCCGAGCGCGGCCGCACCCTCGCGAACA
>CAZXSA010000035.1:0-26289 GCA_964642815.1 uncultured Planctomycetales bacterium | reverse complement strand
TCCCGTCCCCAGCCCGGCGACCGCGACGAGCAGAATACCAGCATAAAGTTCCACGTTGATGGCCTCCGGCTCTAAATCAGGTCGAATTGCACCCAGCTCTATGAGCTTTCTGATTCAAACAGGGAAATAATTATCGCCGGTTTGAAACGCCTTGTAAACGCCGACTTCTTCTCTCATGGTCAAAGTGTGGCAAGGAATTTTGGTAACAGATGTCGATGAGCATTCCGACCTGATCGGGTGGCGTTTCGACCTAATCGGGTGGCACCCACAAGCTCCGTGCACCTTTGACGTACGGAGATTGAAGGCGCCACCCATCCGGGCTACGTTTCGCTCCACCCGGGGCTTCATTCCGCGGCCCCATCAGGGGGCCAAAAGCGGTCGTGCAATCCGGCAGGTCGGGACGCTACTATCAGGCCATTGGCGTGCAATGTATGTGCTTAGCGACCATGCAAGTCCCACAGGCACGGCCAATCAGAAGCCAATGTTTGGCGATCCCCAAAGGATACGCCGTTCAACATAGTTTCCGGGAGAACCACTCTTTCATGCAATCAAAGCAGTTTACCCGCTTGCCTCGCTCGCCACGGCCAGGCTTCGCGAGGCTCCGCCTTGGCGAGCGGGGCCTAGCAGATCCGGGCCTGGGCGGGCCGCGGCGGTGAAGCTTGTGGCCGAAGAAGAACAACTCTCCGGTGCTCGATACGCTATACTACGTCGACCCGTCGCTCCCGCTCCGGGTTCTAATTACATGGTCGCTATACACATACCGTGCAATAGCACGCCCTATCTTTTTACGGGCTATGGGGCGTTGAACCATTCGACACGGGGCGCGGGGGGACGGGCCAGGGATGGGCGGCCGGGAGGGTGGGCGTCGATGGCGACGGTTTCATAGCGAATGACATGGGATTCGCCGGGGAAGAGAATGAAATGACCCGCGTCGGTGAGCAGAGCCACGCCGGGTACCGAGGAAGTCAGACGAACACCGACAGCCGCGATGGGGCCTGGGTTGTGAACCGAAACCTCGCCGGCCTTTTCAAGATCGCATGAGAGCACCGCGTCGGGAAGGCGCAAGAGCGGGGCCAGGGCGTGTTCCGTTTGCTGACTGAGCAAGTAACGGTTGGTGGCTACGACTTCGTTCGTCAACCACTGAAGCTCGATGACGAAGAGCCGCTCGGGGCAAACGGGCGAGGTGAAGGATATTTGCGCCACCGGCACCGCGGCGGGCCCCCGCTGCCACAACGCCCCATACTCGGCGGGCACTTCGACAGGGGTAACCCCAGGCCACACCGCGACCGCGTTATTGGCGCCCGGGCCGGTCCATTCCTCGACGATCTTTCCATCGAGAGTTCGGAGTCGGGCGGTCAAGGTGCCCTCGTTACGCGAGGGGAGATGATCGCGGCACACCCAGACCTCGAAGGCGACCGGCTGACCCGCCGGGTAGCTGAAGGTTTCGTGCTTCATGGTCACATGGGTGCCCGCGAAGGCGCGTTGGAGCCAGTCGTAGGCGGGCTTGGTGGAGGCATCGATCTGGATCAGGGAATTGTTGGCCGTGCAGTGCATGCAATCATGCCCCATCCAGACCACGAAGCCGCTGCATCGAGGAAAACGGCGGCGGCAGGACTCGGCGGCGTAGCGATAACTCTCGGCCTGCAAGTACCGGGAAGCCTTGACCACGACGGGTAACTGCCCAGGCTCGTCGGGCAGGTCGCCGAAATCCCGACGCACATCATTCCACGGTATCCACGCGGCCGCGGGTACCAGCCAATGGGCGTTGGGAAAACGCGGCGGCCACAGGGACTGATCACCTCGGTGGCGCTCCAGGGCGGACAGGGATGAGCAGCCGGGCGCACCGCATTCGGTTCGCAGCAGAGCGTCATCTCCGTTCCAGTAGGTAAAGCGTTCGGTGAAAGCCTTGTTCTCCCACGGGCCATGTACGTGATGATGCAGTCCCTTCCCAAATTCCTCGACATAAGCACACAGCCGCGGACCGGTTGGGGAAGTGTGCAGGAACCGCTTGCCGGGATCGAGCTGTTCGATCAGCCGCTTAACCTGCCACAGGAGCGGATGGGTCGGCTGGATGGGGTGGCCGATACCGAGTTTGTCATGAACGTCACGTTGCTGCAATTCGTTGCCCCCGCACCAGAGCAGGTGGCAGGCATGATGGGCACGTCGCTCGACGTAGTCGGTCGCGATCCGAAGGAACTCCTCGGTGCTTTCAGGATCGTCGGGGGGATAGCTTTCACCGGCGGAGGAGCTTAAAGGCAATTCCTGCCAGACCAGCAGGCCGAGTCGGTCACACAGCTCATAAAACGCGGGGCGCTCAAGGATGCCGCCTCCCCAGACGCGAAGCAAATTGGCGTTCATGTTCCGGTAAAGACGAAGGAAAGCACCGTAATGTTGAGCGGTCGGGGCCCCGTAGAAAGGTGAAAGGGGTACCCAGTTGGCTCCGCGCAGGAAAACAGGACGGCCATTGATCTCGCAGAGGTAAGCGAGAGCGTCGGTCGGGGCACCCGGATTCCTCAGCCAGCGAACGTGCTTGAATCCTACGGTTCGCTCCAGGGCATCGCTGACCCGGCCATTGTGATCCAGTAGTTCCAGGGTTAAGTGATACAGCGGTTGATACCCGTGAGTTACCGGCCACCAAAGCTTGACCGACCCGACTTCCAGGGTCATATCGAGCGTTTCATGGTCGATCGGGTGCTTGCCGTTCAGGACGACAACACCGCGCTCGTCACAGAGGCGATAGCGTAACGCGGACGCATTACCTTCTACCCGCCCGGCAATATGCAAGCGGCCCGTGTCCAGATCGTCGTCAACGCGAGGTAATACCCGCAGGTCGGCCAAGGCGGCCGCCCCGCGCGATACCAGCCGAACATCCTGCCAGATACCGATGTTTATCACCCGCGCACACCAGTCCCAGGAGTAGCCAAACCGCGGCTTGAAGATGCGGTTTCGGCTGGTGCAACCGAAACTGCCGTCGAGTTGAGGCGATGCATGAAAGAAGAACTCCAGTTGGAAAGTCTGCCGGGGATTGACGTATTCGTTCAAAGCAAAACGATGTCGCGGGTGGGTACCCGCGAAATCGGCGATCTTGCGACCGTCGACGCGGACTTGGCCGGAGTAGTCCAGTCCGTCACATTCGAGGGTGAGTTGCCCGTCAAAATCGTGCGGGACGGTAACCATTCGGCGCAGAGACCATTCGCGATTGTTGACCCATTCGGACTTGGCGGCGTCGAGGCCGTTGTTCCAATCAGGGATCAGGCCGGCACGGAGCAGGTCGACGTGGATCGCACCGGGCACGGTGGCGGGCAGGTCGGGGATCGGCGCCGGGCAAGAGCTTTCTAATTCCCGGGCGGCGAAGAAATACCGCTGGCTAGGCCAAAAACCGGAAAGAATCCAATCCGAGCCGTTGAGTAACATGGATTTCATGAAACAAACCTACTCCTGGTCAATTCCGATATTTTGCGAGCAAGATATCGTGACTTCGCGAGGAACACGCCTCGTCTTCATTATTCCCCTACGGCTTCCTCAATGGACCTATCTTATCGGCATCGATGGGTTGGAAGCCGATTTTCTCCGCGGGAGAGCCGGGTTTCAGGCGGAAGTCACCGTTTCGCGGGTCCATGAAGAGCGGGTCGGCGATCAGCGAATTTCTGTCCTGCCCGCGCCATTCCCGCCACTGGGCCAAGTCGCGATCCCCCGGGAAGTCGAACCATTGCCCCCCCTCGCGATAGTACAGATTATAATCAAGCCGGTATTTGTCATCCATCCACATGTATTCGCCGCCCAGCACGCGCGGCATGGTTGTATACACGATATTTCGCTCGAACAGTGTGGAAAAATGAGCCTGATTAGGGCCGCGAGAAATGTCCTCGTTCTTTCCGTAGGCGAAGATATTGTTCCGAATCGTAAGGTCACGGCCGTTGTTCAAATGGTATCCGGCGTCCGTCGTGCGGTAGACAATGTTGTTTTCCATCAGGATTTCGCTGCTTCCGGAGTCGTTATAGATTCCGTAACCGTCATGCTCGGCGCTCTCGATATCGTGGACGAGATTGTTGCGGACCACGGTCCCGGGGGAAATGCCGAGCGTGTAAATACCACCCAAGTCGCTGAGCCAACCCTGGCCGATATGGTGGACATGGTTGTATTCGATGATGTTATGATTGGATTTGCTCGGGCCGTAACCCCACGTCCAACCGACGCTGATTCCGGAATAGTAAAGATGATGAACGTGATTATGGGCAACGGTGTTGTGACAACTGTCGCCGATCCAAATGCCGACGGCGCTATGAAAGATCAACCCACCAGGGCCGATTTCGTTGCTGGCGGCCGTCGTGCGAACACCTTGCGGCCCGATTTTAATCCCACCGGCACCGAGGTCCGTGAGGATACAGTCTTCCACCAGGTTATCCTCGCAACCAAAGGTTATTTCAAAGGCGTAACTGGATATGTGCTTAACCGCGCAAGCGGTGAAACGGCAGTTCTTGGCGTTTTGAAGAAAGATCGCGCCGGGCACCAGCCAGTCGCCCTGGTCCCCCGGCAAGGACATATTGAATGGCAGCCACCATTCGGCATCACTGAAGGTCAGGCCCTGAAAGTGCAGATCGTGAACGGACCAGTTGCGCAGATCATTGAAGCCGATCAGGGTAAGCAACCGGGGCAAACGCGGAGCGATGATGGTGGTCTGCTCCGGCGTTTCACCGGGTCGGGGCAGATAATACAAGGTGCCCGTTGGGCGATCCAGATACCACTGCCCGGGCTCATCGAGGGCCTCGAAAACGTTTTCGATGTAATAACGGGAAAAGGTTTTCGAGATCGGATCGGCGAGCCGGGCACGGCTGCTGCGCATGAACCGGACGAGATTACGGCTTTCGTCCACCTCGGCAATGGGCATGCGGGCTTCGACCCACGATTGGAGGGAAACGACGTCGATGTCATTCGGATTCCTCCAATCGCGGATATCGCCCGGCCGAAAGTTGACCTGTCGCTGGCCGGTAAAACTGTTGGTGCCGGCCGTCGGCTCGGGTGTTCCGGTGAAGCGAAAAAATCCCTCACGAGGAAGCCGGGCGCGGAGACAGCGGCGATCGGCGGCGAAGAGTTGACGGAAGTACCATTGACCTTGACGGACTTCGGGTATATCGAGCATCCAGCAGGTCTTACCGTTCAGTTCGGAGACGCGCCAACCGGTGAGGAGTCGTCCACCGCTGATGACGGGTGTTTCCTTTTCATACGCGGCGTAGATGATCGGCTTGTCGGGCGTGCCGGAATCCTGAGCTTCAAAGACAAGCGGCTCGTCGAGAAAGTAGGTTCCTCCCCGAATCCACACGGTGACCGTCTCGTCGAGCCATTGCCCATGAAATCTGCGGTTGCGGATTGTATCACGGGCCGCGGAGATCGAGGGCAACGGACCATCAGAATGATCGGCGTTCGGGGCGGCCAAGGTGCCCGACCAATCAGCCCGGCCATCGGTGGAGACGTATAACGTGGCCCCCCACGCATTGCCTGCCAAAACAAAAAGAGTGATGGATGCGATTTTGCGCATATCATTCCCCATTATTTGGCGAAGCGGGTGTGTGACTCAGCGTTTTAATACGGATATCGCGGAACCAGGCTTTATTGCCGTGATCTTGCAGACCGATACGACCGCGTCGCAGGCGGTTTTTCAGTTCGGGCACGTCGTTCATGTCGAAATCCTGGGCCAATCGGCCGTTGACACGAATGGTCACCCCAGAGCCGCGACAGACGATCTCCGCATCGTTCCATTGGCCGGGCGGGTTGGCCGTGTTTTCCAGCGGGGCCAGTACGGAATAGATGGCCCCCGTGGAATCCCGTTTGTCCGGGGCGGCCGGCTGCTTGCCGAATATCTGCATTTCCATCGAGAACCGGGAAGCACGGCCGTCGAGCGGGGCGCGCAGGAAGACACCGCTGTTGCCATTGGGTTCAATCTTGAATTCGAATCGCAGGATGAAGTCATCAAAAGCCTGACGGGTGCGGAGCCAGGGGCCGGACTGTCCCGTGCAGTGCAATAAGCCGTCCTGCACCACCCATCCCCCGGCATCGGGCAGGAGCGTCGTCCAGCCGTTCAGGGTCCGGCCATCAAAGAGCAATTGCCACCCCTCCTTTTCTTCCTCAGGCGATAAGCGAACCGGTTCCCGAGCAGGGGTAGAGGTGGATTCTGACAGGCGAACGGCCAACCGTGTTTCCTCCACACGCTTCAGAAACACATCCATTGCCGTTGGAGCAGCGGTGTTTACCAAAACGGGAACGAAAAAACGCTCTTTGGGGATGGCAAGCACATCTTGAACCACGACCTTTGAGGGTTGAGGTTGTGACAAAGAATGTACCTGTTTCGTCAAGGCATCCACCGAGGAGGTAACATAGAGCCAATGATTCTTATCGGCCGCCGGGAACGAGGCGGCTGGCACCGCGAGGAGAATGTCCGAATGCGATTCTTTGATCAGACCGGCCAGTTCAATAATCACGGCCGGATCGTTAAGGGCTAAGGGGGCCTCGGCGGGCCAGGGCTTGTCGCTGAACGGGTCTCCGATCACGAGAATGGCGCTATGCCATTCGGGAACAGCCTTGGCCGCAACCTTGACGGCCGTTCGGTAGGCGGCGGGCGAGGCAAGCCAGGCTTCTGGATCGGAGGAGAAGGGATTAACGAACATCGCGATAATATGGTAGCGCATGGAACCCGCCATTCGGGCAAACTTTCCCTCGATGGCGTTGTCGGCCGGTTCTCCGTCCGGGCGGAAAAACGTGGCGCCACGAGCAGGGTCGTGCAGGTTGAAACCGACGGAATTAATTCCTTGCACGACCTTCGGCCGCAATAGATCATCGAAGGCCAATTCATCGCCGGGCACCTCCGGCCAGGAGGGTATCTGGTATCCCCATGCCTCGAAAGTGCCCAGTACGCGGATGGAGCCATCCTTGAAACGCAACAGGTTGCTGCCCTCGGCCGATCCACATGCCAGGGCAAGCGTCATCCCAATGATCAATTCGCGATGCAACATCATCATCTCCCCCATTGTCTCCTAAAACGTCGCGTATACCGGCATGGAACCGGGTTACCACGCAACAGATCATAAACCATACATCATTTCTTGTCGCTATTTCGTCTCCGTCCGATGAGACTGGTGTCGATCGGCACGAAACCGATTTTCTCCGCCGGGGAGCCGGGCTTCAGGGTAAAATCGCCGTTTTCCGGATCGACAAACAGCGGATCGGCGATGATCGAGTTCTTGTCCTGGCCGGTCCATTCCTTCCATTGCTCGAAGGTGCGGTCGCCGGGCCAGTCAAACGATTCTCCACCGGCACGATAATACAGGTTATAGTCCAACGCGTAATTTTTCGCCGTCCACATCATTTCAAAAGCGTGCATGCGCGGCAGCTTCGTGTAGATGATGTTTCGCTCCGCGGTGATGGTTGGCGGAGGATCATCGCGATTAGAGGTGGTCACCTCGGCCCGTCCGCCGAAGGCCAGGATATTATTCCGCAGCACATTGGCCGTCCCCCGACTGAGATGATAGGCGGTGTCGCTGCACCGATAGACGATATTTTGCTCCATTAGATAACCATGACTGTAAGCATCGTTATAAAGGCCGTTACCACCGTATAGATTCCCCTGGACATCATGAATAAGATTGTATCTTAGGCACGAATGAGGAGCTCGGCCCAGCGTGTAGATACCCGCCATATCGCTGAGTTGGCCACGACCGATGTTATGGATACGATTGCATTCGATGATGTTGTAATCGGCAAAAGTGTAATCCCTGCGACTCCACTCCCAACCGACCGATATGCCCGTATAATCGAAATCGAAGATGTCGTTATGGGCCACCCTCGTATAGCTGGCGTTACCTATGAGAACGCCGATGCCCCCTTGAAACACATGTCCGCCATCGTGAATAAGGCAATTTTCGACTACATTGTGTTCACTCAGTTCGTAGGAAGCCGGCATCCTCTTAGTGACCCCGATGCGTACTCCACCGGCCCCGAGATCGTGTACATGACAGTTGACGATTCTGTTGCGTGAGCATCCGCGGTTGAAATGGATAGCGTATTCACCGACGTGAGCTATTTCACAATCCTCGAACTCGATGTGTCGAGCTCCGTCGGCGGTAATGGCCGAGGCAAGGCCGGCCATTCCCTGACTTGTAACGCAGGTAGCCCGGTCAATCTCCCAGGAGGCATGTTGAAAGGATAATCCCTTCAAGGCGATGTACTGAACATAATCGCCATTGACGGGATCTCCGTCAATTATCACCAATTGGTGAAGTTTCGGGGCGACGAACACAGCGGTGGCGATATCCTCGTTCTCCCGGGGCATATAGGTCACATGCCCGGTCCAGCGGTCGAGGTACCATTCGCCGGGAGCATCAAGGGCTTCCCGAACATTCTCAACGAAATATCGCTGGTCTGTCTCCTCCCAGAAACCAATAGGCCAATCGGAACGGTTGGTGAATGTCACAATGTACTTTTCCAGGTCAAGGGAGGCGATCCAATGGCGCGAGGTCGTCCAGGAATGATAGACGGTCACATTGGCATCCTCCAGGCGTAACCATCTTTCAATATCCCCAGGCTTGAATCGGAATCCCTGGCGGGAGCGGTTATCGTAACGATGCTCCTTGTGCGGATCCATGCCCGGAATAATTCCCTTGGTGTGAAGAAATCCTCTGTTAGGCGTACGAGCCCGGACCGCCCGCTTTCCGTTGACGAAAAGCTGACTGAACGCCCAGTCATAATGCTTGGCTTTCTCGGCCAGAGTGGTCCAGGTACCGTCATCATTCTTTGTCCAGCCGGTACCGATGGACTTGCCCCCGCTGAAAATGGGTTGCTCGCCGGGATAAGCGGCATAGGTTACCGGCGCGCTGGCCGTGCCGGAGTTAGCGGGTTTGAGGGTGATCGGCTCGGTGAGCTCGTATGTCCCTCCACGGAAAAGCACAAGCACCGGCTGCTTACGTTCGGAACGCATAAGCTCGCGAACCGCCCGCTGAGCCCGGGCGAAGGTGGCGAAGGGGCCGTCGGTCGCTTCGGCGTTTTTCTCCGCCAAGGTGCCCGACCAGGTATCGTCACCGGTAGGCGAAACGAAAAAGTCCGCGGCAACCTGTTCGGAGGCATTCACCGAACCTGTCGATGTCCACGCCCAAACCGCCATCATCAGCCCAAACGGTAATGTATTTTTCATCATCTAACTTCCGTGACCTTCAAGCCCGGGATGATACCAAGCGTCGGCGGGGGCCGGACCACGCTACTTTTTCAATCGACCGATCATGCTGGTGTCGATCGGCACGAAACCGATTTTCTCCGCCGGGGAGCCGGGCTTCAGGGTAAAATCGCCGTTTTCCGGATCGACGAAGAGCGGGTCGGCGATGATCGAATGTTTATCCTGTCCCGTCCACTCCTGCCACTGTTCAAAGGTCCGATCACCCGGCCAATCAAACGATTCTCCGCCGGTCCGATAGTACAGATTATAGTCGAACGCGTAGTTCTTCGCTTTCCACATCATTTCATAGGCGTGCATGCGCGGCAGAGTCGTGTAAATAATGTTTCGCTCGACGGTGATGGTCGGGGGCGGATCGTCTCCGTTGGAGGTGGTCACTTCGGCCGTTTTAGCGAAAGCAAGAATATTGTTTCGCAGAACATTGTACGTTCCATGATTGAGATGATAGGCGCTGTCGTTGCAGCGATGGACGATGTTGTTTTCCATTAGCACATGAGCACAGAGAGAGTCGTTGTACATGCCGTTTCCGCCGTAGATCATGGCCTGTACGTCGTGGATGTGGTTGTTACGCAATACGGTCCCGGGCGAATTGCCGAGGGTGTAAATGCCGGCCATGTCGCTGAGCCGGCCGCGACCAATGTTGTAGATGTGATTGAATTCGATGATATTGTGATGAGCCGAAGGATATTTTTCATAACCCCAGTGCCACCCAACGTTTACACCCGAATAGTCAAAATCATGGATGTCATTGTGGGACACGGTCGTATAGCTGGCTTTACCCACGAGTACACCGATCCCGGCGGGGAATACCTGTCCGCCATCGTGGATCAGGCAATTGTCGACGACGTTATGTTCGCTGATGTCCCGGGGAGACAGTTCCCGATCCGTCGTTCCGATACGGACTCCGCCGGCCCCAAGATCGTGAAGATGGCCGTTGACGAAACGGTTATGCGAACAGCCGCGATTGAAATGGATGGCATACTCGCCGGTCTGGGCTATTTCACAATCGGTAAATTCAACATACCGGGTTCCGTCTGCGGAGATGGCCGAGGCCAGATTCGCGAATCCTTGGTTATCGCCGCATTGCTCCCGGCTGATCTCCCAGGAGGTATGGCGGAAAGCCAGACCCTTAAAATGGAGATGTTGCACATATTCCCCGTTGACTCGATCGCCGTCGAAGACCATCAGTTGGTGCAGAACGGGGGCGATGAATTCCGCGGTCGGTACATCCTCGCCCGCGCGGGGGATATAGGTCAGGGTGCCCGCCCAACGGTCCAGGTGCCATTCGCCAGGAGCGTCAAGGGCCTCGGGGCAATTTTCGATGTAGTAGCGTTGCTTCTCTTCAAAGAAACTGAAAGGCCAGCCGGTTTTGTTGGTAAAGCGGATGATGTGATTGGTCTCATCGATCGAATCGATCCAGTGTCGTGAGACGGTCCAGGAGTGGAAGACCACCACGTTAACATCGCCGGGATATTGCCAACGCTGGATGTCGCCCGGCTTATAGCGGAAACCCTGGCGGGCGCGGTCGTCGTAGCGATCCTTGTTCTTCGGATCGAGTCCCGGCAGAGTGCCCTCCGTATAAAAATAACCGTCGTTGGGGGTACGGGCCCGGATGGCCCGCCGGCCGTTAACGAAAAGCTGTTGGAAAAACCATTCATAGTGCTTGGTCGTCTTAACCTTGGTGGTCCAGGAGCCGTTTTCGTTACGCTCCCATTTTGTCGTAATCTGTTTTCCGCCGCTGAATATCGGCTGTTCGCCGGGATAAGCGGCATAGGTTACCGGCGCGCTGGCCGTGCCGGAGTTAGCGGGTTTGAGGGTGATCGGCTCGGTGAGCTCGTATGTCCCTCCACGGAAAAGCACAAGCACCGGCTGCTTACGTTCGGAACGCATAAGCTCGCGAACCGCCCGCTGAGCCCGGGCGAAGGTGGCGAAGGGGCCGTCGGTCGCTTCGGCGTTTTTCTCCGCCAAGGTGCCCGACCAGGTATCGTCACCGGTAGGCGAAACGAAAAAGTCCGCGGCAACCTGTTCGGAGGCATTCACCGAACCTGTCGATGTCCACGCCCAAACCGCCATCATCAGCCCAAACGGTAATGTATTTTTCATCATCTAACTTCCGTGACCTTCAAGCCCGGGATGATACCAAGCGTCGGCGGGGGCCGGACCACGCTACTTTTTCAATCGACCGATCATGCTGGTGTCGATCGGCACGAAACCGATTTTCTCCGCCGGGGAGCCGGGCTTCAGGGTAAAATCGCCGTTTTCCGGATCGACAAACAGCGGATCGGCGATGATCGAGTTCTTGTCCTGGCCGGTCCATTCCTTCCATTGCTCGAAGGTGCGGTCGCCGGGCCAGTCAAACGATTCTCCACCGGCACGATAATACAGGTTATAGTCCAACGCGTAATTTTTCGCCGTCCACATCATTTCAAAAGCGTGCATGCGCGGCAGCTTCGTGTAGATGATGTTACGCTCCACGGTGATCGTCGGTGGAGGATCGTCGCGATTGGAGGTGGTTACTTCCGCCCGTCCGCCGAAAGCCAGGATGTTGTTCCGCAGCACATTGTACGTCCCATGATTAAGATGATAGATGCTATCGTTGCAACGATAGGCGATGTTGTTCTCCATGAGTACGCCCTCGCAACGGGAGTCGTTGTACATCCCATTTCCGCCATAGAGAACGGCGTTGACATCATGGATAAGGTTATTGCGAAGCACGGTTCCGGTCTGCTTGCCAACGGTGTAGATGCCCGCCATGTCGCTGAGTCGGCCGTTACCGATATTGTAAATGTGGTTGTATTCGATGGTGTTATGGTGGGAGGTCGAGACTTTTTCGATACCCCATTTCCAGCCGACCGAGATGCCCGTATAGCCGAGGTCGAAGATTTCGTTGTGCGAGACCGTCGTATAATTGGCCCGGCCCACGAGAACGCCCACCCCCGCCGGGAACACCCGGCCACCGTCATGAATCAGACAATTTTTAACGAGGTTGTATTCCGTCACGTCACGAGGACGCGAATCCTTATCGGTGGTTCCGATGCATATTCCACCGGCCCCAAGGTCGTGAGCGTGACTGTTGATGATCCGATTATGCGAGCAACCGCGATTGAAGTGTATGGCATATTCACCAACGTGGGCTACCTCGCAATCGATCAGGTCAACGTATTGAGTTCCATCGGCCACGATGGCCGGTTTTGACAGGCTCCATGCCGCCTGGCCGTCACCGAAATAATCCCGATTGATCTCGCAGGCCGCGTGCTGAAAGGAAAGACTCAGGAAGCCGAGGTGGTGGACATAATCGCCATTGAGGTGGTCGCCGTCGAGAATCATCAGTTGCCGGATCAGCGGGGCTATGAATTCGGCGGTCGGCACATCCTCGCCTTCGCGAGGTATATAGGTCAGCGTACTTTCCCAGCGGTCCAGATACCATTCGCCGGGGGCGTCCAGGGCCTCGGGGTCATTCTCGATAAAGTATCGTTGTTGTTTTCCGAAGTATCCGAAGGGCCATCCGGTTGGATTGACAAACCGGACGATATGATCGACCTCGTCAATTGATTCGATCCAATGGCGGGTGGTGGTCCAGGAGTGATCGACCACGACCTCGACATCTCCGGAATGGTGCCGTTTCCGGATGTCGCCCGGCTTGAAACGAAATCCCCGCCGGGCGCGGCTGCCTTGGCGATCCGCGCCCTTGGGATCAACGCCGGGGATCGCTCCATCGGTTTCCAGAAAACCCTGGTTCGGCGTACGAGCCCGAATCGCCCGTCGGCCGTTGACGAATAATTGCCTGAAATACCATTCCTCGCGTCCGGGTCTTTTCAATGTGGTCGTCCACGATCCGTTATCATTACGTTTCCACTCGGTATCGATGCGATGTCCGCCGCTGAAAACCGGCTGCTCGCCGGGGTAGGCGGCATAGGTAATCGGGGCGTCGGCGGTGCCGGAGTTGGCCGGCCTGAAGGTGATCGGCTCGGTGAGCCAGTAGGTGCCGCCACGAAAAAGTACAAGCACCGGTTTCGACCGGCCGGAACGGAGCAGCTCGCGCACGGCCTGTTGGGCGCGGGCAAAGGTGGCGAAGGGACCGTCGGTGGCATCGGTGTTTTTCTCCGCCAGGGTGCCCGACCAGGTGTCGTCGCCGACGGGTGAAACAAAGAAGTCCGCGGTGAATTTTTCGGCGGCGATAAGTGGACTTGTTGTTATCGATAACCAAGCTGCCATCATCGGCCAACGCGCCGGGAACATTTTCATGGTCATACCTTTCTCTTTCATCATGATTCAGTCTCGCGAAACAACATGCAAACGTCGAACTTCTTCACTTCCTCAGACGGCCGATCTTGCCGGTGTCGATCGGCACGAAGCCGATCTTCTCCGCCGGCGAGCCGGGCTTGAGGCGAAAGTCGCCGTTTTCCGGATTAACGAACAGAGGGTCGGCGATGATCGTGTTCCGATCCTGGCCGAACCACTCCTGCCATTGGCTGAACGAGCGATCGCCGGGGAAATCGAAAGGACGACCGCCGACCCGCCAGTAAAGATTGTGGTCCATCTTGAAGTTGCCCTTGTCCCAGCGGAACGCGCCACTGAACATTCGATCCGCGGCGATATACACGATATTTTTCTCGAAGACGAAGGAGAGATGTTCCTCCTGGCCGCCGCGAGTCACGTTTTCCTCGCTCTCGCATACGAAGATATTATTACGGATGATGTTCTCACGCCCGTAATTCAAATGGTACGCGGATTGCGAGGTTCGGTAAACGATATTGTTCTCCATCAGAATGAAGCTGCTGCCCTCGTCGTTGTAGATTCCCCGCCCGGCGTGGGAATAGGCCTGTACGTCATGGATGAGGTTATTCCGAATGACCGTTCCGGGGGAGATTCCCAATGTGTAAATGCCCCCGCCGTCACTGAGCATTCCCTGGCCGATGTGGTGGACATGATTGTATTCGACCGTGTTGCACGCGGCCCGGCTGGGACGATAACCCCACATCCAACCCACGCTGATCCCGGAGTAGTTCAGATGATGCACATGATTGTGGGAAATGGTGTTACCCCAACTATTGGCCACCCAGATTCCGACGGCCCCATGATGGACGATCCCGCCGTCACCAATCTCGCAATCGGTGACCGTGCAATGATGACTGTCGTCATCGATTCGGGCTCGGCCGGCCATGATTTCCGCGGCTTTGGTATAAGCGCTGTGATATCCAATCTTGACCCCGCCGCCGCCCAGATCGGTCAGCGTGCAACCGGTGATCAGTATCTCCCGACAGCCCGTGGGCATATCAATCGCGAAATTGGATATATGACTGACCGTGCAATCGACGATCCGGCAATCGGTGGCGTGGCGCAGAAGAACCGCTCCCGGAACCTGCTTGGCCGCCTGCCCCCCCTGCCGTTCGCCGGGCGGGAACCACCAGTCATTGTGGCTGAAGGTCAACCCTCTGAGGTGGATATCATGCACCTTTTCTTCCGGCTCGCCGATCAGGTGTAATAAATCATCCAGGCAGGGAGCGATCACTTCCGTGTTTTCCATCGATTCACCGGGCAGCGGAAGGTAGTAAAGCGTGCCCGTCGGCCGATCGAGATACCATTGGCCCGGAGTGTCCAGGGCCTCGAAAACATTCTTGAGGTAATAGCGCCCGAAATGCTTGTTCTTTTCAACGTCGGCCTGGATACCCAGCCAGGTGGGCAAGCTGAATACGGCTTGGCAGGTCGTCTCGTCCACGGATTTCAGGAACACATGCGATTCGTCCCATATTTCCATCGAAACATATTCGATATCCGTAAGGTTCCGCCAGTTTTTCATATCTCCCGGCCGAAAAGAAACGCGATCATGTTCGGACATTTTCTCCTGCTCCGCCGTTTCGGCGATAATCCCGGTCAAAAAGTAGAACCCCTCTTCGGGCACTCGCGGGCGATGACGACGCTGGTCGTTGACAAAAAGTTGGCGGAAATACCACTTACCTTCCTTGACCTCGGGGAGCTCAACCGCCCAACAAGGCTTCCCATTAATCTCCGCGTTGCGCCACCCGGTAATCCGCCGGCCGCCGCTGAGAATGGGTTTTTCATCCTGATAGGCGGCATAGCTGACCGGTTTGGCCGTGATGCCGGAATCCCGCGGATCGAAAACCGGCGTCTCGGTCAGAAAATATGTGCCGCCGCGCAGATAGACGGTGATAGCCTCGTCGGTCCACTGTCCTTGAGTCCGCCGAGCCCGGATCGTATCGCGGGCGGCGATCATGGACGGTAGCGGTCCGTCGGACCGCTCGGCATTCGGCTGCGGCAACGTACCAGACCAATCAGGTCGGCCGTCAGGTGCGACGTACAACGTCGCGGCATCCACATAGGAACAGATAAACAAGGAGCAGAGGCTTATCCCGAACACAAAACCGAAGCTTAATGTCTTCATGTTTCTACTCCTTGGGCGATGATTATTTGCTTTTCAACCGGCCGATCTTACTGGTGTCGATCGGCACGAAACCGATTTTCTCGGCCGGGGAACCGGGTTTGAGAGTGAAGTCACCCTTTTGCGGATCGACAAACAACGGGTCGGCGATAAGCGAGTGTTTATCTTGGCCGGTCCACTCCTGCCACTGCTCGAAGGTACGATCACCGGGCCAGTCAAATTTCCTTCCGCCGGTCATATAGTAAAGATTGTAGTCAAACGTATAATTCTTCCCCTTCCACATGTCGGCAAAGGCATGCATGCGCGGCAGGTCGCCAAAGGCCCCGGCCTGCTGATCGCTGTAGATGATATTTCTTTCCACGATGACCACGGGGGGTTGTCCTTGTCGGTCGGAACTGGTCACCTCGGCCCGCCCGGCAAAGGCT
This sequence comes from uncultured Planctomycetales bacterium, assembly GCA_964642815.1. Taxonomy (GTDB): domain Bacteria; phylum Planctomycetota; class Phycisphaerae; order UBA1845; family PWPN01; genus JAAYCU01. The sequence goes on along the minus strand of CAZXSA010000035.1, from coordinate 10,247 downwards.
AGAATGTTATTGCGCAGAATGTTGGCCTTGCCGTAGTTCAGATGATAGGCACTGTCGTTGCACCGGTAGGCGATGTTATTCTCCATCAGGATGAAGCTGCTACCCTCGTCGTTGTACAGGCCATTGCCGCCATAGACGAACCCCTCCACGTCGTGGATCAGGTTGTAGCGCAGGATGGTGCCGGGCGAGGAACCGAGCGTGTAGATTCCGCCCATGTCGCTGAGCAGCTTTTGACCGATATCGTGAATATAATTGTATTCGATGATATTGCAGGCCGCCTTGCTTGGCCGGGTATTACCCCAAACCCAACCCACGCTGATCCCGGTGTAATAAAGATGATGAATATGATTGTGGGACACCGTATTGGCCCAGCTATGCCCAACCCAGACGCCGACCGCGCCGGGGAAAATCAGCCCGCCATTGAACACCTCGCAATCGGTGACCGTGTTATGGTGGCTGTCCTCGTTCAGCTTGACTCCGCCGGCCCCCAGATCGGTCAGGATACAGCCGGAAATCACGTTGTCATGACATTCGGCGCCGAGCTCAATCGCCCAATTCGATACCTGCGAGACGACGCAATCGGCGATTTGGCAGCCGGAGGCGTTCAGGAAAAATATGGCGGCGGGCAAACGGGCCATACCCTGCCCACCGGCGGACTGATCGGAAGGCAGGAACCAGTTGTTATGCTGGAACGTCAGGCCCTTGAAATGTAAATATTGTGTCGGGAGGGGTTTCGGCCCTTTGCGAACAAGGCGTGGCCCGCTCCAGTAAGTCCTGTTTCTCTCTTCCAGAGGATTTTCCGGATCCTCGCCGAGTACGCACATCAGCTCGTCCAATCGCGGGGCAATAACCGTGGTGTTGTCCGCAGTTTCGCCCGGCATGGGCAGATAATACAGCGTGCCGCCGGCCTGATCGAGATACCATTGTCCAGGCTGATTCAGGGCTTCACGCACGTTGACCATGTAATAGCGACCGCTTTTATCGTCCTTAATGGTAAGATCGACCCCCAGATAACTGGGTTGGGTGAACTCGATGGTACGGCTCGACTCATCCAGTGACGCTACAAACAAATGGGCCTCGTCCCAGCTCATCAGGTGGACGAATTCCACGTCGGATAGATTGTGCCAATTTTTCACGTCTCCCGGCCGGTAACAGGCTCGGTCGTTCTGATTCTTTTGGTCGCGCACCCCTTCGCGCTTCAAATATCTTTCGCTATGGGGCGGAATGCTGGCGAAATTGTACCAACCCTTTTCCGGTATCTGCGGACGCAGGCGACGCTGCCCGTTGACGAATAGTTGCCGGAAATTCCACTTGCCTTCCTTGACCTCCGGGATATCGGCCGCCCAACAGGGTTTCCCATTGACCTCCGCCTTGCGCCAGCCGGTAATCACCCGCCCGCCGCTGATCATCGGGGTTTCGTTCTGGTAGGCGGCATAGGTGACGGGTTTGCCGTGCGCGCCCGAATCCCGCGGCTCGAAAATGAGCGTTTCGGGAAGAAAATACGTGCCCCCACGCAGATAGACCGTGACGGCTTCATCCTTCCATACGCCCTTGGCGCGGAGTTTTCGGATCGAATCCCTGGCATCTTGTATGGACGGTAACGGACCGTCCGAACGGTCGGCATTCGGCTCGGCCAATCCACCGGACCATTGGGTCTGGCCTTGCGGGGACACATGCAAAACAATCTCGGCCAAGGCCTGCCCGGTTATGCCCATCAGCACCGTCAAAGCCGTTCCCACAAGCCGTCGTTCCCAATTCATTTTCCGCCCACTTGTTCGTTGCATGATTTTCTCCGGATTAACAAACAGCCTTTCAGTAAATACGAACGATAATAACGTTCATCATTTCAACCTACCGATCCTGCTGGTATCGATCGGCACGAAACCGATCTTCTCCGCCGGTGAACCGGGTTTCAGGGTGAAGTCGCCGTCTTGCGGATCGACGAACAACGGATCGGCCACCAGCGAGTTCTGGTCCTGCCCCTGCCGCTGCCGCCATTGTTCGAGATTGCGGTCGCCGGGAAAATCAAATGGTTGACCGCCTGCGCGCCAATAAAGATTGTGATCCATCCGGAAATTGCCCTTGTCCCAGCGCCACTCTCCGTCGAAAACGCGCGAAAGGTTGGTATACACGATGTTCCGCTCGAAGGTGAAGGACAAATGGTCTTCCTGCGCCGTGCGATCAACGGTTTCCGTCCGACCGTAAGCGAATATATTGTTGCGGATGATATTCTCCCGTCCATAGTTCAGATGATAGCCGGCGTCGGAAGTGCGATAGACGATATTATTTTCCAGAAGGATGTGACTGCTGCCTTCATCATTGTAGAGGCCGTACCCCCCAAAATCATAGGATTCCACGTCGTGGATCAAATTATTACGAATGACCGTTCCGGGAGAAACGCCGAGCGTGTAGATGCCACCCATGTCGCTGAGCAGCCCTTGGCCGATGTGATGAATATGATTGTATTCGACAAGATTACGGACCGCCGGCGTGGGCATATAACCGCAGTTCCAGCCGACGCATATCCCGGTGTAATAAAGATGGTGAATATGGTTGTGAGAAACCACGTTGTCACCGGTGCGTCCGATCCAGATGCCGATCGTATCGGGGTAAATCCGCCCGCCGTCGCTAACCTCGTTATTCGTGATTGTCGTATGGCTACTGTCCTGGCCGACCTTGATCCCCCCGGCTCCGAGATCGGTCAGGGTGCACCCGACGATCTCGTTATTTTTGCACCCGGCGGTCAGCTCGATGCCGTAGGCCGCAACCTGAGCGATGACACAATCGATGATCCGGCAATCGACGGCCTCCTGGAGTTGCACGGCCCCGCAAGGCGGGGTGCGATGCATGGCCTGTCCCGCCTGGCAATAATGGGTATCCGGCGGCATGTGCCAGTTGGTATGTCGGAAACTCAGGCCCCGAATGATAAGATCGTGAACCGGTGCGTGCTTTTGCGCATCACCGGCTACCTTGAGGAGTATATCCACCCGCGGTGCGATCGCCGTAGTCTTATCCGGCTCTTCCCCGGGCAGAGGCAGGTAATACAGCGTGCCGGTCGGACGGTCCAGATACCATTGCCCCGGCGTTTCGAACGCTTCCCGCACGTTTTCCACATAATAGCGGGAATACTCCTCGGTTCGTTTTCTTCCTCCCGGCTTCAAATACGTACGCTTCGCGAATTTGACAATGTGGTTCCGTTCGTCCACCGCCCGCATGATCGAATGCGACGAATCGCACTGCTGAAGGGTGATCACGTCGATGTCCCCGAGGTTCGACCAGTTGCGCAGGTCGCCCGGCCGAAAGGTGGCTTCATCATAAATGTCCTTCTCCTTGCCGGGGCTGTCGCTTTCCCGCGCGCCGGTGAAGAAGAAAACCCCCTCTTTCGGCACACGGGTTCGCGTTCGTCGCTGACCATTGACGAACAGTTGCCGGAAATACCATCCGCCTTGTTTGACCTCGGGAATTTCCAGCTTCCAGCAGGGCTGGCCGTTGAATTCGCCGCTCTGCCAGCCGGTGAGCGCTCGTCCGCCGCTGATAACCGGTGTTTCATTCGGATACGCGGCATAGGTGATGGGCTTATCCTTCGTGCCGGAATCACAGGGTTCAAAGACCAGCGTCTCGGACAGGTAATATGTGCCACCGCGCAAAAGAACGGTGATGGCCTCATTCCTCCATTCACCTTTTTCCCGGTGTGCGCGAATCAGATCCCGGGCGGCGTAAAGAGACGGTAATGGCCCGTCGGAACGGCCGATATTCGGTTCATATAAAGCACCCGACCAGTTCGCTTGACCTCGCGGAGAAACATAGAGACTGATTTCCGCAAGCGATTCGGTTGTCGAAGCCAGCAAGGCCGTCCCGATCCAACCTATCTTTAACCACATAGTGTAAGAATGGGCATCGCTTGCACAGTGCATGCTCAGTCTCCGTGTTGGGCCGTCCCTCTTCCGCGCATTTCAACATTAATCAGCGGCCTTCATGGCCAACCAAGCAGAAGGCCACCCATGGGCATGAAGAGCATCGCTCCGCATTGCTGACATCGACGGCCCCGGCCTGGCGGTTGGGGTTTGCAAGCCGAGTGTTCGTAACCCGAACCGGATCAATCCTCCGGCAGCGGCTGACCTTTGGTCTCCGGCGCCCAGATCAGCACGACCAAGCCGACAATGTAGATAAAAATCATCAGGAACGAACCGTAACGGATGGCCTGTTCGGCATTACCCACGGCCGAAGGCAGCAAAGGTAAAACCAGCGTACCGGCCATGAACATCTCCTTCAGCTTGGCCTTGAAGGAGGGGACCAAGGCGGCCAAAAACCGCCCGACGTTGTAACCGAGACCGGTACCCGTGGAACGCAGTCGTGTCGGAAACAGCTCGGGGAAATAGATCGCATACCCGCCGAAAGGCCCCAGGGTTACAAAGCCGACCAGCGGAGCCAGCAGATAGGCCTCCCAGATGGTGTCGGCATATAGAAACGTGTAGGACACCACCACAAAGGCCACGATAAAGAAAAACGCGAAGGCCGGCCGCCGCCCCATGCGCAATGACAATATCGTGTACGCGCTGATACCGAAGAAAGACCCCAGTTGCTGCAGGAAAAACGCCTGAGAGACGAACCCTTCCGCCCTTTCCGGTGAATAATCTCGGGCGATCATCCGGTTCAGTTCCGGTGTGAAAAAGCCCACGCCCCAAAGACCTCCGACCCCGACCACTCCAAGTAAAAGCGCGATGACGGCCCGATGTCGCCAGCGGGCATCCTGAATAATTCCGCCGTAGGAAGCAAGCTTATTGGTGGTTCCCGCGGCCCGCTCGGCCAGCCATTTGCGACGAGCTTCTTTCCACTTTTCCGGCTCGTGCAGTTTGAGAAAGACCAGAAGAGCCACGAGAAGCGGAAAAGCTCCGAAGGCAAACAGCCAGCGCCACCCGAGTAACGGCAAAACCAACATGCCCAGAACCGCCGCCAGCATATTGCCGCCGGCGGACATGGCCTGCATGGCCCCGAGAGCGGCCGGTCGTGATCGGTCGGGCATCGTCTCCGCCACCAGAGCAGCTCCGGCGGCGAATTCTCCACCAACACCGAGGGCGGCCAGGAAACGAAATATGTTGAATTGTAATTCAGTCTGGGCCAACCCGTTCAACGCGGTAAATAGTGCATAAATAACAATGGTCAGGCCCATCGTCTTAGCCCGGCCCAACGAATCGCCCACCCAGCCGAAGATTAATCCGCCGAGGGCCCATCCCATCACGAAAATAAAGGTGGCATTGTCACCTGCCGCGTCCGCCCGGGCCTTGGCCAATTCAAAGCCGATATGCCCAGCCAGTTCGGATCTGGTCAACGCGCCCTCTGGGTTCTCCTTCAAATGCCGGTCCGCGGCTTCCTTGGAAAGCACTTTCTTATCCACGAGGGTCTGCAATTCTTCCCGACCGAAGGAATCATACGTAATCCGCTCCTCGTCCAGTTTCTGTTTACCTCGTTCAACCCAGGCCGGCCAGAGCACGTGCCGACCGATGACCGTGGCCACTTCCTTGCGACTGGCATGCGCTTTCGCCACGCCTTTCGAGTCGGTTAGCAATTGGGTTTTTTCCTTGGCACTCAAGGTGCCCGCGGCGACCAGAACGTCAAGGTCGGCGGCCGTATAATGACGCAGGGGGCTCTCGCCCAGCATCTCCAGGCCGGGAACGACCGGATCATTTTTTAATATCTGCTGCATGGCCGGCCCGCGCCCCAGCGTGAAAAAATGCTGGCTCATCGTACAGAACATCCAGCCCATGATCGCTATGATCATGACCCACCAGTGATAGCGGGTCAGCCCGCGATACCAAGGCTGCTGTTTTTCGGCTAGTTGTGGTTGGGTATCCGTCATGCGTCCAGTCCTCGTTTGCGGGAAGTCAAAGGAACCAAGCCCCGCCGCCGGTCGGCTCGGTGGCCCGGTACGAAGAAGATTTCCGCGAATGGTAACGGAAAGCCCCCCTACCGTCCATGTTTGACCATTGTACCCGTTCGTATCATTGCGTCCGACAAGCCGGTTGGGGATAATCCTGCTTTAATTGTTTGACGCCGTGAAAAACCGCCGGTTATACCTTTGCAAGGAGTATGACCTTGAAAGCCACATTTGTGATTCGTTTGGCATCGATTACCGTAATTTTGTTTACTCTCGGCCTGCTTGTCGGCTGTGAACCGGTGGCCTACAAGATCACCCCGGTTCCGGTGGATAAATCATTGGAGGAGGAGATTTTGATCGACGAGGGCGGCTGGTCGCCGACCAAAATTGTCCTGGTCGATGTGGATGGGTTGCTTTTTAATTACACGAAGCATTCCCTGTTCGGCGAAGGCGAAAACCCGGTTTCCTTGTTTGTCGAAAAACTGGACAAGGCGGCCAAGGATCATCAGGCGCAAGCTTTGATTCTTCGTATCAATAGTCCCGGCGGCAGCGTGACGGCCAGCGACCTGATGCACTCGGAGGTGATGCACTTTAAGCAACGTACCGGCGGGCAGCGGCCCGTGGTGGCCGTCCTCATGGATGTCGCCGCCAGCGGGGGATACTACATCGCCTGCTCCGCCGACGAGATCGTCGCCAGTCCCACCACCGTAACCGGCAGCGTGGGCGTCATCATGCAGATGATTAATTTCTCCGGCACCATGTCCCGCATCGGAATCACCGCCGATGCGATCAAGTCCGGCCCGATGAAGGACGCCGGTTCGCCCTTGCGAGAGATGAAACCCGAGGAACGCGAAATCTTCCAGAGCCTCGTCAACCAATTTTACGACCGCTTCGTACAGGTCGTGGCCAGCGGCCGGCCTAAGTTGGACGAAAAGCAGGTGCGCGAAATCGCTGATGGCCGGGTCTGGTCCGCCCCCCAGGCGCTGGAATTAGGGATCATCGATCGGGTCGGTACGCTTCGCGACGCACTGGTCGATGTGAAACAAAAGATCGGGGCGAAGCGCGTCCGCGTGGTCACCTACAAGCGCCCCCTCGGCTGGAAACCCAATATCTATGCCCAATCCCCCACCGGCCCAACCCAGTTCAACATGATCAACCTCGACCTGCGGGCCGACTGGCTGCATCCCGAACCGCAGTTTTTGTATCTATGGACTCCGGAACAATAAAATATGCGTTTAGAAATGCTCGTCGCCCTTTCGGGCTTGATATGGCCCTTGCCGTATCTCCTCACTGCTGCGATTCAAGGCATGGACAACATACCCTGCCAACACAATCCGCCAAGGGCCCTCACCTGAAATCCCAAATGGCTCGAGCGTACTCAAATCATCAATTTGGGGATATGCCTCTCGAAGAGTCTGCGCGTCCACCTCTGGAAGGGATTGTTCATCAATCCTGAGCAACTCAATATCTACTTGATTATGAGCATCAAGAACAAATCCGGCGCAACTGAACCGGCGATACCGTCGCACCTGTGTATTCGGATCTCGATAATCCTCCCAAGGCGGATGAATTATATACTGCCGTTTCCGTGTCGCGTTGGCTTGTTGGTACTCGTCCGCGACTTTCTCGATCCAAGCCTCGATTCTTTTAACTTCGCTTTCCTTCAGAGGGATTCGTCCCGCAACATGCGCATTCATAATACTGTCGCGTTTTAGCGGCGGTCCCATGTGAACAACATCGACGGATTGATCGTAATTGACCATACAATCATCCGCCTTATGAAGAGCAACATGTTTGACGAGACCGTGTCGGCTATCGGTATATTCACCTACGACATCGTGGCGTCCAAGTGTCTCTGGGCCTAAAGATAAATCAAACGCGGGCATAGAATACGCCGGGGACAAGTAATAAAATCAATCGACACCCAATTCCCTTATCGCGCGCACCAACAATTCGCGAGGCCCGGTTGCAACTATAGCGATCCGGCAATCCCAGTACTTACGCAACTCGCGCAATTCGTGTCCGACCTGATCTGTGAACCAAGATTGCTGAAGATCCCTAACAAATTGCGTGATCCTGAGTATGCTACTGCTGGCCATTGCCGCTAGAGCATAAATAGCTAGCTGCGCCATTGCTGCGCTTTGACTGCTCGCAATAGCATATCGGTTCAGCAACGACTTGGCGATTTGGCAAACCTCGGCAGCCAGTTCTGGATACTGATCCACATTGCCCGGCGGCTGGGCCTCAAAGATGCGTCCGAGCATTTTGACCGTTACCAGACTGGTTTCGATGGAGTGTCCCGGATCGAGCAGCGGCCTTAGACACCCGGCTTCATTGAGGCGGAGCATCGATGCACCCGTACGGATCGCCGACCAGACAACCGGTTTATCTTGTGGGTCATTGCTGTCGCGATGACGCATAGCAAGCTCAAGTAGGCGCGGAGCCAGCCTAGCACTCTGTTGTGGGGTAAAACCTGTGTCTTCGGCGAGGATGATCAAGTCCCGCAGGTAAGGCCAATCGTTCTCTTCGTTGGAATGAAGAATCTTATCCGCGAGCATCGCGGGGGCGCATTCCGTAACATGACCGTCAGCTATTACTGGTTCGTTACTATTTGCTATTTCGATAAGCGGAATTTCGGAATTCGATGGTGAATCTTGCTCAAGAACAGCATCTTCCACAAACCGATCCGTGGACAATGTGTACATGACCCGTCTAAGCAATTCCTTGACAAGTCTTGCAAGTGCATCTTGATCATAATGCCGTGTTTCAAACGCGTGCAATATGTCGGACTGCGTATCTCCAGAATCTATTTTTAGACTACGGTAAGCCTCTACTTGTAGCCCATGTCGAAACCGTATTATTGCTTGATCTTGTGCAAGGTGTTCGATGTTGTAAATGCCGTAAGACCAGCTTCTTTCTTCTTCTATCGCTGAAGACACACCAGAGCGCAATCGATGTTCTTTATCATATATGGACTTTTTTGCAATTTTTACTTCAGGCATCACTCGATTCCTTTCGAGGGACACGTGTAAGAGGTAAATCGGGCAACCCACTAGGTAACCATTTCTCCAAGGATTCACGTAATACGTCGAGTTTGTCCTTGGCCTTCGAGACCTTCTCTGCCAAGTCATGCACATCTTGGCATGTCAACTCGGCTTCAAAAGAGATCGGCAGGCCATCCGCACCCGTGGCCACAACCAGTAAACGTGTATAGGGCATCATGCCTTCAATCCTTTTGCGATTTTCATCGAAGATTGGTCGCAGGTCGCATATCAACTCAATGGTTTCGAGCTGCTGACCAGTCAGCTTAGCCAGTCGCTCCGCCTTCTCGAATCGTGACAAAGCAGGATAAGGCTGAACAAGTTTCGGAAGCGTCTGACACACTTTGGACATAGTCACGTCGTCGAGTGGGAAGTCATCCTCTTGCTGTTTCTCGGAAAGGGACTTCAGCACTCGCTTCACATCATTAAACCCAAGGTTTCGTAATATTCTTTGGATGGAGCCTGCGATTGCGTCGTCGTCTACCACTTCACTGATAGCTATTCGTAACGATTGGGGATTAAGGAATCCCTTAGCTGTGGACAGCCGTTGGCAAAGCTTGTTGATCTGCTCGTCCGTGAGGCGCGCCACCGCCTTAAGATCCTCCAGCATCTCTTGTCGGCCGGTGACTGCATCGGTAAAACCTGGGAGAAAACCTCGCACATAGAAAACTGGTTCTGGCATGGTTCGTTACCCAGAGCGTTGGGCCGACAACCGGTGTCCATCCTTGCCGGTACGGCTGTTTGCTGGTCGTCGATTCCTTCGACGACTCATTATGCCTATATCTATGGAACACATCGGCAATTCAACAGTACTCGGGAAACAGAATAACATTTTATGCAATTATCGGACATGGTTTGAACTTTCTCGGACCACCCACGCTTACTTGACGCGATTTCGTTAAGGCTCCGATGCCAACATTATCCGATTAAGCTGGGTCCACGTCCACTGTACATGAACTACACAGCAACTTCCGGATTCTATGCGTAGACCAAAGGCTTGTCCAGATTCCCGAGAACATCGATGAAATCGCGGCGGGATCTCCGACTTTTACCAAGCACAATTCATGCTCTTATGGCACGGCAATATGTTTTATATTTATTAATATATTATATGAAAATATTTCAATTATAATAGGTCATAATTCAACATCTCCCTATTTGCAGATTCAACACTCATGCCGATTAACGCATAATGTTTTGCTGTCCGTCGCTGGCGGCGGATTGTTGATTCGGTATGTGAAGATTCTCCGTCCCGGATTGCGTTTCTCTGACCAGCCCCAGGCACCAACAGCAGGAAAAAATCAACGCCAGGGATAACAAAGCCCGACGCA
>CAZXSA010000034.1:0-26848 GCA_964642815.1 uncultured Planctomycetales bacterium | reverse complement strand
AAACAGGCACGATTTGTAGATGGCATGATTGACCATGTGGAAAATTCCGCCGGCGATGCCGATCGGCACGCCGGTGCCGATACCCAGCACCATGTAGCCCACCTGACTGACGGCGTGAAAAGAAAGCAGTTTTTTCAGGTTATGCTGGATCATGGCCATCAGGACGGCCGCCAGAATCGTCACCGCACCGATAAGCATGAGTACGGTACGCATGGCCCCGTCAAGGATGAATACGCTTAAAGAAAACGTGGCCAGTAAATAGATGCCCAGTAGTTTATCGATCGACGCGGGCAACAGGGCGAAAACCGCCGCGGAGGCATCGGCCGCGGCCGTCGGAATCCAAGTGTGCATGGGGACCGCCCCGGCCTTGGCCAAGGCCGCGATCATGAACAACAGATAACAGATGTAAGTCAGCGGGGAATCGACGGCGATGGTCAATGCGCTGATGCGCGTCGTTTCCTGGGTCACGGCAATAAAGGCGATGGCCAGCAGCATGGCCGCGTCCCCAAAGCCGATTATGCCGAAGGTCTTGGCCGCGCCCGCCGCCGCCTCGCCCCGGCCCATGTTCAACAGCATGTATAAGCACAGGGTGACCAGTTCCCAGCAGATCAGCAGCCAGATCAAATCGTCGGCCAAGGCCGCGCCGATCGTTCCGGTCAGCGTCCAGCAGAGAAACGCGTGAAAACGTCCCTCGTCGTGCTGTCCTTGCTCGAAACCGGTAGCATAAATCGCCATCAATAAACCGAAAAACGCCCCGCCGACGGCGATGAAGGCGCCGAAAACATGATTGGTCATGGCCAGGTTGATCGGGAAATCGCCGATTTGAAGCCAAGTGATTTCAACGATCGCCTCGGGCCCGGTGAACAGGCGAATAGTCATCCATAGACTGATCGCGCAGGCCAGCAGGGATACAAGTCGGGAAATCACGGGCGCGATGCGCGCAAAGATATACGCCAGCAGCCCGGCCGTCGCGGTCACCGTCAACGGCAGGAGTAAAGGATCTTTCCAGGCCAGTTCGAGCCAAGGGTTCATGCCAGCAACTCCTTCAGCTTAGGTCCCCAGCGCAGGTCAAACGGTTGCACGCCGAGTTGTTTTTCAAACCGGCGGGTCCGCTCGACCGACAGCCGATGCAATTCGCGAGCGTCCAGCCATTGCCGGTCCGTTCGGGAGTCGCGCAAGGCCGCCATCCGCTCCGTGCAGCTATAGCAGGGGTCGACGGCGGCCATGGCGATGGTCACGTCGGCGACGTGTTGACCGATACAGGATGCGCGGAAAGAGGGCACATTCACGAAACTGGGTGCGCGAATCTTGTGCCGTACGGGGCAGCGGCCGCCGTCGCTGCGCACGTAGTGAAATGTTTCGCCGCGCGGGGCCTCGACGTGTCCGATGGCCTCGCCGGGCGGCACCTGCTCGACTTTCGCGTCGATCTCGCCGCCGGGGCAATCCCGCAACGCCTGTTTAATGATCTTGACGGCCTCGAGGGTTTCCAGCAGCCGGACTTTGGCCTTGGCCATCACGTCGCCCTCGGGGAAGGTGATGACGTTCCAGTCCACGCGATCGTAAGCGGTATAGGGATCGTCGCGACGCACGTCGATCGGCAGACCGCTGGCCCGGGCGGTCGGACCGGTGACGCACCATTTGCGTGCATCCTCATGGGTGAGAGTGGCTACGCCTTTCAGGCGGGCATGCAACACGGGGTCATCCAGTACGGCGTTCGTCAGCATTTCCGTCGGGCCGACAACGGCATCAATGGCCTTGTCGATTTCCGGCAGCATCTCGTCAGGAATGTCCCGCCGGCAGCCGCCGATTTTCGCGTTGGCGTAGGTGCAGCGGTTTCCCGTGGTGCGTTCGAGAATATCCATGATCGGTTCACGATACTTCCAGGCCCACATGAAGACGGTGTTGTAGCCGAGAAAATGCCCGGCCAGCCCGACCCACAGCAGATGCGAATGGATGCGCTCCAGTTCAAGCACGATCATGCGCAGATATTTGGCCCGTTCGGGAATCGCGCAACCGCAGATGGCCTCGACCGCTTGAATGTAGGCCATCGGGTGACTGGCCGAGCAGATCCCGCAGACTCGCTCGACGAGGTAGGGTACTTGGTCGAAGGTCCGGCGAGTGCTGAGTTCCTCGATCCCGCGATGGTTGTAGCTGAGTCGCACATCCATATCAACCACCCGTTCGCCCTCGACCCAGAGTTGATAAAACTCCGGCTCTTCTTGCAACGGGTGAAAAGGCCCGATCGGCAGCAGCGAACGTTTCCCGTTTCCGTTGATCGCGATGCGCATGCTCAACTTCCTTTCGCCCGTGGCTGAGCGTCCTCTTTCCGGAAACCCCGACGCAGGGGATATACGCCTTCGGGCCAGTCGTCGGCGAGGATCAGGCGTTCCATCCGTGGATGGCCGGGAAAATTCAACCCGAGTACATCGTGCAGCTCGCGTTCGATAAATTCCGCCCCCGGTAACCAAGGGGTGATCGACTCCATGGCGTCTACCGTGCGCGGGATCAGGATTTTCAGGTTGGCCGTGTACTGGGCGGCGTCGAAGCAGAGGTGGTAGATCAATTCGGTGCCGTCGCGCACGTCGATTCCGGTTACAGTGGCCAGGCGGCCATCTTGTGTCTCGACGAGATTGCGCAGCACCGCAACCAATTTTTCGACTGGTAGAAAATACATACCCTGGCGCGGTCCCCGGCTTTCGCATATCGCCCCGGCGCCATGCAGTTTGGTTTCCAAACGGGCGACGAACGAGTCCGTGTCGGCGGCGGGCGTCCGTCCGATTTTGTCATTCACCATGCTCATGCGGGTCTCACCTCCGGAATAAGCCTTGGGGCAGGTATCGGTTTGGCGGCGGCCAGTTCTTCGAGTTTGCCCCAGGCCTTGACCACGCCCATGATCATCGCCTCCGGTTTCGGCGGGCAGCCGGGTACGTAGGCGATGATCGCGTCGGGATCGACCGAACGAATCACCTCGTCCACGCAGTGTCCGGCATGATAGGCGTCGGCGAAAACGCCCTGAGCCAAAGCACACGAGCCGACGCACATGACCACGCAGGGCTTGGCCGTCTGCAGGTAAAGTTCCTTCAGCCGCGGCTCGACCTGTCGGGTGCAGATGCCGGTAACCATCAGAACGTCCGCGTGTCGCGGGCTGCCCACCAGCACGATGCCGAACCGCTCCACGTCGTAGGCCGGGGTGAGCAACTCGACGATCTCGATGTCGCAGTTGTTGCACGCCCCCGCGTTGACGTGGTAGACGAACAACGATTTTTTCAATGCCCACAGTTTCCAATTCACAGCCAGCTTACCTCGTAATGGCGGCCGAGCAGGGCCAGGATCAGGGCCAGCAGGGCCACGGGCGTCACCATTTTCCAGAAGAAACGCAGCGATTGATCGATCCGCAGCCGCGGGTTGGTGTTCCGCAGGAGGGTAATCAGCAGCAGCAGGACGCCGAACTTGATTATCGTCCACAGTAAAGTCCAACCCTCCCATTGAATCCCGCCGAGAAACAGGGTAATCAGCAGCACGGGCAAAATGGCCAGAAGCATGAAACGGGTGATGAAAAGAATCGCCAGGGGTGGGCCGGAGTATTCCGTATAGACACCGGCCATCAGTTCCGTCTCGGCCTCGGCCTGATCGAAGGGTACCAACCCAAGCTTGGCCTGGATGCAGAACACCGCCGCCAGCAAGGCCAGCAGACCGGAAACACTCCCCGCGACCATTGCTCCGTTCTGCTGGGCGGTGACGATCTGCCCGATCCGGAAACTCCCGCCGGTGTGCACGATCGCCACCAGCAGGGCGATGGTCAGGGGCAGTTCGTAGCTGATGAGCAGTTTCATTTCCCGGCTCGCCCCGATGCTTGCATGAGGGTTGCCGGAGGCGGCCGCGCCCATGATGACGGCCAGGGCGGGGATGGCCAGCAGATAGACCACCACGATCGCATCGCCCACGAAACCGACGGACGGATGCAAATTCATCATCCATAACATGGTGGCCGCCAGGCACGCGCCGGACAGGCCGAGCAGCGGCATGATCAGAAACCCCGTACCCGCGGCCGCCGCCGGCATGATCGTCTCCTTGCCCAGCAGCTTGAGACAATCCACCGCCGGCTGGTACCACGGCGGGCCGACCCGCCATTGCAGACGAGCGGTGATCTTGCGATCCACCCACTTGGCCGCCAGGCCCAGCACCAGCGTACCCAGCGAAGCGATCATCAACGCCAGCATCATGTCAACGCTGTTCATGGGATTTGATTTACCTCCGGCGGATCGGATGCTCGCCGAGCGTGCGGCTGCCCAGCACGACCAGCCCCTGCTCCGCCGCTTGCGACTCCTCGATAAACTGCAACGCCCCGCTCGGACAACTGCTCACGCAGCGCGGCGATTGCCCTTTGCTTACCAGGTCGTAGCACAAATCGCACTTGGCGATCTGGCCCTCGAACATTTGCGTGGTCAATACGCCAAACGGACAGGCCTGGGCACAGGTTCCGCATCCGCGACAACGGAAGATGGCCCGATAGACCGTCCCGTCGCTCGTTTTGCGCATGGCGTCGGCCGGGCAGGCGGCCACGCAAGGAGCATCCAGGCATTGCCGGCAGACCGCCGGCAACAAGGCGGCGCCGGTCCGCGCGAAATGCACGATGGGCAACTCGTGATGGCCGTAAAAACACGCCGCGGCACAACTCCGACACTCGATACAGGCGTCGAGATTGACCGCCACCCGTTGGCGGATTTCATTTGCGCACTCAAGCGTCGGCATATACCGCCTCCCGTGCCGCCTCGTCGGCATCCGTTGCGTCGATAGGTTGCACATTCACATGAATAACGCCGGCCGCCGCCGAAGTATCAACCGGTGTAAAGCTCCAGTCGGCCAGGCGGCGGATTTCGGCGGCACAACCGCTGACCGCCAGCCAGCCGATCGTTCGTCGATCCGGCCCCGCCTCCACCAGACAGCCGCCGACCTCCGGCTGATCCCGGCTGACCAGCACCCGAACGACAGCCCGGCCATGTTCGTTGCGGATTTCCGCCGCGCCACCGTCGCGCAGGCCCAAAGCCCGGGCGTCGGCCGCACTGATATGCAACTCGGGTCGCCAGTTCATCTGTCGCGACCAGCGCGAGCGCCGCGTGATTTGCCCGTCGAAATAATGCATCGGATCGCCGGTCAGCACCGCCGGCCAACCGGGCGACGTTGACGGTGCCGGCGGCGCGGGTTTTTGGGGTGAAACCTCCATCCTGACGGCCGCGCAGTCATTCGCGGAAAAACAAATCTGTTCGTTACTCAGATCCATCGAGCCATTGCCGGATTGATTGACGTACCGGGCAAGCAGCATGAAAAACTCGGCGATAGTCAGGACACCCGCCGGCGGCGGTAATAATGGATCAATGACCGTGGGTTTTCCGTCAGCCAACACATAAGTGCCGCCTCTTTCCGAGCCCAAGCCTAGTGGGAATAAATAATCAACCGCGCCCGACTCCATCGGCGCGAATGGGTTGGCTATAACGACCGTCTGCGCGGCCTGGATAGTCTGTTCCTCAAGCGTGCGCGGGTAAGCGCTGCTTGGATCCCAGCCGAGGATCAGTAATATCTCCGGGTGTTGTATACGACCTTGCGATTGGACGGTTGCCCAATCCTTGATGGTGAAGCGGCGTGTATAGCGAGAGACCGCCAGGGCGTTAGCGTAGGAGGTTAGCACGGAAACCATCCCGCCCTTGGGGGTCGCCCAGACGGAGGCCATGGCGGTCAAGGCCCGCCAGCGTTCGGCGGCCCCGGACGCTGGGGCTATAATGACAGCGGGGCGATGCGCCGACCGTAACAGATTGGCCGCCCGGTCGACGCGTTGCGGATCGACCCCGCTGTCGTCGACCACTTGGCGAAGTAAGTCGCCACCGGGTAACCAGGTGGCCGCCTGGCCTGCCCCGGCGGATTGGATGATCGCCGCCGTGACCCAATATTCGTACCCCGGCCGACAGCGAAGGGCGTGCGATGTATATGCCTCGGTGACTCCCGCCGCCGAATCGACGACCACCAGCGGTGTACTCACCCGCTCTTTTCCCCAACGCAGAAGATCTGGAGCGATCGGCGGATGCGAGGCCAGCGGATTACCGATGACCAGAAAGGCGTCCGCTCGATGCCACTGTTCGGGATCGACCGGTTCCACGCCCGCGACATCCAGACCCTCGACCGCGCCGCGTTCGTGGGGCGGAAGATGGACCAGCAATTCGGAAGATCCTTTCCATTGGCTCACGAATAAACGAGCGGCGGCCAGATCTTCCAGGGCAACGTTTCCGTCCAGCCACACCGATAACGCCGCCGGACCATTCCGTACCAGGCGATCCGCCAGACAGCGCAGGGAGGTTTCCAAGGCGGCCGGTTTCGCGCTCATGCTTGGTCGATACAAGCGTTCCGGATGATGGACAAGATCGGCCAACATCTGCCCGCGAGCGCAAAGCCGGTCACCACCGTTGTACGTCGGCCGCCATCGCTGCGGAGCGAACTGCTCCAGACGCAGTCGGCAACCCAGGTTGCAGAACAGGCATCGGCCCGCATTCGAATAACGCTTGCCCTCAGAAGACATTGGCATAATCCTTGATCATGGAATAGTGAACGTCCGGCCCGTCCTTGCACAGATAATATGGCCCGATGTTGCATCGCCCGCATTTGCCGATTCCGCAACTCATGCGGCGATTCATGGACAAAATGATCTGGTCATCCCGCAGGCCCCGTTCGAGCAGGGTGGCCGCCACGAATTTGAGCATGATCTCCGGCCCGCAGGAGACGGCGATGGTCTGTTCCAGCGGCGTGTCGATCTTCTCCAGCAAAGTGGTAACCACCCCGACGTGACCCTTCCAGCCCGGCTCGGCCGTGTCGATCGTGCAGGCCATCTCCACTTTCGGGCGGCGACCCCATTCATCGTACGCCCGGCGATACAACAGCTCGCGCGATTCGCGTCCGCCGTATTTGATATGCAGACTGGCGATACGATCCATGTGCCCCAGCAGGGTGTAAATCAACGAACGCAGGGGCGCTAGTCCGCAACCGCCGCCGATGACCAGTACGTGCTTGCCCTCCATCTCCTCCACGGGATAACCGCGGCCGAACGGTCCGCGCACGCCGACCGGATCGCCCGGCTTGAGCGTATGCAGCAGGTCAGTGACCCGTCCGGTGCGGATCACCGTGAACTCCAGCCGCTCGGGATGGGCCGGATCGCTCGAAGGCGTGAAGGGGGACTCGCCCTGGCCCGGCACGGTGACTTGGGCGAATTGTCCGGCTTTGAAGGAAAAAGGTTCCGGCGGCTCGATGACGAAGGTCTTGATCGTGGGGGTCTCCTCGATCACCTCGACCAGCCGGGACAGCATCGGTCGATACGGATTCTTACTGATCACGCGGACACCTCCTTGACGACACGGCGGATGTCGATGCGCCCCGGACAGGCCTCGACGCACCGGCCGCAACCCACGCAGCCGAGCATCTCCCATTGCCGCGGCGACCAGGCGTATTTGTGCAGGAATCGATTGGCAAACCGTGAACGAAAGCGGGCCCGCGGATTGGGTTTTCCGGACGGGGCGCCGGCCATCCGCGAATACCCGCTCCACATGCAACTGTCCCAAGCCCGCAGTCGCTCGAATCCCTGTTCGAATTGGCCCTGGTCGTACAGATAAAAGCAATGGCAGGTTGGGCAGATCTGGGTGCAGGCCCCACATTCGACGCAGCCGCGGGCCTGTTCATCCCAGACCGGTTGATCTTCTGCCTGGGCCAGGGCCTTTGTCGGCGAGCGGGCGGGTTGAAAATCGGCGTTGATTTCGCGCAGGCGCTGCTCGGTCGCGTGGCGGACCTGGTCGCGCTCGGCCAGGGCTTCCGTCGTTGCCGGGCTGAGCCGGTCCATGATTTTTTGCAACAGAGCCTCACCCGTCGGCGTGCCGGTTTCCAGCACATACCCTCCGGTGATGGGTGTAAGATTCAGATCGAACCCATCCGTGGCATAGGGGTGTCCGTCCACGAGGTTGCAAAAACAGGTGGCGTGCGGCTCAATGCAGTCCACCGAAACGATTACCTGGGCTTGGCGATGTTCCTGATAAAAAGGATCAGCGACCGGTTCATGACCGAACACGCGATCAAGGTAGACCAGCGCTCGCAACTCGCAGGCCCGGGCCCCGACCAGCAACCGAGACGGAGCAGCCGTCGCCACCGTGCCTGATTCCTCCGGGTAACGAGCCATCAATTCTCGCGAGGGGAAACTGAAAGACTTAACGGACATGGATCCGCGCGGCGTACGCAGGTCCACGCACTCGTATTGCTCCGGCAGGGCGCGGGCCCAGAAAAGCTCAGACGCCATGCGCGTAGTGATAAAACGTTCGGCGAATGAGCCTGCTTGGATGAGGGAAGGAAGATCGGATTCGCGCAGTATCCATGTTGCCATGGGGCGGCCTCCCAAGGCTTACGCATGTGATGCGAAACACCTTAGCTGTCAACCACAAGATATGTCTGTGCGCACCAAGATCGCTCACGCCCGCGGCATGAGTAAACCTCCACCTGGCGAAGAGGCGCACAAGGTTACGATTTTGTTACAAAAGGCCTCGAAACAGAATGATGGACCGATAAATAATATACGTGATATTTTTCACAATGTCAAATGGTTTCTCGATTTTTTTGAGGCTTTTTACCCAAATATTTTGGAACGAACCTTGCTACCCACCTCTCTTTACTCTGATGTGAAATTCTCCACGTCATATCCCCCTCGCACCACCTTTCCCATCGCCTCCGACCAACGTTGAATCTCTTTGCCGTCCAGATCCAGATGAAGATATAAGAAGACGGGGCATTCCAGTGGTCCGTCAGGTACAGTGGTTGTATGACACAACATAGCCCCGATGGCAAGGAGGCCCCAATGAAACGTACACATTTTATTGGCATGGACGCGCACTGAAAGGAGTGCGAGTTGAAAGCGATGACGGCGACAGGTCGGCAAACATACGCCAGGGGGGGAAAGAAGCTCAACCATCGTTGACCGGAGTCGACTCCCTGGTCAAACCATCATCCTAAATCCAATCAGCAATATGTCTCCTTTGCTCTGAAACAATATAATCGCGATCATCATATGCCTTGTTTTCAAGAGTTCGAATCATTATGATAATATACGGGCTTGATTTAACAAGGAATAACCGATGTACATCTTACCATGTGCGCGGTGTCGTGGTCTTTTCAACTGCCAACTCCATCTGTGTTGGGCGGACATTATCTACCAACGGCTTCAACTCCAAAAACCCTCGAAAATCCCTGAACGAAATCGAAGTCCAGCGGATCTAAAGGAACCCGGAAGAAAACCACCAATCGATCAACCACCATTACAAAGTTCGTAAATCGAGCCGAATTGGTTCTCTTAACAAGGCCAGCATCGCCTCGCCAAATTGCCGAGATTTACAGGTTCCGGCAATCGATCGCCACCTTTTCTTTCGCTTGTGCCGATTTGTGCCATTGATTTTGACTACGCCATAAGTATTCATGATGCAGATAGCTTGGATATACTAATGCTATTTGCATGAATTAAGTATTCGCCTACCGCGCATTACGCATGAGCGAAGTTTTATGATGAGCATATTAGAATCACTAATGGATTATATTCGATTCTCTTTTGCGAGTGATTGGTTTGCTAGTGAGACAGATTCGAGATAACCCGCAGACCAGCGATATCCATCAGTATGCATGAGTGAGACAAATGGAAGTGACATAATAAATGTCATCTACATGCATGGTACGGATTTTGAATACAAGCATGACACGCAAGATTGCAAAGGATGATTGTGCCATCTCCTTTTGTCTCTCCGTAAGAGAGTCTCCGGTTGACAAAACAGTTTGCTTTGAATTATAAGAGATATGTCGCACCTGGAATCACGAACCACCGAAGCCGGTACCAGAGATATCCTCAAGGCGAAAAGCAGTTTGATCAGTCGGCATTGCCTTCGACGCGATATGTAACACAAGCAGAGGGAAAGCAGAATGGCACAGTCTCCATGTCCGGATGTTCTTGTGTACATCTGCTGCAACTGCATTCCGCGGGGTGCTCATCTACCGCGCCAGTGGATACAGAATGGGGCACACGTGTTGGTAAAGGAAGTCCCGTGCAGTGGCAAAATGGATCTTCAATATCTTCTCCACGCTTTTGAAGGTGGTGGACGTGGTCTTTGCGTGGTTGCGTGCCCCAAAGGAGAATGCCATCTGGCCCAGGGTAATTACCGCGCGGAGATTCGCATTCGCACCCTTCAGCGCTTACTGACCGAGATCGGTTTTGAGACAGAACGGGTTGAACTGCTGCGTATTTCACTCGACGATCCTGCTGATCGATTTGAGTCGATGGTCCGGGACGCGGTGCAACGGATTTGCGAATGGGGGGCAACGCCTGCCCCCGTAAGGCGATAGCATTCGGGAAACCGACGAGAAACACGACAGAATCTCTCATCGAGTTTATATGTATCGGCATCAGGTTGTGAGTCATGATGACAGAGAAAACGGGTCTGCAAAGAAGAATCGAATCCGGTAAGCCGATCCTGGTCGCGGAAATGTCGCCGCCGAGAGGCGGTAACCCCGCTCAATTACGGTCCGCCGTCAAGGGCTACGTCGGAAAAGTACATGCCTTGGGGATCAGTGACAACCGGGACGGAGTACACATGTCGGCGGTGGCCGCGGCATCGCTGGCCATCTCGGAAGGCCTTGAGCCTATCCTGCATGTCACCACCCGGGATCGGAACCGCATCGCCCTGGTTTCCGATTATCTGGGTGCACGGGCCTTGGGCATTCAGAATGTCTTATGTACCAGTGGAACGCATCAGACGCTGGGGCGTTGTGGTCATGCCCGTAACGTTTTCGATCTTGATTCGATCCAGTTGCTTGGCATGTACAGCGGCTTGACTGGCGACGGTTCCCTGGTCGGGGAAGATGGTTTCGAGGAGGCCGGTCCTTTTTGCCTCGGAGCGACTGCCTCGCCATACGCCGATCCCATGGAAATGCAGCTCATCCGACTCTCCAAAACCATCGCCGCGGGCGCGTCGTTCATCATCACGCAACCCGTCTTCGATCTGGAGCGTTTTAGGCAATGGTGGAGCGAGGTCAGCCGTCGGGGCATGCACGAGAACGTAGCCATTCTGGCCGGTATCCAGCCGCTGGCGGATGCCGAACAGGCAAAGATCTGCGCCGAGCAACGCCCTGATCCAAGGATTCCCGAGGCGATTCGGCGGCGCCTGTCGGCACCCGACGACAAAAAAAGACAGCGCGAAGCGGGTCTGGAGATCGCTCTCGAAACCGTGCAACAGTTGTCTGGCCTCAAAGGCTTGCGGGGTTTCGAGGTTCGCGGTGACGGGAACGCCGATATGGCCATCGAGTTCATAGAGAGATCGGGTTTGGGGAAGGATTAGTCGTGCCCGCTAAATACCATATTCATACGCAAGCCGCTCCGCCGCGTTTTCGACCGGTGGGCAAGTTTGGCATCGTCGACTGGCGCGAGGACTGTGCGAGTTGCCATAATTGCGTGAAACGCGCGTGTGCCTATGGATTTTACCGCGATGAAACCGACACCTTGCGTCAAGAGGTCGGTTACCTGGATTACATCTATCAATGCAAGGGTTGCCTCAGTTGCGTGCAGAATTGCACCAAGGGGATTCTGACCCGCTTGCTGAACCCGGAATACAACCGTATGGGTAACGACTACTATACCCCGGCAATTCTGCTTTCCACGTGGTTCCAGGCGGAGACGGGGCGCATCCCCGTATCGGGCGCCGGTTACGGAGGCCCATTTACCGGTTCTGGATTCGATTCGATGTGGACGGATATGTCCGAAATCGTGCGTCCCACGCGCGACGGCATACACGGTCGCGAGTACATCAACACAAGCGTTGATATTGGGCGAAAAAACAGTCGGCTGGTATTCGAGGGGCGAAAGCTTAGCGAGACCGCATCGCCCCTGGCGGTCATCCCGCTACCGGTGATTTTCGAGGCCGTCCCCCCGCGCTGGAATCGGGGAGTGATCCCGACGGCCGTCTCCAAGGCCGCGGCCCAACTCGGATTAATGTCGGTGGTCCGCGGTGACGCTATTCCCGCGGGGCTCTCGGTGGAGCGGGATAACATTATTCCCTGGCTGGATACCCCCGAAGCCCTATCGGATAAAGCCTTTTCGGCGGCGAACATGGTCATGATACCGGATCAACCGAACTGGCGCGCGGTTCAAGCCGCGTTGAAAGAGAGGAACGCTGACCAGATCGTGGCGATTCGCATAACGGCCGGGAGGGACACTGCTCGGCGGGCGGTTGAGCTTTCCCGGGAGGGGGCCGAAGTGCTTCACCTCATGTTTGACGTTTACGGTCGGGAGAGTGTGCCCTCGAATCCGCGGCATGCTCGTGATGTGCTCCGTGAAATTCATGGCGCGTTGGTCGCGGATGGCGGCCGGGACCAGGTAACGCTGATTGCCTCCGGCGGGATCGCCCAGGCCGAACATGTGGCCAAAGCCATCATTTGCGGCGCGGATCTGGTTGCGATCGACATACCCCTGATGATTGCCCTGGAATGCAGGCTCTGTGGCGAATGCGATCGCGGGGAACCGTGCCCGGTCGTCTGGGAGGAGATCACCGCCGGTTTCGCGGTGCAGCGAATGATTAATCTTATGGGCGCGTGGCATTCGCAATTACTCGAAATGCTTGGCGCGATGGGCATTCGCGAGGTACGACGGCTGCGCGGTGAAGTCGGCCGGTGCATGTTCTTCGAGGATCTGGAGCGGGAGATTTTCGCTCCGCTTTTCGGAACGCGGAGGAAGGATAGCGTGGCCGTATGAGCACGACCATGGTTAATGAGGAAAAAACGGTTCTCGCGGTCGCCCAGACCGCGCAGGATTCCCGGACCGGGCCAGAGTATGCGCAGGTATCGCGTCAGGTGCGCGCAGCCCTGCCTCGCTATCGCAACGAAATCGGCAAATTCCGCGTCCATCGAGCCTCTACCTGCCGCCAATGCGGCCGTTGCGTGGAAATCTGCGGTTATGGGGTACATACACGGCCGGTCGAATATCGATCGCTTATCCGTCCAATGGACTACCGCTGCATCGGTCCGGATTGCGCGAAAACCAACAGCTATTGTGTCGATGCGTGTCCCACCGGCTCGCTGTCGATCATGACGAATCCGGTTTTCGAGACGCTCGGGGATTCCCGATGGACGGCGGATTTGATTACCAGCACCTGGCAGATGGCCGAGACGGGGCATCGACCGAGGTCTTATCTTGAATGCGAGACCGGAGCGAGCGGCGGCGGCTTTGATCGAATCCGCTTCCGTTTTCCCCCCTCCCCGCCGGCCGATCTTCGCCGCGCGGATATTTCCACGACGCTTACGCTGAACCGCCGCCACGATTCCCGGCCGCCTATAAAGCTCGATATACCCTGGTACGGCGGCGGTATGTCTTTCGGAAGCACCAGCATTAATGTCATCCTGAGCCGGGCCCGCGTGGCCAAGGCATGGAACAGCCTTACCTGCACCGGCGAGGGGGGTTATGTAGACCGCCTGATTCCCTACGCCAACCATGTGATCACCCAGGTGGCCACCGGGCTGTTCGGTGTTCGCGAGGAAACGATTCAACGCGCCCCCGTCGTCGAATTCAAGTATGCTCAGGGAGCCAAGCCCGGCTTGGGCGGACATTTACTGGGCGACAAGGTCACGCCTCCAGTGGCGGCCATGCGCGAGGCGGTGGTTGGATTTCCGTTATTCAGCCCCTTCCCTTTCCACAGCGTGTACTCGGTGGAGGACCACAAAAAACATCTGGATTGGATCGCCCACGTCAATCCACAGGCGTTGATCTCCGCCAAGGTTTCCACGCCGGTGGACGTGGACATGGTCGCGGTGGGCTCCTATTACGCCGGGGCTCATATCGTGCATCTCGACGGCAGTTACGGCGGCACCGGGGCGGCCCCGAACATCGCGAAGAAAAACATCGCCATGCCGATCGAGTACGGCATCAGCCGAGTGCACCGTTTCCTGGTGGCCGAGGGTATCCGCGAGGCGGTTACCGTGATCGCCAGCGGCGGCGTGCGTACGCCCGCCGACGTGGCCAAGGCCATCGCTCTCGGCGCGGACGGGGTGGTTATTGGAACCGCCGAACTCGTCGCCCTCGGTTGCATTCGTTGCGGCAACTGCGAAAGCGGATGCGGTTGCCCTCGGGGAATCACCACGACGGACCCGGATTATTGTGACCAACTATCGATCGAATGGGGGACGCAGCGGCTGGTGAATCTGTATCACGCCTGGCGGGAAATGCTCGTGGAGATTTTATATCGTCTGGGGGTTGATTCGGTGGCGGCCTTGCGCGGCCGCACGGATCTACTCTACCATCTTGATTATGAGTCGGAAGACGAGACCGGGAAATGAAACAACGAGACCTTCTCTCTTTGGATTCACGCGACGGACGAGCCGAAGCCTTCCGAAAGGCGCGCGCCGAATTTCGACCGCGGGGCAAATGGTTTCAAGAGCCCATCGAGGCCGAAGGGGGCTGCGGTGTCACCGGATTCGCCTGCACCATCCCGGTCGGCGGTCGACATATCTACGAGCCGTCCATCCAGATGCGCAATCGGGGTAACGGCAAGGGAGGCGGGATTGCCGCTTGCGGGCTGGTCGCGGAAGATCTGGGGATTTCGCCTGATGTCCTGAAAAAAGATTACATTTATCAGGTTGCCCTGCTGGATTCCACGGCCCGCGGAGAGGTGGAGCGAAAATACCTTGATCCTAACTTTGACGTGGATCATGGCGGTCTCATCCCTACCGTCGACGATTATCGGGATGTGCCCTTGCTGGAGGTCCGCCCACCGGACGTCGCCCGTTACTTCGTCCGGCCCAAGCCGGAGGCATTGGAGCGCTTTGCCGCCGACAAAGGCCTGACCAGTCTCTCCGAACAGGATCTGGCGGACGAGTTTATCTACCAGAACTCGTTCCGGTTGAACAAGGAATTTTATGCTTCGCTGGGCGACAAGCGGGCTTTTGTCTTGTCCCACGCCCGCAACCTGATCATTCTCAAGATCGTCGGCTTCGCGGAGGCAACGGTGCAATACTACCGCATGCCCGATACGCGGGCCCACGTCTGGATCGCTCATCAGCGTTATCCGACCAAGGGGCGGGTCTGGCATCCAGGCGGAGCGCATCCGTTCATTGGCCTGAATGAGGCCCTGGTCCACAACGGGGATTTCGCCAACTACCACTCGGTGTGCGAATATCTCGCCCAGCGTCATATTTTCCCCCAATTTCTGACGGATACGGAGGTGTCGGTTCAGCTTTTTGACCTCTGGAACCGGGTTTATCGGTATCCGCTCGAGTACATCATCGAGGCCCTGGCTCCCACCACGGAATTCGATTTCGACAAGTTGCCGCCCGAGAAACGTCGCATTTATCGCCAGATCCAGGCGACCCATGTTCACGGCTCACCGGACGGTCCCTGGTTTTTCATTATTGCCCGGAGTCTGGCCGAGACGGGCGAGTTTCAGCTCATTGGAATTACCGATACCGCGATGCTGAGACCGCAGGTCTTCGCCCTGCAAGAAGGCCAAGTCTCGATCGGCTTGATCTGCTCCGAGAAACAGGCGATTGACGCCACCCTGGCCAGCCTGGCGAGCGAGGATAAACGCTTTACGCCGATCGCCGACCAATACTGGAATGCCCGTGGCGGAAGCCACACCGACGGCGGGGCGTTCGTGTTGACGGTTTCACCGGTACATGGCTCGAATGGCGGCTCCAACGGGAATCGCCGACTAACCATTGCGGACAAGTTCGGTCAAGAAGTCAAGATGTCTTCGGAGCATCTCCATTGCGACTTTTCGGCCTCGATCAGCCGACCAACCGAGACGCGAAACGAGATGGAATGGATCGAACAGGCCGTCCAGGCGCGCGAACCGGGGCCCCTCGCCGAGCATCTGCGAACCGCCGTACCCCATTGGGACTACAACCGGTTGCGCTGGTATGTGGACCAGATCGCGGAGCAGACCGCAACGAAGGCGCCGGCCGTGGGGATCGAGGCGCTGACGCTCCTCCTGGATCGTCATTATCCGACGCGTGACAAAAAACGCAGTTCCCTGTTGGTCATGTTCCGGAGCGGGCTGGAGCGCATTTTCGCCGGTCAACCGTTGATCCACGAGAACCGGGAAAGCACGCATCGGCGGATCGATTGGAATTCGCGAAATGATTTGCGCGAACCCGCGGGAACGGAGAGCTGCCTGTTGATTGACGCCCGGGGATTCGCCCCCGAGGGGCCGGACTGTGATGCGGCCTTGGCCGTGCGCGCCTACCACCTCGGCTGGAAACGTTTGATCCACTACAACACCCGCGGAACCCGTTTTCACGCCGCGGGCTTTGGGCCGAAGACCGATGGTTTGCGCGTGGACTGCTACGACAATCCCGGCGACTACCTGGCCTCCGGGATGGACGGATTGGAGGCCTACGTCCACGGGAACGCCCAGGACCAGCTCGGCCAGATCACCAAGCGCGGTAAACTGGTGATCTACGGCGATGTGGGGCAAACATTCCTTTACGGGGCCAAGGGCGGAGAGTGTTATGTAATGGGGAATGCCGCCGGTCGTCCCATGATCAACGCGGTTGGACGACCTCGGGTGGTCATCAACGGCACGGCCCTGGATTTCTTGGCTGAGTCGTTCATGGCCGGCAATCCGCACGATGGCGGCGGGTTCGCGATTGTTAACGGTATTCGTTTCAACGAGGAAGGATACGTGGTTCCGCTGGATACTCCTTATCCGGGCAGTAATCTTCTTTCGCTGGCTTCCGGTGGAGCGATTTATGTTCGTGATCCCCACAAGCTGCTGGTGGATGAACAGCTTAACGGGGGCGTATACCGGCGACTGACCAATGCCGACTGGAAGCTGATCCTGCCCTACCTCGAGGAGAACGAACGGTTGTTCGACATTCAAATCGAACGCGATCTGCTGAGCGTGGATGACGTTCCGCGCGATCCCCGGGACGTATACCGTAAGGTGATTCCGGCCAAGGATGCCGAGGCCGAGATGGAAATGGAAGGGCTGGGTGAGTAGCGATGGCTGATACCCTCGAATGGAACAGCACCGCCTTCCTGCGGGAAGTGGAGCGACGTAGCGGGACGCCGGTCAGCGCGTGTTTTCAATGCCACAAATGCTCGACCGGTTGTCCCATCGGCCCGGAGATGGACCTCCTTTCCAGCCAGATCATGCGTCTCATTCATCTGGGACAGGAACGCGAAGTGCTGGAATCACGATCCATCTGGTTATGTGCGTCGTGCGCGGCCTGCACGACGCGCTGTCCCATGGAGATCGACATCGCCGCGGTCATGGACACCCTGCGCATCCTGGCGGTGGAGCGTAAAGTTGCTCTTCCCAACGCCCGCGGCGAGCAGTTCAACCGTTCCTTTCTGCGGAGCGTTCGCCGCCATGGCCGCGTCTTCGAGCTGGGGATGATGATCGCCTATAAGCTGCGCAGCCACGATCTGTTGGCCGATGCGGGCAAAGCCCCCCAAATGTTGGCTAAAGGCAAACTTCCGCTCCTGCCCAAGTCCAGCGACAGCGCCGGGGAAGTGCGTGCCGTATTCCGGCGGGCTGAACAGGAGGAGAAAACGCGATGAAGTATGCTTTCTTTCCGGGTTGCAGTCTGGAATCCACGGCGTGGGATTTCGCGAAGTCCACGCGGGCGGTTTGCCGTGCGCTGGACATTGAAATCGAGGATATCCCCGACTGGGTCTGCTGTGGATCGACCCCGGCACACGCCAGCAACGCAGCGCTGGCCGTGGCCCTGCCGGTCATGAATCTTCAAAAAGCACAGGCAATGGGGTACCCGGTGATGACGGCCTGCGCTTCCTGCTATGCCCGTCTACGCACGGCCAATCACGTAGTCCGCAACAAACCGGAAGAATGGGCTCGAGTCGCGCGAATAACCCAACTACCCTACGACGGCAGCGTACCCGTTCGTCATCTCCTCGATGTTCTCGCCAATGAAGTGGGGGTGGAGGCCATTCGGACGAAGGTGCGGCGTTCGCTACGGGGCCTGAAAGTCGCCTGTTACTACGGTTGCCTGTTGACCCGCCCTCCGGAAATCGTCGCTTTCGACAACCCGGAGCATCCCACTTGCATGGACCAATTGTTGTCCGCCGTCGGCGCGGAGCCCGTGGAATGGCCATTTAGAACGGAATGCTGTGGTGCCGCCTTGTCGATCACCCGTGCCGCGGTAGTCGATCGACTTGGCCACAAGTTACTGACCATGGCCCGACGCGCCGGAGCCGAATGTCTGGCCGTCGCCTGTCCGCTGTGCGCGGCTAATCTCGATCTTCGCCAAGCGGACGCCGCGAAAACCCACGGTCGTTTCCCGGACACCCCGATACTTTATGTCACGCAACTTTTGGGACTTGCCTTGGGGCTGTCCAGAGAAGAGGTCGGACTTGACGCCTTGTTTATCCCCGCGGAAGGGCTGCTGGCGGAAAAAGGAATCGACACGACCGCCGCCCGGCGGCGAGCCACCCCTGAAGTCTCGACGACAGGGAGAGGTGGATCATGATCGCAAAAAAAGATGAGTTGGAGACAACGTCGTCGAATACCGAAGACTGGGGGCCCGTGGGGGCGGTACTGGTCTGCGGCGGGGGTATCGCCGGCATTCAGGCGTCGCTCGATCTTTCGGCATCCGGCTTCCATGTCTATTTGGTGGAAGAAAGCCCAACCATCGGCGGGGGCATGGCCCGCCTGGACAAGACCTTTCCAACCGGGGACTGCGCCACTTGCATCATTTCGCCCAAACTGGTGGAGTGCATGCGCGATTTGAACATCGAGGTTCTGACCATGTCGGACGTGGCCAAAATCGATGGAGAAGCCGGTCATTTTCACGTGACCGTGCGCCAGCGTCCGCGCAGCGTAAATCCCGCTAAATGCACCGGATGCGGGGATTGCTGGACGGCCTGTCCAGTTCGTAACCACCCCGAGGAAACTGCGGAGTTTCGGCCGACAACGCAACTCGATGAAGAGGATGCGGCCCGACTCAACGAGGTTCTCGCGCGCTACGAAGGCGATCCGGGATCCATGATGCCGATCCTTCGGGAGATCAACCGTCATTACGGATATCTTCCCCGCGTCATTCTGGAGCAGATGGCCGGCCGCAAGGGTGTTCGCCTGGCGGAGATTCTGCGAGTCGCAAGTTTCTACGACCAGTTCCGCCTGCAACCGGTTGGTCGCCATGTGGTGGAGGCCTGTGACGGAACTTCCTGCCATTCGCAGGGAGCCCGGGCCTTGCTCGAACGATTGGAGGAAACGATGGGGATTTCGGCCGGCGAAACGGACCCGGCCGGGCGCTTCACCTTGCGAACCGTTCGCTGTCTTGGTCTTTGTGCCTGCTCGCCGGCCATGCGCATCGACGGCCGAAGCTTTGGTCGGGTGGATCCGAATCGGATACCTGAAATCCTGGAGGGATTCGAATGAACGAACCTATCCATACCATCCAGGACTACAGAAACACGCAAGCGGTCGGGCGGAGAACGCTCTATCCCGATCGTCTGAAAATTCTCATCGGATCGGCCAGTTGTGGCGTCGCGGTCGGGGCCCGAGACGTCGAAACGGCGGCCATTAACACCGTGAAGAAATTTCGGCTGGATGCCGTCGTGAGCCGGACGGGATGTATCGGTTTCTGCGCCCAGGAACCTCTTTTAGATCTCGTCTTGCCGAACGGCCCGCGGATAAGCTATGGCCGAATGACCCCGGAAAAAACTCAGGAACTCCTGACCGCTTATGCCACCAAGGGGGATGTGAGACCAGATTGGGTCTTGGGCCGATTTGACAGCGAGGAGTATGTTTCAACGGGTGAGACGTACAAGTATCCGTCGCCTCCAAGCGATCTTTCGCGTGTTTCTGAATGGTCCAGCCTGAGTTTCTATCACCGCCAAAGGAAGATTATCCTGCGTAATTGTGGCTCGATCGATCCTATGTCGATCGAGGAGGCTATGGCCCGTGGCGCCTACCAGGGAGCGATGCGTATGCTGGGAGAAATGACTCCCGAGCAAGTCATCGAGGAGGTCGGCGAATCGGGACTGCGCGGTCGGGGCGGGGCGGCCTTTCCCACCGGGCAAAAATGGCGTCTGGCCCGCCAGGCTCCGAGCGATACCAAGTATGTGGTCTGCAATGCCGACGAGGGCGAACCGGGAGCCTACATGGATCGAACGGTTCTGGAAGGCGATCCCCACGCCATTCTCGAAGGCATGCTCATCGGGGCCTATGCTATCGGTGCCAGGGAAGGGTTCATCTATATACGTAACGAGTATCCGCTGGCCATCGACATCCTTCAGTACGCCATTGACCGGGCGGAAAAGAGCGGACTCCTGGGCGATAATATCCTCGGCAGCGGATGGTCATTCCACATCAAGGTCCGGGCCGGCGCGGGAGCCTACATCTGCGGCGAAGAAACCGCCCTCCTCGAATCCCTCGAAGGCCATTCGGGGGAACCGCGTACCCGTCCACCTTATCCGGTTACGCGGGGGCTATGGGGAAGACCGACCGTGGTCAATAACGTCAAGACCTGGGCCAGCGTGGCCCCGATTATTACGCGAGGCGCGGCGTGGTATGCCGGCATGGGAACCCCAAGCTCGCCGGGTACGACTATTTTCTCGCTGGAGGGGGCGGTCAAGAATGCCGGTCTGGTGGAGGTGCCCTTCGGGATATCGCTGCGCGAGATGATCTATGAGATCGGCGGAGGAATTCGCGGAGACCGGCCGCTCAAAGCGGTTCAGGCCGGGGGGGCTTCGCGCGGATGCATCGGTCCCTCCATGCTTGATCTGGCTATTGAATCGGAGGATCGCCCAGGGGAGGCACTGATGATCGGGACCGGCGGGATCATCGTGTTGGATGACCGGGCCTGCATGGTGGACATGGCCCGACATCTGGTGGGCTTCTTCCTCGATGAGTCATGCGGCAAATGCACACCCTGCCGGGAAGGACTCAAACAGATGTCCCGCATCCTAACCCGGATCAGCGAGGGCACGGGAACCGAGGCTGATCTGGCCTTGTTGGAGCGGTTGGCGGGAACAATGAAATCGGCCGCGGTTTGTGGACTTGGCGGCATGGGACCCAACGCCGTATCGACCACGTTAAGGCATTTCCGAGCGGAGTTTGAAACCCACATTCGCGACCAGAGATGTCCCACCGGGGTGTGCCGTGGTTTGACCGCGCCGCGAATCAAACCGGCTGCAAGACTGGCTGGATCGACCCAGGGGAGGATGGAAGTTTGACTATGGATCTATCATCTTCCGATAAGATTTTGTTAACCATCGACGGGCGTGAGGCGGAAGTCGCCGCCGGGACAACGATCCTTAACGCCGCCCGTCAGATGGGCATCTCCATACCCACTTTGTGCAATTATCGAGGCTTGTCCCCCTATGGAGCCTGCCGGGTCTGTTTGGTGGAAATCGAGACGCGGCGCGGAAATCAGTTGGTGGCTTCCTGCAGCTACCCGGTGGAAAATGGCCTGCGGGTGCATACCGAAACCGAGAACGTCAAAGCTTCACGACGAACAATCCTCGAACTGCTGTTGGCCCAAGCGCCCGACTCCCGCGAACTGGCGCAATTCGCCGCTGAATTCGGTGTCGAATCCACCCCCTTCGAACCGGAGCCGGAAGGCAAATGCATTCTCTGTGGACTCTGTACCCGAATGTGCAACGAGATGATGGGGCGCGGAGCGATCAACCTCTGGGGTCGCGGGATCGGTCGAAAGGTCCAGACGGCCTATGCCGAAACAACCGAGCAGTGCCAGGCCTGCGGCGCCTGTGCGTTCGTCTGTCCGACGGGCTCCGTGGACTTGGCCACGATCACCTCGCGTCGCGCGCGGCCGCACAACACGGGATACGATCAGTTCCTCAGCGCCCGCCCGTGCATCGACCTGGCCCATCCACAGGCCTCCCCGCGCGTACCGTTTATTGACCGGGATAACTGTGTCCATTTTAAGACCGGCGAATGCGGGCTTTGCTCCAAGGTATGTCAGGCCGGGGCGATCGACTACGACCAGGCGACCGAGACCCTCGACCTCCAGGTGGGCAGCGTCGTGCTGGCTCCCGGCTTCGAGGCGTTTGATGCCACGCGCCGGGGCGAGTTCGGATTTGGATTTGCCTCCAACGTGTTGACCAACGTGCAGTTCGAGCGGATGCTGTCGGCGGCCGGCCCTACCGGCGGGCACCTGCTCCGTCCCTCGGACGGGAAAGCCCCCCGACGCCTGGCGTTTATCCAGTGTGTCGGCTCTCGCGATTCGGGTTGCGACAACGATTATTGTTCGTCCGTCTGCTGCATGGCGGCCACCAAGGAGGCCATCCTAGCCAAGGAGCATGAGGCTGGTCTGGAAGTCACCATCTTTTTCCTTGACCTGCGCGCCTTTGGTAAGGATTTCGACCGCTATTGCGAGCGGGCCAGGAAACAACTTGGTGTTCGCTTCATCCGCTCCTTTATCTCCCGTACTTATGAAATGCCGGACACGAGAAACGTGCGTCTCGTCCATGTCGATTCGGGGATGAAGCAGATCGAGGAAGAGTTTGACATGGTGGTTTTATCGCTCGGCCTTGAACCCGGCGCATCGCTGCGTGAACAGGCCGAGCGCCTCGGGATCGTGCTCAACCGCTGGGGGTTTGCCCAGACGAGCGAGCTCTGTCCCTTGGATACTTCCCAGCCGGGAGTATTTGTCGGCGGCGCTTTCCAGGAGCCTAAGGACATTCCGGACACGGTGATGCAGGCCAGCGCGGCCGCGGCTCGGGCCATGGCTCTTCTGGCTTCGGCCAGGGGCACGCGGGTGCGGATGAAAACTTACCCACCGCAGCGCGATGTTACCGATGAACCGCCTCGAATCGGCGTATTCGTCTGCCATTGCGGCAGCAACATTGGCTCGGTTGTCGACGTGGAAACGGTGGTCAGACAGACTCGGCGCTTGCCCCACGTGGTCCTGGCCGAGCACAATGTTTATACCTGTGCGGCCAACAGCCAGGACCAGATCAAGGAAAAGATCATCCGATATGGCCTGAATCGGGTGGTCATCGCTTCATGCACTCCGCGAACGCACGAACCGATCTTTCGCGACACCCTGCGGGATACCGGGCTCAATCCGTATCTCATCGAGATGGCCAATATTCGCGACCAATGTTCGTGGGTCCATTCGGCGCATCCGGCCCAGGCGACGGCCAAGGCGATTGACCTTGTACGGATGGCCGTGGGTCGGGCCGGGAAGTTGGTACCGCTCCAGGAGGATACCGTTCCGGTCAATAACTGCGCGCTGATCGTCGGCGGCGGTATCGCCGGCCTCACCGCCGCCCTGGCCTTGGCCGATCAGGGTTTTCCCGTTCACCTGGTGGAGAAAAGCGATCAGCTCGGCGGAACCATCCGTCAGATACACCACACGCTTGCTCTCGAGGACGTACAGGCGTTTCTGGCCCGGACCATCGAGCGGGTGAACGCCAGTAAATTTATCACGGTCCACCTGAATTCCCATGCCGCGCACGTGGATGGTCATGTGGGTGGTTTTACATCAAGGCTGGTTTCAGACGGGCAGTCCGTTGAAGTCAAGCACGGGGTGATCGTGGTGGCCACCGGCGCAACCGAACAGAAACCTCGGACGTACGGTTATGGCCAAAGCCCGCGGGTTCTTACCCAGCTCGAGCTTACCGAGCGCCTTGGGCGAGGCGATCTGGCCCTCCCCGCGCAAGCCACGGTGGTGATGATCCAGTGTGTGGAGCAGCGCAACGAGGAACGGCCTTATTGCAGCCGGGTTTGCTGCACCACGGCGGTCCGCAACGCCCTTGTGCTGCGGGAGCGTTACCCCCAAGCCCGGATCATGGTGCTGTATCGGGATATGCGGACCTATGGTTTCCGCGAAGCGGCCTACCGCCAAGCTCGTGAAAAAGGGGTTTTGTTCATCCGGTACGAGGAGGAGCAACCGCCCACCCTCGCGGTTGACGGTCGGCTTCGGCTACGGATTCGCGAACCGGCCCTGAACCGCGACCTGACCGTCGAGCCGGACCTGCTTGTGCTGGCCGCCCCGATGGTGCCGCGCGCGGATCGCCAGGAACTCTCCGAATTGCTCCGCGTTCCCTTGAATGCCGACGGGTTCTTCCTGGAAGCCCACATGAAACTACGTCCGGTGGATTTCGCGAGCGAAGGGCTGTTCCTGTGCGGGACTGCCCATTCGCCGAAGTTCATGAGCGAAAGCATTTCCCAGGCCAATGCGGTGGCGGCGCGGGCGGCGACGATTTTGTCGCGCAAACAGATGCCGGTGAGCGGTCAGACGGCCTACGTGGACCCGGATAAATGCATCGGCTGTATGACCTGCGTGCATCTTTGCCCGTATTCGGCGCCGCGAATTGGAACCGACAATAAGGCCGAGGTGCAGGCCGTGGTCTGCATGGGCTGTGGAAGCTGTGCCGCGGAATGCCCGGCGAAAGCCATCATGTTGCGGCATTATCTGGATGCTCAGACCCTCGCTGCCGTAAACAGTTTGCTCGAAGCGGAATCGGAGGAAAAACCGGTGCCCGTC
This sequence comes from uncultured Planctomycetales bacterium, assembly GCA_964642815.1. Taxonomy (GTDB): domain Bacteria; phylum Planctomycetota; class Phycisphaerae; order UBA1845; family PWPN01; genus JAAYCU01. The sequence goes on along the minus strand of CAZXSA010000034.1, from coordinate 2,326 downwards.
GCCTACCCGGCCCAGGTCGGGGTCGCGCTGCCGCACTGGCATAGAGGCTAGAAAATGATGGCCGACAAAGAACCGTTGATCCTCGCGTTTTGCTGCCATTATTGTGCGTATGCCGCCGCGGACCTGGCTGGCTCGATGCGCCTGCAGTATCCGGCCAATGTGCGCGTCTTGCGTCTGCCATGCACCGGCAAGCTCGAGGTGAATTATATTCTGACGGCTTTCGAGCGCGGTATTGACGGCGTGCTCGTGGCCGGTTGCTTGGAGGGCGGGTGCCATTTCCTTGAAGGAAACCTCCGCGCCCGCCGACGGGTGGAACGGGCCAAGGAGTTGCTGAGTGAGATTGGCTTGGAACCGGAGCGACTGGAGATGTTCAATCTTTCCTCGGCCGAGGGGCCGCGTTTCGCCCAGATCGCCGCGGAGATGAGCACCCGCCTTGCCGCCCTCGGACCGAATCCGTTACGGCCCGAACCAGACCGTGTGCGGGAAGGTATACAGGAAATAACCGCCCAGGCCGAAGCGGCCTTCGCAGGAGAAGAAAAATGATCGTGGCCAACCGCAAGAATGTTCGTGAAATACGCGACATGGTTAAAGACCATGACCGGATACTGCTGGTGGGATGTGGTACCTGTGTCACCGTTTGCCTGGCCGGTGGAGAACGCGAAGTGGGTATTCTGGGTTCAGCCCTGCGGATGGCCCTGAAGCTCATCGGCCGCGATACCGTGGTTGTCGATGAATGTACCATCGAGCGGCAGTGTGAGGATGCTTTTATTGATGCGCTGGCCGTCCAGGTCGACGGCTATGATGCGATCTGCTCCTTCGGTTGTGGCGCGGGCGTGCAGGCCCTGGCCGAACGTTTCCCTAATCTGCCTGTCTATCCCGGCCTGAACACCCAGTTCATGGGTATCTTGGAGTCGCAGGGCGTCTGGACGGAAAAGTGCGCCGGTTGCGGAAATTGTCGACTCGGCGAATTCGCGGGAATCTGCCCGGTTACCCGTTGCGCCAAACATTTGTTCAACGGCCCCTGTGGCGGCTCACGGGACGGCCGGTGCGAAATCCGCGCCGACCTGGATTGCGCTTGGCAGTTGATCTACGATCGGGCTAAGGCGCTCGGTATTCTGAACAAACTCGAAACGATTGCGGCCCCCCATGACTGGTCGAGAGGTCTGGACGGTGGACCGCGCAAAGTCATTCGCGAAGATCAGTGCATCGCCGGCCTGGGCCCGAAGGCTTGACCTATGCATTTGAAGGATTATGGTCCATGATAGCGAAGCAGTCCGTCAATAGCAGGCTTCAGTAGTGCTGAATCATATCTGCTGGTTTGCCGTAGCCGTTTTATTCGTGCTCGACGTATTCCGAACAACTTTCAGCTTTCCGGTTGTCAGGTCGCCCACGAAGCCGATTTTGGTCAAACGGAGGTTGGCCGGACGTCGGGGATGCTTGCGTAGCATGGACATCAACTGCCACGCATGTGCCTTTTCGCGTTGACCGGAGGAGCGTAATTGACGCCAGACTGAAGCCGGAGCCCCAAAATGGGTCAATTCGCAAAGTTGGATGAGATCCAAGTGGAGATATACCCTTACAATTCAATCACTTACAGAAAGCCACCGATCGGACTTGAACCGATGACCTGCGGTTTACGAAACCCAACTGATTCCGCCGTAAACAATTGTCCAAAAACGAGTTGCAACGATCGAAAAAAGCGGCTCGGGGCCGCATTTGCGCGGCTCCGGGAGACGGACGCTGCCTTGGCCGACGTGCTGACGCGTTGGGAGCAGATGCCCTCACGGACACGCGTTGCGATCGGGGTCATCGCCCGACTCAGCCGTCCGGAAGCACTCGCAGAATGACAAGCTGGACATCGGGGTAATGTTTACTAAAATACATGTGTTGAATGTGCGGTCAACTAGCTGATTTTAATGATGATGGTCACCGAGTACGACATCCTAGAACGACTTCCCGATCTCCTGGCTGAACTGGCGGGCCTGCCGGTGAAGAGTGTCCGGCAGGGGGAGAACGCCGATCTCCTGCTGCGCCTCGGGCCGCACCTGTTGGCCGTGGAGGCCAAGACCAATTCCCGAGCGGGCCTGGTTGCCCAGGCGGCCGAGAACGCCCGCCAAGCCGCCAGCAAAGGGAAGCCGGCGGCGATTCCGTTGGTCGCGGTCCCCTTCATGGGCGAGGTCGGCCGCAAGATATGCCGGGAACATGGTGTGAACTACGTGGACCTGTCCGGGAACGCGGACATCAACGCCCCCGGTCTGCGCATTCATGTCACCGGCAAGCCCAACCTGTTCGTGCAGCGGGGTCGGCCGTCTTCCGTATTCGCACC
>CAZXSA010000033.1:0-26932 GCA_964642815.1 uncultured Planctomycetales bacterium | reverse complement strand
GATTCCCATCCCTGCTGGACCGAGATTCCCATCCCTGCTGGACCGAGATTCCCATCTCGGTCCAAACCCCAACGGGGTTTTATATACCAGCCCCAGGTTGCGGCGCAGCCGCTACCTGGGGGAAATATCCCCGACCTAAACAAAACCCCAACGGGGTTTCGTCAACTGCTTGTAACCGCGCGTCCCGTCAATCTCCTCTTCTCCGGATCACATTTTGTGTTTTTATTAGATGGGCCTGTGTCATGGATGCCAGACTTCTGACATGGAGCGATTTTTTATGCACGTATTCTACTTTACACTCACCCCTCACAATTTGCTCAAGCAAAGCCGGCTGGCGTGGGGAATTATCCCCCGACGTTTTTCCCCCAATCTCTCTCCGCGTCTCCGTGACTCTGTGGTGAGGAACGTAAAAGCGCCAAACGAAGCCACCGTACTCGAAATACACGTATAATCTCTTATATAATAAGGAGATATGAATAATAGTAACCACTAACTTATACGGTAAAATCGCCGGAAGAGGCTGGCCGCCAGCCGATATACCCCTGTAAGCCGATTACTGACCGCTGTAAGCTTATTCCTGACCCCTGATAGCTGAAAGCTGATAGCTGGTCGCTGACCGCTTCTTCGGATACCCCGGCCGAAGTGAAGCGGGTATAATCCTGGCCGGTTGAATGAGGTTTCTGTTCTTTTTGGGAAATCAATACCGTGGCGGCTAAAAAAACCCAAACAGTGCAATTGGCGTACGGCAAGGAGGGTCTGGAAATCAAGGTACCGCTCGATGCCCAGGTGATCGAGCCGCATTACGTGGAGGGGCTGCCTGACGAAAGGGCGGCCATCATCGAAGCCTTGCGCAAGCCTATCGAAAGCCCGCCGCTGCGCGAAAAGGTCAAGACCGGCGACCGCGTCGTTATCGTGCATACCGACATCACCCGGGCCACGCCGAACGAACGCATGTTGCCGCCGCTGCTGGCCGAACTGGAGGAAGCGGGCGTCCGCCGCGAGGATATCTCCCTGCTCAACGCCTTGGGAACGCATCGACCCCAGACGAAGAAAGAACTGCAAGCCATGCTCGGCCGCAAGGTCGTGGCCAATTATCGATGCCTCCAGCATGACGGAAACGACGATGCCAACCTCGTTCACCTGGGCAAAACGCGCTTCGGTCATGACGTGCGGGTCAATCGTCACTTCGTCGAGGCCGATGTGCGTATCCTGACCGGCTTCATCGAGCCGCACTTTTTTGCCGGATTCAGCGGTGGGCCGAAAGGCGTACTGCCTTCGATCGCCGGGGCGGAAAGCGTCCTCAGTAACCACGGAGCGGACATGGTCGGCCATCCCCAGGCCACCTGGGGCATAACCGTGGGCAATCCGATCTGGGAGGAAATGCTGGAAGCCGCCCGCATGACCAAGCCGACCTTTCTCCTGAACGTGGCCATGAACCGTGACAAACAGATCACCGGCGTTTTTGCCGGCGAACTGTTCGCCGCTCACCAGGCCGGCTGCGCGTTCGTGAAGGAACACTCCATGATCCCCGTGGCCGAGCCCTTCGATATCGTCATCGCCAGCAACAGTGGCTATCCGCTCGACTTGAATCTGTACCAAACGGTCAAGGGCATGTCCGCCGCCGCCCAGGTCGTGCGGCAGGGGGGGGCGATCATCATTGCCTCGCAATGCTGGGACGGCCTGCCGGAGCACGGCCGTTATGCGAGTCTCCTCCGCGAGGCGAAAAACCCCGCCGAGATGCTCGCCCGGATCGAATCGCCCGGCTTCGCCTCCGCCGATCAGTGGCAGGTGCAGGTCCAGTGCAAAATCCTGCTCAAGACCGACGTGTACGTCTATGCCGACGGTCTTAGCGATCACCAGATTGCCGATTCGATGCTGCGTTCCTGCGAAAGCGTCGAAAAAACCCTAGCCACTCTGACCGCCGCCAAGGGTAAAAAAATCTGTGTCCTGCCCCAGGGGCCGATCACCATCCCCTACGTATCCGCATGATGCGGTGCGCGGAAAATTATGGCTGCCGAGGCGGTTCGGGCATGACGTTGGATATTTCCCTGATGAAATTCGGATTGCACGGATATCCATATTGTTGGCTCAGATGAATATGCCTCCATGCCTCTTCGTACTTCTTATCACCATAAAGAAGGACGGCCAGGTTGTTATGGGCCACGGCGTAATCGGGCTGTAGCTCGATGGTTTTGCGGTAGGCGGCCATGGCGTTCGGGTTGTCTCCCTTCCTCGAAAGGGCCCGCCCGAACTGGAAGTGGAGACCCGCCTCGTCAGGTTGTCTGTTCAGGGCGTCGTTCAACACCTTGATGGCTTCCTCGACGCGGTTTTGATGAAGCAGAATCTCCGCTAAAAGTTGGCTGGCCTGATGAAGATTCGGGTTGGTCTCGATGGCCTTACGGGAGTGGGTCATGGCCTCGTCGTAGCGCTCGGTTTTGTAATAGTTACGGGCTAGGTTGAAGTGGACGATGCCATAATCCGGCTCAAGTCTGAGGGCCTTGAGATACTCCTGAATGGCCTGCTCGAATTGCCTTTTCTCTTCAAGCCGGGCCGCCTGGTTATTAATGATAGTGGCCAGATTATGGCAGGCTTCCGGATGAGTCGGATTGGTCCGGAGCGTTTGTTCGTACTCGTTGACAGCGGCTTCGGTTTGCCCAATGCCGTTATAAGCGAGGCCCCGTTGATAATGCCAGTGGGCTTTGTCCGGCTGATAACCGGTGTAATTCACCCCGACCAGGATCCAGATGGCCAGGCAAGCCACCAACCAGCCGGCGAGAGGGCCAAGGCGTCGCTGTCGAATCATCCTGGCGATTTCGATAACGGCGTAAGCGCCGAGAATGATAAGGAACGGAATAATGGGCACGCGATAGCGACCGGCGATGATGAAGGGGAGATGGAAGACGAAATAGGTGGCGATGAGCAGCAACATGAGTACGAAGACCGCGTACGGATTTCGCGGAGCGATCGGCGCGCCGCTCGAAGATGGCCGGGACTGCCTGGCGTTGATCCCGACCATGATCGTGCCGACGATCGCCAAGGCGAATATGACGGAGAATCGCAGAGGCAGCCATCTGAGTACCCATGAATCGAGTCGGACATATTCGTCTTCCTTCTCGTTGCTGATTTCCACCGGCCCCCAAAACAACAGGGCTTTCTTCATGGTCAAGCGGCAGGCGTCCAGCGGTTTTTCCTTGATGTATTTCCAGGCTAAGCCGGAGAAGTGGCTGGATACTTCCGAGTATTTCAGCGGTCGGCCGAGTTCGGACTCCAGACGCTTGACGATATACGGATAATCATCGCATGACCACGATCCGAAATCGGTGGTACTGGGAGTGTAACCGTTGGCTTGCGGATTGTTACCGAAGTAGAAATTAACTCCGCCGTTCGCCGAGACCAGGACCACATCCTGGGCCACAAGATAATTCCTGAGTGTGGCGGATCCGATCAGAGGAACGGCGCCCGCGATAAAAAGGCAGGCTTGGCCGAGGAACTTGCCGCGAGGGATTTGCCTTCGGGCGATCCAGAACATCCAGAAGATGACCATGATGCCAACGGGCATGAAGGTTGGACGGACCAGAACCAACAGGCCCCATACCATGCCGGCGACCGCAACGTGGAGCCAATGAAGCCGCTCGGACCAGATGCCCAGGAAATAGACCAACAACAAGGAAAGAGGTACAAGCAGGACCGGCTCAAGAAACTCTCCCTCGTAGTAAATGAAAACCCAATAACAAGACATGACCGCGGCCGCGACCAACCCCACGCTCGCCCCGAACCATCGCCGGCCGAGGACGAAGATGAGGTAGCAGCCGAACAAGCCCAGTAACGTCTGGATGATGCGTGGGGCGGTATAACCGAACCCGGTCAGCACGCGAACAAAGCCCAGAAAATACGGGTATCCGGGTGGCCTGAAATAAGGCTGGGTGCGAATCTGCGGATCATGGAAATCGGGCGCCTGATTCTCGATGGACCAGTTGCCCGTTGCCAAGCCGTGGCTCCAATAATCATGGTAACGGGTATCGAGATCGAGATAGGAAAAGTCCGGCCGTCCGGAATATTCCTGAAGATACAACCCTCGAAGCAGAGCGGCAACCAACAGTATCCCAAGGAGAATCAACCATTGACGCGATATCGTTCCCGGAGCGGACCGGTGGTTTCCCGAATCTGTGTCCGGCGGCCTGATTCTGCCCGGGGAAGGATGGGGCGACTCAGCATCGTGCATGGACTTTGAAGGATTTCGTCGCGAGCTCATTGAATAGCCTCACTGGAAATCATCGTTACGCCTGATCCGGCACCACGAACGGTTTCCGATAATGTCGCGTCAACAGATCATTGGCCTGTGGATCGTCAATCACCGTCTCGGAGATCGGATCAACATTCAGCTCGCGACCGAGCGTGTAACCATCCTTATCGAGGTCCAAACCATTGCCGGCCAGATATGATTCGGTACGCTCCAATACCTCGGCCACTTCCGGCACGGCGGTCAGGGCTTCGGGACGTGGTTTGAACGGCACCTTGCCGCCCAGGCGTATCGAGGCGTTCGCCAGGTGGACCAACGCCGCGGAGTAATGCCCCTCCAGAATATCCGCATCCAGATCGGAGACCCTGCGACTGCGCGCCGCGGCGAGGAAATTTGCATACTTGGCGTGCCGATCTCCACCCGGCCCGAGTTTGAAGGGAACCTCCGGCAAAGGCGCGGGTTCATTACTGCCCTGCGGAAAGAACTTGTATCCGCGGGTGTTAATCTCGATTCGGCCGGCCTCAAGATAGTAGATATTGCCGACGCCCAGATCGTGGTACGGCTTGGACGGTAGTCCGCGGACCTCCGAGATCATTTGGGTTTGGCCGAAGTCGAACACCGCGACTTGCGTACTCGCGGTTTGTCCCTGATCGACATGTCCCAGCCGCCCGCCGAAACAGATGACCCGGCGTGGCAACGTCGCCCCGGCAATGGCCCAGCGGGCCGTGTCGACCTCGTGTACACCCTGATTGCCCAAGTCGCCATTTCCAAAATCCCAGAACCAGTGCCAGCGGTAATGCACGATATTCTGGTGAAAGGCCTGCAATGGGGCCGGGCCGAGCCAGAGGTTGAAATCAAAACCGTCGGGCGGAGTTTCATGCGGACGATAGCCGATATTGCCGCGCGTGCTGAGACCGTCATAGCCGGATTTGTAACACAAGCTCCGCGAAACCAGCAGTTTGCCGAGTTGCCCGGAGTGAATCGTCGCGATGACCTGGGCAAAATGCGGCATCGAGCGATTCTGGGTACCGTGCTGTACAATCCGATCATACTTTCGGGCCGTCTCCACGGCGATACGCCCTTCATGTAGATTGTGGCTCAGCGGCTTTTCCACCAATACATCCTTACCCGCCTGACAGGCCCAGATAGTCATGAGCGAGTGCCAGTGGTTGGGGGTGGCGATGGAGACGGCGTCGATGTCTCGTTCGTCGAGGGCATAGCGAATATCCTGCAAGCAATGAGCCGGACGGTAGCCGGCCTCATCCTCGAGTTGCTTGCTCCGCGCGTCGAACAGGCGGGAGTCGGGATCCACCAGGTGGGTCAGTTGCACATTGTGCGTTTTGTGCAGTTGCGCGTAGAACTTGATATGTTCGCCGCCCTGGCCGTTAATGCCGGCCATGGCCATGCGTATGCGGTCATTGGCTCCCAGCGGCCGGCCGTTCGCCCGTTGGCGCCCGGGCAGGGCCTTGGCTTGGTTTCCCGAGAGCAGGGTTGTCCCGCCGGCGGTTAGCAGGGTATTTTTCAGGAAGCCTCTTCGACTTACATGAGACATCATTACTCCTCACAATTCTAGTGGTCAATCGCTGATTATCAAAAAACCGCTCAATCTTCGGCGGACTCAACTTGCGGTCATTTATGCCTGGTCGGGTACCACGAACGGCTTGCGATAATGCCGGGTGAGCAGGGCGTTGGCCTGGGGATCGTCGATCACTTGCTCGGAGGCCGGATCCACATGCAGCTTGCGCCCTAGGATAAATCCGTCCTTCTCCATGCTCAGGCCGTGCGGGGTCAGATATTCCTCCGTTCGGTCTAAAACGTCCTTGATGTCCGGGTCGCCCGTTAATTCCTCGGGTTGCGGTCGGAAGGGTACTTTGCCGCCCAAACGGATGGAGGCATTGGCCAGATGCACCAGGGCGCAGGAATAATGCGCGTCGAGAACATCCGAGCGCAACTCCGCGAAATTCCGGTTACGCATGACAGCCAGGAAATTGGTGAATTTCCGGATTTCCCCTTCGCCGTCCACCGGCCCCATGTCAAAAGGCACCTCGGGGAGTTGCGCCGTGTCGGTACTCCCTTCGGGAAAGAATTTGTAATCCACGCCGTTGCTGACGATCATTCCGCCCTCCAGATGCAGGATGATCCCAACATGCAGATCATGGAACGGTTCGGTTTTCAGTCCGCGGGTTTCAAAGATAAACTTTGTCTCGCCGTAATCCGCGATCAACATCTGGGTGCTGGCTACCTCGCCCTGATCCTGGTAGCCGAGTCGCCCGCCGAAACTGAACACGCTTTTCGGCAGCGTGGAGTTCGGAATCGCCCAGCGGACGATATCGACTTCATTGATCCCCTGATTGCCGAGATCTCCGTTACCGAAATCCCAGAACCAATGCCATTTGTAATGCACCAGGTTCGCATGGTACGGCCGGCAAGATGCCGGGCCCAGCCAGATATTGAAGTCAAGCTCCCGTGGGGGTTGGGTGTGGGGGGCATACCCGATATTGCCGCGCGTGGATATCTTGTTCCAACCCCATTTATAACAAACACCCCGGGCCACTTTCAATTTGCCCAACTTGCCTGAGCGGACGACGGCCATGATCTGATGATAAACGGTGGCGTCGCGGCTTTGGTTGCCTTGACGGACGACCCGGCCGTATTTGCGCGCGGTTTCGACCGCGATCCGCCCCTCATGGATGTTATGGCACATCGGCTTTTCCACCAGGACATCCTTGCCCGCCTGGCAGGCCCAGATGGTGAGCAGGGCATGCCAGTGGTTGGGGGTGGCGATGGAGACGGCGTCCACGCTCTTATCATCCAAGGCATGACGCACATCTTGTACACAGTGGGTCGGGCGATAGCCGGCCGTATCCTCGAGTATCTTGGTTCGCGACTCGAACAACCGAGAATCAGGATCCGCCAGATAAGTGAGTTCCACGTTATGAGTTTTAGCTAATTTTGCGTAAAACTCGACATGTCGGCCGCCCTGGCCGTTGATGCCGGCCATGGCCACGCGAATCCGGTCGTTGGCTCCCAGCGGCCGCCCCATCGCCCGCTGACGCCCGGATAAGGCCTTAGCCTGGACCCCGGATAGCAGTGCCGCGCCTCCGGTGGTCAATAATGAGTTTTTCAAGAATGTGCGCCGGCTTTGATTTGACATGATCCTTCCTCGCCATGATTGATTATACTTCTATCCGAGGATTCCAAAACCTCACATAAGTGAGGCCATCATCCCGCAAGTTAACGACGGTTAAACTTGGTCCGGAACCACGTAAGGTCTCCGGTAATGGCGCGTACGCAGGTCATTGGCTTGCGGATCGTCGATAATCCTCTCCGTCATTTTATCGATGCGCAGTTTCCGCCCCAGCGTATATCCGCCTTTCTCGATATCAATCCCGTGATCGGCCAGGTGTTGTTTCGTTCGCTCGAAAACCTCCACGGCGTCCGGATCGTTTGCTAATTCCTCCGTGATCGGTTGGAAAGGTACTTTACCGCCCAATCGATAAGAGATGTTGGCCAGATGGCAAAGCGAAGCGGAATAGTGTCCCTCTAGTATATCCGCGTTCAGATCGGACATGCGGCGGCTGCGCATGGCCATGATCCAGTTTTCATGTTTATCTCGCCCCGGTCCCACCGCGTATTCCACTTCAGGTAGCGGAGCCGGGTCCTTGCTGCCTGTCGGATAAAACCTGATTTCCTTGTCCCGGTTGCCCATAACCACCGTACCGGCCTCCAAGTGAAAGATGTTGCCGACTTGCACGTCATGCAGCGGTTGTGATTTCCGTCCGCGGACCTCGAAAATGAGCTTCGTCGCCCCAAAATTCATTATGGCCACCTGGGTCCGGGCAGTTTCTCCCTGGTCCGGTGGTCCCAGGCGACCGCCGAAACTGATGACGCTGTCCGGCAGGGTCGCATTACGAATCGCCCAGCGGGCGATGTCCATCTCATGGACCCCTTGGTTGCTGATATCTCCGCCCCCGAAATCCCAGAACCAATGCCAGCGATAATGCACCAGATTGTCATGATAGGCCTGTTGGGGTGCCGGCCCGAGCCATATATCGAAATCCAATTCACGCGGTGGCGGTACATGAGGAGCGTAACCAATATTTCCGCGCGTCGCCAGACCGCTGTCACTGGCTTTATAGCACAGGCCTCGTGATATCAGCAGTTGACCGAGTTTGCCGGAATGGATCAGCGCGATTAATTTCGCGAAGAGCGACTCGCCTCGCCGTTGGGTGCCGTGCTGAACGATTCGTTGATACTTGCGGGCCACCTCCACGGCCATGCGTCCCTCGTGAATATTGTGGCTCAGCGGCTTCTCCACGAGCACATCCTTACCGGCCTGGCAGGCCCAGATGGTCATCAGCGAATGCCAGTGATTCGGCGTGACGATGGAAATGCCATCCAGGTTTCTATCGTCCAAGGCGTGACGTATATCCTGGAGCAATACCCGTGGGCGAGCCAGTCCTTGGTCCTCGCACAACTTGGCGCGCGATTCAAACAGCCGTGAATCCGGATCAACCAGGCAAGCGATCTCGACATTTTGATCTTTCAGCTTGGAGAATTGAACAATGTGGTCCGTTCCCTTGCCGCGCAAACCCGCGATGGCGATGCGAATACGCTCATTGGCGCCCAGCGGCCGGCCGATGCTTTGTTGTCGAGCCGTCAGCCCGAAGGATTCGCCCGAGGCCGCCAGAAGCGCGCCACCGCTCATCACGGCATGTCCTAAGAAAACGCGACGATTAACCCGTGCCATCATACGCCTCCATCCTGGACCAGCATCCACGCGTTAAAAATGCGGATTGGGTATTATGGCATATTTATGGCGGCTTGGCTATCCGATGCATGTGGTTGGTGAACGTAATCTTGGAACTCAGGGGACGCCCGCGTAAGGTCGAATGCGGTCGATTAAGTCATCGATGGTGTAATTTTTCTGACAATCCAGGGGGAGAAACACCCCGTGATTATGGTCGCTGGCGAGAATGATCATGCGATCGAAACGCACATCATAGCCCAATTCCTGGGGTTGATGGCCGATGATGAAATATTTCACCTTGAAGGAATTGCCCAGATGGTCCAACAGGGCCGCGGTATGGCGTCGCCCCCAGACCATTTGGTAGACATCTCCGCCTTCCGAAAGATCCAGTTTATCGGAAGGGAGCTTCACGCATTGCGGGTCGAACTGATCTATGTGATAGACGTCGGGTAGCGAGTGGGCGAGGAAAATACCGTTGGGTGTTCGTCCGGCGAGGGGAAACGACATGATGAACTCGTCAATCGCCTCGAGCACCCCGTCGATTTGCGCCGTATTCATGGCCTCGGCCACCCCGCGCTCAAAATCATCGGTAACCATCCGACCGCCCTTGGTGATCTCGTGATTTTGGAGCTGAGCCAGTTCGTGGTTACTCTGCAGGAAATGAACCTGGTCCACGAAAAAGGTTTTCCATTTGGCGGCGTCGAGCATCAGTTCGACCGAATGATCGGCCGCCCCGTAGGTTTGGGGTGTTTCATGGATCAACTCGTGCAGTATCACGTGCCGAGCCGGAGTGCGTTCCAGTTGGCAGTATTTTACCAGTTTCTCGAAATTCCGCCGATGGCCGTGCATGTCGCCGGTCATGACCACCTGCCCGTAGTTCGGAAACACAAGCAGGGAACCTTCCCGGATCGGATCCTCCAAGTTCAACTCGGCGGCCCGGCGAAAGGTATCAATAGCGGCTTGGGCTGTACTCATACCACACTATCATCGGAGGAGGGTGAAGGGATCGTCGTTTTGATCACGTTTTCTTGTTTTTCGTCAGAGGCCATCGGTCCAACCAGAGTCGCGTCGTTTTTATCCAGCACGTGCTGGACCACCTGCAAACGGCGGATGACCTCGCCCATATTGGCGGGGCGGTTCCTCGGATGCTCCTGACAGCAGTCCATGACCAGTCGACTCATGGCCGGCGGAACGTTGGGATTCAGTTCGTGCGGCGGCTGGGCCTGACGGGGCAGCAACAGGTCAATGCCTTCCCGCCGTCGTTTGCTGGGCAAAACCGTCGGATACGCTTGCCCGGTGATCGCCCAATAAAGGGTCGCGCCCAGGTTGAAGACATCCGTCCGCTGATCCAGAGGTATGCCCCGTTCCACCTGCTCCGGAGCGATATAGTCCGGCGTGCCTTGAATTCGTCCCTTGACGTGGCCGATCGGACAACTCTGGCCGAAATCGATTATTTTGACCTCTCCTCGCTCTCCAATAAGAATATTATTAGGCTTCATGTCCGTATGGACGTATCCACTTTGATGAAGGGCGTCCAGCCCCTCCGCGACGTGGATAAATATACCCGTTAAGCCGTGAATACCCAAGGCCCCGATCTCCTCCAGTGAGCGCCCCTCCACGTACTCCATCAGAATATGCAGCTCTTTTAATTGGAAGAGGCGACGGACACGGCGTAATTCAAAACTCCTGCGAAGGCAAGGATGATCCAGCTTGCAGGAAATTTCATAATCGTTAACGGCCTGGTTGATAAATCGGTCATCGTCGGTAGCCCGCCGAACGACCCGCTTCAAGGCGAATTGCCGCCCATTACGCTGATCCGCGACCAACCAGATCGTCGAGCGCGCACCGGTTCCCAGCCGCTCATACACCGTGTAGCCTGGAACCGTGAAACTCAACCAAACATCTCCCTAACCCAAACGGGCTGCTAATCGTCCCATCTGCCCGAAGTGCGGAAGCCTTGGTACGATAGGTTCGATTTTCCCACCTGCGGATTGTAGGGGTTTGATAACCAGACCGTCAACAATGGTCAGGCCATCCGTTCACGCAAAGAGCCGCTTACCACTTGGGTCCGCCGGGTTCATCCGCATACAGGCTTTCCGTCCGTATCTGGAGAGGCGGGTCGAAAAACCGGCGGCTCTCATGTAATTCAAGCATCGGCCGCGACGAAAAGGGCCTGGCACTGTGGTTGAATTTGTCTTGCGTAAAGGAGGTTATCGGCCAAACGAGCCGGTCTGAATGGACAAGGGGTGCTCGACTTCATCCAGCGCGGCGGGAGGGACGGGATGAAAAGCCAGGTTGCCGTGCTTCTCCACGTTCTGCTCGCTGATCCCGCACTGTTGGCGAAGGACGGTGGTTAACTTAGCGGCGGTCAGGCTTTGAGCCGAACTGGTCGTATTGGAGGCCGGGGATACAAGTACACCGATTCGGATTATGCCCTTGGACTGATCCGAGTTCGACTCCCGTTGCAGATTTCCGGTCAGAACGTAATTACCTTCCCGATCGATGACAATATCGTACTGTTCCAATCCGTCGCGTTTACCAACTGGATGGGGTTCAAACCAGATAGCATTCCAAGTGGATGACTCGATACTCGGCCCACCGGCGGGATGGATGGCCTCCTGAATATGTTTGGCCATCAATTCGGTTGCTCGCCAAGGGACGGCGGGTTGGTTCGGCTGGAACCAATCCAGCATGGCCGCTCCCAATGTCATGGACGCGACTAAGCATCCCAGCGTCACTTCCATCCGTGTTAGTCGAAACATGATCCGCCCTGTTGCCGACTTGTGACCCATGAATACCCGCCCTTCCTGGGCGATGATAGGAGTACTTTTACTATAGCTATCGGACAAACGCAAGAACTTACCAGTATCATTTTTCTGAAATCTTTAAAAATATTATGGGTCTCTGCGCGAGGTTGCGAACCTGGCGGGGCATTTACCGGAAGAAAAGGTTATCGGGCGTTATGTTGATGATTGGTATTTCTCCACGGCCGACCCCTCGTGCATGGTTCGAGCGATTCATGCCGCCAACCAGTCGGCCATGCTCGTTCGGGTGGCTTTTCACTTGTCATCGTATTGGATTATGGTTTTTCCGGTTCCGGGGCGGTGCTGTTGGCGGCCGGATTGAACAACTGCCGTAGATCATGGATCATTTGTCGGACAGAACTGGTGATGTTTTCGCTCCGTGTACGTAAGGTGACGCTGCGTTGCTCCAGGTCGTCGGCCAGTCGGCCGAGTGGATCAGCGGATTCAGCCGGGAGGGTTTCGGCCAGAAGTCGGCGACGAAACCATTCGGCCAGTGCCTGGGGGTTATGTTGCATAGCCGGTTGGCTGGTCGTCCGCCGGACGGTGACGGCCGATTCCACCACCTCCAGACCTCGGAGCAATCCCATCAGAATTTCCTCCGAGTCCCTCGCGCAACCCGGCTGTACAAAAACCTCAAAACGGGCATCCGGCCGCTCTCGAACTGTCTCTTGAATCTGGGTGGCCAGGCGGCTTAAGGTCAAGACTCGGCCGCCCAGCAGGAATCGTCCCGAGCTGGTGATCGTAATTCGGAAGGGGCCCGGCCGCAGAATCAGCCGACAGGCCGAGTGGATCGGTGGAATGTGCTCTGTGTTGGGGGCCAGCCAAAGCTCCTCATTGCGGTCCGAATGGAGTTCCGCGGGGGCCACCAAGGCACTGTCAAAATCTACCAGGGCGACCACGGTGCCCTCGTGATCCGCCATGATTGAGCCGTCTTCCAGGAGCAACGAGCCGGCAAAAACCCAAGGCACGTCGCCAATCGTTTGATCCACGACCGGATCGGGCCCGGTGGTGACCATCCACCGTTCGATTGGCTCGGTTACAGTCCGGCCGTTACGGAGATACCGGACTTCAACAGTGACCGGATCGCCGGTGGGAGGGGTCAGTATCCCCGTGCTCGGATCGTATGTCACCGGCCGTCCGGGTGTCAGCCCGATTAATCCCATCGCCTGATAGATATGCAAAGGCCGGGCTTCGGTTCGGATGATGCTTTCATGTTCGCGAATTCGCGGTGAACAGGCAAACAGCTCGATAAGCCCTTCGCGTAAGATAACCGTGGCCTCAACCTCGACCTGTCGCTGGGTCCAATTGATCCAGACGCCGTTCTGATAGCGAACGACCCTCGGCCCGGTCGACGGTCGGGTCTCGGGCGTTGCTCCGTACACGGTTACCGCGCATATGAAAAACAAAATTACCGGGCAGGCAGAGACGAGCCGAAGAGCACCGCCAGGATGCTTAGAACTCCGGGGTTCCGGGTGTATTGACCTAAAGCACGGGGACGAGCCCTTTGCTCCATGTCGAGCCGGTCGATTACCCACGCCATACCTCATGCATCCGCGCACGTTCGTTCCATCTGCTTTCTGGCCGCTTCCACGGTATTTCGCAGCAAGGTCGCCACGGTCACCGGTCCCACCCCGCCCGGAACCGGGGTGATCGCCCCGGCCACTTCTCGCACCGCATCGAAATCCACGTCTCCAACGGTTTTGACCACGCTTTGTCCCTCGGCATTGAGCGTCTTGACCCGGTTGATTCCCACGTCAATCACTGCCGCGCCCGGTTTGACCAGATCGGCCGTGATCAGGCTTGGCTTGCCGGCGGCCACGATCAGTATGTCGGCTCGCCGTGTATGGGCGGCCAAATCCCGCGTGGCGATGTGACAGCAGGTCACCGTGGCAAGCTGTTGTACAAGGAATACACTAATCGGCAGCCCCACGATCGGACCCTGCCCGACGACGACCGCTTCGGCACCCCGGATTTCCATTTTTGTTTCGCGGACCAATTCCATGACCGCCAGAGCCGTGCAGGGGGCGATGATCGGCTCGGCGTAGAAAACCATGCCGATATTGCCCGCGTTGACACCCTCCACGTCCTTGTATGGATCGATGCGATACTGCATGGCCGTGGTGTCCATCCATTGCGGCAGGGGCAGGTGCATCATGATCCCGGTGACGGCCGAGTCTCGGTTGAGTTGCTCGATGCGCTCGGCCAGGCCTTCGGCTCCGCATTCCACCGGCAACTGGATCAAATCATAGGCGATCCCCATTTCCTCGCATTGCCGCTCCTGGGAGCGGGCATAGACCAATCCCGCCGGAGGAGCGCCCACCATCAACGCGGCCAGCTTGAGCCGCGTGCCCTTTTGCGCGAACTCCTCCACGGCTCGGCGTACGTCAACCCGGATACGCTCCGCCACCGCATGGCCGTCAATGATTTTCGCTGCCATACACGACTCCGATTTGAACCTTATTCGTACCGGTTGGGATTATAAGGTAAAACCCCCGTCCGCGCCGAGAAGGTAGACGGGTTGAAGACTCTGGCATGAGACGCTATACAGGATGGACGGAGATCGGATACGGCGCTTCATGCATCGACCCCAAGGAGTGATTATTTGCGATCCTTGATTCAGGTTCAAATTACGTTGACCGGGACACCGGCCGAGGTGGTCGGAGACAATCGGATGGAATACGGAATGGTACCCGGCGCGCGCTGCGGTGACCTGCTCGCCCTTATGCTGGCTAAGCGTCCGGCCCTGGCCGAGATGGCTGAGCGGTTTACCTGTTCGCTCAACGGCCGCCAGGTTCCCCTGGAAACCGCGCTGTCCGACGGCGATCATCTCGAGATTGCCACTGGCGAGGATTGATTCTCATGGTTCAAGCATCCGTGCCTCGGAAGGAGAATCCCGCCGCGCGTAAAAAACGGGCCGGTCGCATCGTCGCCTGTCTGAAAAAGATGTATTCGGACGCCGACTGCGCCCTGTTACACGATAGCGCGCTGCAGTTGCTTATCGCTACGATTTTGTCAGCGCAATCCACCGATGAAACCGTCAACAAGGTCACGCCGGTTTTATTTCGCGCCTATCCTACGGTCGAGAAGCTGGCCACCGCCGACCCCGCCGGTATCGAGAAGATCGTGAAATCAACGGGCTTTTTCCGTCAGAAAACTAAAAGCATCATCAATGCCTCAAAAATCATGATCGAGCGTTTCGGCGGCGAGGTGCCTCGGACGATGGAGGAGTTGATCCAGTTACCCGGCGTGGCTCGTAAGACCGCTAACGTGGTACTTGGTACCTGGTTCAAGCAAAACGACGGGGTCGTGGTCGATACCCATGTCGGCCGGCTGGCCCATCGTCTGGGCCTGACCTGGACGAGCAAGGATACCAAGGATGCGGTCAGGATCGAACAGGATCTGATGGAAATTCTGCCCCGGCGGGAATGGACTTTTGTCGCCCACGCCCTGATCTGGCATGGCCGTCGTATCTGCGCCGCCCGTAAACCGAAATGCGCCGTTTGCGATTTGAACAAGTTATGCCCGTCGGCTTTCGCCGAGGGTTGACTGGCCCCTTGGCCTATGCCCCATTTTGTCTCCGAGTTGCGGATCGATACTTATTTCGATTTCGGATGATCCTTGCTTAGTCGGAAATCGGCATCGGAAAAGGATACAGAGGTATCGATATTCGCATAACGATACCGGGCGTCGAGGGATTCGTCGGGGTTCCATAGGTCCACGCCGGCCGGCAGCAGGGTTTCGGCGTCAATGTAGACATCTTGCTTGGCGTGGATCCATTTTTTCGTGACGGGCCGCAAAATTTCCAGGTAATGTGCGGGCCGGCCGGTCGGGTCGAGTTCCACCACTCCACGATAGTTGTAATTGATCTGGTCGGCGATTTCCGGGTCGGTCAATGGACCAAGCGAGCTTCGCACCATGTTGGCCAGACCGAAATTCGTAATGGGATTTTTGCTCTTACCTATTTTTACGGAGAATGCAGGGTCGACGATCCGGACGACTGGCGGCAGGAACAATACACCCTTGCGTTCCCGGACGAGCAGCTTACCATCGTTTTCCCCTTGCACATAAACCGATTCGTAATAAGCCGCGTTTGGATCGTCCCACTCGAATTTGACGCTGAACGGTTCCCGTCGAAACTTGGCGTTGATTTTTTCCAAGGGTTGGAGTTGGCCGAGTTTCTCCTGCCGGTAAAGAACAAGTTGATAGCATGGCAGGGCGGAGCAACGTTCTTGAAGCTTCTTCAGATATCCGACCGGATCGGCCTGAATGTGCCCGGCCTCTTTCTGGTAACGCGGCTCCACTTGCTTGAGCAGAACCGGCTTGGCCGCTTTGACCGGCGCAGCGCAGCCGGTCATCAACCAGGTCAGGGCGGCCGGCAGTAAGAGAAGCATCGAGATTGTTACGGAAAAACGCATAACGGGGCGATTTTTCATGATCGTTATATTCTCCATATCGGGCTGTCGGATGATACCGTCCTTGCAGCACAAAGCCCAGGGTAAATGATCCCTGGGCTTTGGGGTATTTCATCATAGATCGCAGGGCGTCCGCGGGCAAATGCTCCTTACACTTGCCGTCCGACGGCGGCGGCCACCGCGGCCAGTTCCTTCATCATCTCGGCGAAAGCCTTGGGGGTCAGCGACTGGGCCCCGTCGGTCAGGGCGTGTTCCGGGTCCGAATGGACCTCGACCATCAACCCGTCGGCACCGGCCGCGATCGCCGCCCGGCACATGGCCGGCACCATGTAGGCGTGCCCCGTCCCGTGGGCCGGATCCACGATGATCGGCAGGTGCGATTCACGCTTGACCGCGGGAATGATCGCCAGCGGCAGAGTGTTTCGCACGTACTCCTCATGCGTACGGATACCCCTTTCGCATAGAATCACGTCCGGATTGCCGCTTTGAATGATATATTCCGCCGCCAGCAGAAACTCGTCTAGCTTCGCGCTCCATCCGCGTTTCAGCAGCACCGGTTTATTGGTTTTGCCTACCGCCATCAGCAGGTTGAAGTTGTGCATGTTTCGCGTGCCGATCTGTAACACATCGGCATATTTGGCCACGAGCAGCACCTGCTCGACGCTCATGACCTCGGTCACGATGGGCAGGCCGGTCTGCTCCCGGGCCTCGGCCAGGATTTCCAGACCTTGCTCGCCCAGACCCTGAAATTCGTATGGGTTGGTCCGGGGCTTGAACGCTCCGCCGCGCAAAGCATTTGCTCCGGCTTCCTTGACCGCGTGGGCCACCTCCAGGCATTGGGTACGGCTTTCCACGCTGCACGGGCCGGCCATTACGCAAATCCGCCGGCCGCCCACCGTTGTGCCCACATTCCCGCCCAGGGGAATGACCGAGGGCTCTGGATGGGTCTGGCGGCTGGCGATTTTATAGGGGGCCAGGATCGGCACGACTCGATCCACTCCCGCGGAACTCTCCAGCACCGTGCGATCCTTGTAACGATCGTCGCCGATGACCGCGACCACCGTACGCTCGGTGCCGACGATCACGTGATCCTTCAGTTTCATTTCTCTTATCAGGTGAACGACATGGTCCACCTGCTCCTTTGTGCAACCTTCTTTCATTACCACAATCATGGCCTGTTCTCCGTTCTCACGATCCGTTCGGCACGCGCGGCGCCGACGGATGGGTGTATGTTGATGGGGTAAAAGAATCTCGGGATATGCCGTCGCCTGACTTTCCGAATCAGACCGACGGCCGGCGAAACAGAAAGACGCATCGGCCTCCGAGGGCCCAAGTGACCTGATTGGAATGGATGCGTTTTCGTTCCATGTTTCGCCGGACGTTTCAATAACGGTACCAACCATCCTCCGAACCCTGCGCGTCCTCGCCCCGCCCGTCCATGAAGCAGCGGGGGGCGACGCTCAGCATCCGCCGGGTACGCCGAATCTGGTAATCGGCCTCGCCCAGCAGGCGATGCATGCGTTTGACGGATTGTTCAAGGTTGGAAAGATGTTCGGCACTCATTTCACTGTCCTCCTAGACAGTCCCTTCCGCCCAGGTAAGGTCGCAGGGCCTCCGGGACGCGAATCCGCCCGTCCGCGGTCTGGTGGTTCTCCACCAAGGCAATCAAAATCCGCGGGCTGGCGATAACCGTATTGTTCAGGGTATGACAAAACTGGATTTTCTTCTGCCCATCGCGATAACGCAGTTTCAATCTCCGGGCCTGGTATTCGTAAAAACGCGAGGCCGAGTGGGTTTCCCCGTAACCGTTCCGCGAGGGCATCCACGTCTCGATGTCGAATTTCTGCACCTGCCCCTGGCCGAGATCGCCGGTGCAGACATTAACCACGCGGTAGGGCAGTTCCAGCCGGGCGAGCACGTCCTCGGCGTTCTGCACGATTTCCGCGTGGTGCTGCTTGGAGACCTCCTCGTCATTCCGACAGACGATGACTTGCTCGACCTTGTCAAAAAGGTGAATCCTGTACAGCCCGTAGGTATCCTTGCCGGCGGCGCCGGCCTCCCGGCGAAAGCACGTCGAGCAGGCGACATATTTTTTCGGAAGCTCGTCTTCATTGAGAATTTCATCGCAATGATACGCGGTCAAGGGCACCTCGGCCGTACCCACCAGGCTCATCTGGTCGCGTTCGCAACGGTAGGCCTGTTCCTCGCCACCCGGATAGTAGCCCGTGCCTACCATCATTTCGTCACGCACCAGTACCGGAACCCCCATGGGCACGAATCCGCGCTGAACCATCAAATCCAAGGCCAGCCTCAATACCGCCTGGTGCAACAGGACGCCGTCGCCGCGCAGGACGTAATTGCGCGTGCCGGCCAGTTTGACCCCTCGCTCGACGTCCAGCATTCCCAGCCGGGTCATCAGGGCGACATGATCGAGTAATTCAAAATCAACTTTGGGCGGATTCCCGACCCGCCGGACCTCGACGTTTTCCGTGTCGTCCTTCCCCAGGGGAACCTCCGGGGCAGCCGGCTGGGCTACGGTCAGCAGGGCCGCCTCGAACTGCTCGCTCACCTCGCGAAACTCGTTCTCCAGGCCCTTGGCCTTCTCCTTGAGGTCCGCCATCTGCTCGACCAGTTTTTGCGACTGGGCAGTGAGGGCCTCGGCGGTCTGCCCCTGGCTGATCGCCTGCTGGTAGAATTTGCTTTTCGGGTTACGGTAAAGAGCGATCTGCCCGCCGGTCTCGTTTTGCTCGTGTTTGAGGCGGTCCAATTCCAGTTGCAGGGCCCGTCGGCGGTCGTCAAGCTCGCAAAGGGCATCGATATCGCAGGCCATGCGTTTCTGCTCGGCGGCCTGTTTGAACCGTTGCGGATCCTGCCGGATAAGTTTGATGTCGATCATGAAAGCTCCTGGTCCATTCAAAAAAAAACCCTGAGACTCGCTTTCGTGCGTCTCAGGGCTTTGCGTTTCTATGTTTTTCGCGTTAGGCCCTTGGACGCCGATACCGGTAAAACCAAAAACTATAAGCAAACAGGGAATAACCGGCAACGGCACGGGTTCCGTTGGTCCACGAACGGTCGAATTGGCTTGGAGCCTGAATCACAATTACCTCTTCGGTTATTCTAAGCCGGCCAACCCGTAAATTCAAGACCGCTTCCACTATTCTTGAGGCAATCGAGGGCCGATAATCACGCCCGGAGGGACTCGAACCCCCAACTTTCTGGTCCGAAGCCAGACGCTCTATCCAATTGAGCTACGGGCGTTCAAACCCCGGCAAACAGACGATCGCGATCAAACGCCGGTGAATGGCAGCAAGGCCATGAACCGAGCCCGCTTAATCGCCCGCCGGATGTCCCGCTGCTCGGCGGCACTCGTCCCCGCCCGCTTGCGCGACATCATTTTACTGCTGGCGGTCAAAAACTTGCGCAGCAGATCCACTTCCTTGTAGTCCACGATCGGGCCTTTCCATTCCGCGGTCTGACGGTTCGGAAAACGCCTCTTGCTCGCTGTCGTTGTCCGACGCTGCTTTTTTTGTCCTTCAAACGCCATTCACTTGTTCTCCTGATTTTCCTTCATGACCCGAGCGAACTCCTCCTCGGGCACCACCTCGGATTCATCGACCAGCATGATTGGAATGCCCTCGCGGATGGGATACCGCCGGCGAGTTGCCGAATCAGTGCTGTACAGCCAGTCGCCCACCCGAACCAGCCGGGCGTGACTCTGCGGACAAACCAGTATACCCATCAGTTTGGGATCCATGGACTTTCTCGCTGCCGGTCGATACTTCGTTCCGGGCTGTATTTGGCTCCACTAACGAAGCCGCTTAGTATAAGGCCTTCAATGCGTCCTTGCAAGACCACTAATGCTTTATTTTTACTTGTATCGCCTTTATCGTGGCTGTTAAGCGTGGCCGCAACCCAAGAGCCAGGTCAATGGGTCTCTCGGATTGATCCGGATGAGGTCGGCACTTGGGGCGCCAACCACCCTTTTCGATACTCAAATAACCCAAGGTTCGCGCATGGGCCGTGAGCGGAAACCGTTTGCGTCGGCATCGGCGAACTCCTGCTTGGCCGGGTCGTAGGTCATGTTCCGCCGGAGCCACATGCAGATATTCGCGGCGTGAACCGTGGACATCGAGTGGAACATGACTTCGGGATTGGCCACGGTCGGTTTCCGCGATCGGATACAGTCGAAAAAGTCGCGCACATGGTTCATTGGGTGACCGGTTCGCTCGACGTAGTCCGCGACGATCTTGTCGAAGTCGGCCAGCATCGCCGGATTGGAGACCTCGGGTTTTTCGTATCCGTCGGCGCAGGAAACCCAGCCTTCGGGGCCCTCGAAGCGCATTCCGCACGATCCGGTCCACCAGCCCTCTCGGTGGAGGATCATCTTGGTGCCGTTGGAGAATTTCGTGACCATGCCGTCCCCGGTGGGGTTCGCCACGTATTCGTATTCGATCGGCGAGGTATCGAGGGTACCAAGTCCGGCCTGGGACTGGGCGAAAGTATGGGCGCCCCATTCACCGATGCAACTGGTGTGGAAATCGTAGTAGCCGCGCCAGCCACCGCGGATGTATGAGGAGTTGAAAGGCCGCCAAGGGCATGGCCCCAGCCAGAGATCCCAGTCAACCTCGTCCTTGGGCGGCAGTGGCTCGGGCGGCTGCCATTCGTGCTTCATTTCCGCGGCATCCCAGGGGGCGATGTGAGCTCGGGCGGTGTGTACCTTGCCCAACCGACCGGTGCGAGCCATCTCGATACAGAAGACGAATTTGGCTTCGCTCAGTCGCTGGGTACCGGTCTGATAGATCCGTCCGGTTTTCTTGGCGGTATCCACCAGCGTTTGCCCCTCCGCGATCGTCATGCAAGAGGGCTTTTCGCTGAAAACGTCCTTGCCCGCTCGCATGGCCATAATGGCGGCGGGGGCGTGCCAGCGATCGCCGGTGGCGATCAGCACGGCGTCGATATCGGTACGCTTGGCGAGAAACTCCCGCATGTCACCGTACAAAGCGCAATCGTTGTTGCCGTAAATTTCGTCGACCACTTTCTTAGCGGCCTCGCGCCGCGATTTCTGGGCATCACAAATGGCGACGCAATGGACATCCTTTTCCTTCAGCATCCATTTCAGATCGTGCGTTCCTCGACCGCCGATACCGATACCGCCGAGCACGATTTTCTCGCTCGGCGGAATCGTTCCGTTTCGGCCCAGGACGTGCGCAGGCACGATATAGGGCGCGGCCAGCACGCCGCCGGCCAGTGCCGTCTGCTTAAGCATCTGCCGTCGGCTCAATCCACCTTGGGCAAAACCCGAAGAAGACTTCCGTGGCTGTCCCAGCGTTTTATCGCTCCGATTCCGTGCATGGTTTTTTGTTGACATGGCGGAAATCATACCTTTCCCCCCGAGGGGGTGCAAGTCAAACCAGAGAACCGAGACCCCGGCACCGAAGCACGGGGGTTCCCGGATTATCAATGACTCTCAATCTCGATCTTGGCCCAGTAGGCCGCCTCGTTGTGCCATCCGTTGGCGATGTTGATCAATTGCAAGGTGACGATGTGGCCGGCGTATTCGGTTAGGTCCACGTCGATGTTCGTCCAGCCGTCGGTAGTGCTCTCCTTACCGATCACCTGGCGAACCAGTTCTCGATTGGCCGTGATGCTCAGCAGCCAGTCTCCGTCGGGATGGTGTCCGACAGTAAGATGCAGGGTTGTTTTCTTGTTGGGCAAAACGTCCACCCGCCGGCCCAGAACACAAGGCACGGTCTCGCTGAGCGGATGGGTGACCAGAACGTTTTGTTTGCCACCCACGTCACGAATGCCGGGTGACATCTCCGCCCCGCAATCCTTGGCCATCCAGCCGGGCGCGAATTTCGCGACGGCCTCATTGATATCCACGCGGGTACTTGCCCGCGGAGTTTCCTGAGGAGGCTTGATCTGGGCCATCTCCTCGGGGGTGAATTTGCTGTTGGCGATCGGACCGGGTTCCCAGCACTGCTCCAGCTTGCCGGGCACGGGTTTTTCGATGGGCAGGACGAATATCTCCTCGCCCTTGCCGTCTTTATCAATTTTTCCACCGGCCTTGGTGACAGCCTGCCGGACGAGTTTTTCGCACACGTCTATCAGTTTCGGAAAGTTGTAGCTGGTATGACTCCAGTATTGCGTTTCGTCGAGTTTTTCCTTGAAACGGGAGGGGATATTTTCGAATCCCAGGGAGGTAAACAGGATTCCTCCGACGTTGGAGGGATTGCAATCCGAATCCTGCCCGGCCCGCATGGAGATAATGATCGACTGATCCAGATCGCCTTTGCCATGGAGCAGCCCCAGGACGATGTAGGCCCCGTTGATCTTGGCGTCGATGTTAAACGCGCCTTGAACGCAGGAGGCCCGTCGGTAGGCCGGGTTTTTCTGATACTTGTCCTCGATACGTTGCCAGGTTGCTTCCCAGTTGTCCGGGTTCTCCCTGAACCAGGCGAGTACGTCACGGATACATTCGGCGTATTGGCTGCCCTCCGGAATGCAACGCAGGCCGGCCTCGACGAGTTTGACCGGATCTTTCTCGAAGAAGGCCTCCGCGTACATCCCGCCGACAAATTGTCCGCCATAGAGGCCATCGCCATAGTTCATAAGTCGTCCGAACTTCTCGCCCAGGGCGATCACCATATTGGGCAGGCCGGGTGAAATAAGCCCTGAGTAATCGGCCTCGATCTGATAATCGATGTCGTCAGCGTGCTTGTTGAATTGGGGGTGGCCTGAATCCGGTGGGGCGATGCCTTGACGGAGCGCGTCGCGTCCGGCCTTGTTCGCATGCCAGAGGCGGTAGCCGCTGTTGGCGAAGTCAATGCCCGCTTGCCTGATCGATACATCAAGCCCATGCATCTCCAGGGTACGCAAAAAAGTCATCTCGACATAAATGTCGTCTTGCCGGAAACTGTTGTTGACCAGCTCGGGCGTCCATGAAGGCACTTTGTCGGCGGGGATGATGGCTCCCTGCCATTTGAACTCGGTCGGATCTCCCCAGGCCACGCCGACCATCTGGCCGAGCCATCCGGCTTTCATCTTGTCGCGGTATTCCTTAACGGGCAACCGACGAAGGTCGGCGGCTTGGACCGAGGCAATAATGGATACGGTAATTGGCAGGATGGTAACAAGACGCCTCATGGCATCCTCCTGGTGGTTTGTCCACCGGTTGGGGGTTTTGGCCGCGCTCCGGACCGCGCATTGACCCAAAGGAAAGGCTAAGTTGTCAATGGGCCGCGCAGTGTGACGTTGCCGGGCGATTGTGTCGTATTTTATAGCGTCCTTTCACGCCGTCCACCCTTGATCGCGGGGCTTAAGGCGACTTGTACCATAGTCAATTTTGCCTGGTTGAACCTGGTTTTGTCGAAAACCAGCCGAGTCACCACGTAGGTTCTCGCATGGGATAAACGATCGGCGGACTTCTGCCGCGATTCCCTCCGCTGGGGTCCGTGACAGAAACGGCGGGGTCGGATGGTTTGGTTTTCGCTCCGGAGCGTTGGTTTGTAGCCACGGGTGTAGCGGCGCGGGGGCGCAGTCGCCCGACGCGGAACCCGTGGGTATCGTGTTGTCCAACCGTTGAACCCCAGGGGCTGACGGATATTCCCGCTGCCCCCGACCAGGGGCGGAAGAAGCTTGGAGGGTATGGTCTGGGCTGATGAATGCAAGTCAACCAGGGCAGTCCCACCCGCAAAAAGTGTCACAGACCCAAATACCCCGCCGCGAGGCTCTGGCTCTGAAAATGAGACATGTTATGATTGTCGGGTGTTTACCTACGACGCTAACGATCGGCTGACGGCCGTGAAGGTGACCGGCGGCGGGGTGGCCATGGGTTCGGCGGAGCGGGATTATTACGCGGCCGCCGGGGCGCGGCCGTCGCGCTGGGCGGGCTACGGGCTCTGGGCCTTCCTCGGGGCGTGCGGGGCGGCCATGCTGCTGCCGCTGACCCTATTGGGCGGATCGGCCCTCGGCCGGCGGGCCCGGCGGCGGCGGATGGTCCACGGGGCGTTGGTGCTGGAACGAGAATCCGTTCTCGTTTCTCTTCCTCCGCGGAAATCCGTTCCCGTGCCTTTTGATGGGATAGGAATCCCCGGCACAACAGGACCGAGATGGGAATCTCGGTCCAGCCCGGTCCAAGGCCGGCGGGCCCGGCGGCGGCGGATGCTCCACGGGGTCATCGCCCTGCTGCTGGCCGTGTTGATGATCGTCGGCCCGGAAAACGTCCAGGCGATTTCTCAGCAGGCGTTCGCAAGTACGGCAAGAGCAGGTTTGCTCGCTTTCGATCATCGCGACCCCACGTCTGAAGACATGGGGTACCCACACGCGCAGGCCATGCTCCGGCAGGCGGTCGGGGCAACTGAAGAAGCAGAAATGACGAAAGAGAAGGCTGTAAATAGGTGACTGTCCCTAATAATATGTCGGCACACTCCGGTTCCCAGAGGATGTACCGGGTTGGGATCGCTGCCGTATGGAAATTGACCAGCCTGAACTGCCTTGGGAGCCGTGAATCCAAGAGGAACATTCTCAATTTCGGTCTTGAACAGGCCGGGATCAGGAGTTATCCTGCACCCATGTGGCCCGTGGACGGTCCACGGGCTCCCGGCATGACTCCGCGAAATGGGCCAACAGTGTCTGGCCACCGGTGGGAACGGGCACTCTGGAGGACCGACGTGAGTAGCCAAACCACTCCCGCCCCACAAACCCCTCACCCCCGGGACCACGCCGCCGCCCCATGCGGAATCAAATTTCCTATCAGTTCTGCACGGCCCTTCTGGCCACCAGCAGAGCATGAAAACCAGCACCCTACATCTTGTGGCGCGGTGGGCGGTTGAACCACGACGCTTGGCTGTTCTCAGAGCAGTGAGGCGGTGGAGCGATGCCGCAGCACAGTTTGCTCACAACCCTGCAAAGGAGCGTTCACTTGGACGTGCCCGACGAAGAACGTAGAGACGCCCAGAAGACTGGATCGCTTATCTGCAAGAAACTGCTGGAGATCATGGACTTGCAGGCAGACATCGATGCTCTCCTGCGTGACAAGCACCCCACACCATTTGGATCGGCTCGATTCAAGAATTCTCGCCCCGAAACGCTGCAACGGGCGGTAACGATGACGGCGATCCAATTCCTCCTCTTCGAGCCCGAGCATCTGGTGAAGGGAAATCAGGAAATCCACCTCGTAGGAAAGAAGCTGATCGACCTGATCGTTGACCAGTTGAGACTGCTGCGTAAGACTGAACCGAAGTGAAGGGGCTAACCCTCATCGCTGGTAATGGTTACACCGCCACCATGTGCGCCCGGATCCACTCTGCCAGTTCCACTTCCGACAGCGAGCCATCGGCCAGCTTCATGAATATGCGGTATTTCTCTTCCGGCGGGGCCTCGATATCGTGACTGTTGAGCCGCAAAAAGGTTCGGCAGACCACGTAAGCGGTACGCTTGTTACCGTCCACGAGGGGATGATTGTTGCACAACCCGTAAGCATAGTCGGCGGCCAGTTGAGCCAGATCGGGTTTCGGTTTGGAGTAGACCCAATGATTTTTTGGCCGGGCCAGAGCGGATTCCAGCAGGCCCTCATCGCGAATCCCGGTTTCGCCGCCGTGCTCGGCCAGTTGCCTCAGGTGAATGGCCCGAACCACTTCAATCCTGATCCAGATAGGCTCAGCCATTTGCTCACTCGGCCAGCTTTCTTAAAACATCCCGGTCCTCGCGCATCACCTGCTCGGCCGCCTCCATCTGGGCGGCGAACTGCGGGTTATACGGCGTCAGCTCGATGCCGCCGGGCGTCTCGACCACGTACAGAGTATCACCCTTGTCCACCCGCAGGTGCTGGAGAATCTCTCGCGGCAGAACAACGCCGGTGGAATTGCCGACCGTGGTTACCTTCAAAGTATTCATAACGACATCTCCAAAATGATTATAACATATATTATAACTATCGGCAATGGCCACGCGATTGTTTAAATCATTGATATTTAATGGCTTATATCGTTCCATTTTATTTACCCCTCCTCCTTGTGGCGGCGAGTCCAGCGTAACTACCCTTTGAGTTTCATTCACCCTTGTTTCCAACTCCCCCCGCGCCACCACCCTTACGTTCGTCACATTCATCGCCTGCAGCAGCTTATCCGCGCATTCTGGTTCCTCGAGTATGTATCTCGTCGGGATGGCGGCACACGGCAAGGATTTATCCTTTTGTACCTCCGCGATCTTGGCCTTGACCTCGGCCGACAAACGGATGGTGTACAGAACATTCACAACCACAACCAACAGGATCACAAGACTGATCCAATCCGCTTTATGTTTCATCTGATATCACCTCACCACCCACGATGTATCAGCTGCCATCGGGCTTGTAGGAATCTCAGGTAAGTATGTCCCATACGGCTGCGTGAAAGGCCGTGGCTGATAGATAATGACCCGTGGGACACCCGGGTAAAATGGCAAGCGACTGGAGTAATATGGGCCCGGCACCGTAAACGCATACCCGAATCTTTTTGGTGTTGCGAAATACTCCCATTCAAACACAATTCTGGTTTGATTAACGTATGCGGCTCGTTGTTGATCCGCGTAGGATCCGGGCATCGGTTTCGGTAGAACCGGAGAATCCCTAAAAACCGCAGGTTGGACCCCAGCGGTCAATTTGCGCGATAGCGAGTCTTCGGTTATACCTTCGTGTCCGTTGAGCCAACCACACTACCCTCCGCCGCAGGGCGTAGGGCAGGGT
>CAZXSA010000032.1:22450-27195 GCA_964642815.1 uncultured Planctomycetales bacterium | reverse complement strand
CGGAAGGCGAGGTCTGCGATCCGCAAACCGGGGAGTGCGTTTCCGAGCCCGAGTGTGAGAGCGAAGCCGATTGCTCTGATAATAATAATTGCACGGTGGATTCATGTGATAACGGCGAATGTTATCACGTGCCCGTCACGTGCCCACAAGATGAATTTTGTGATTTGTTAACAGGTACGTGCGTTCCTCTGCAGTCCCAACCGGCGGCTGATTAGACACCGCCGGATGAAGCTGGTCTGAGATTGATGTCAGTCCAATTACCCCCGAGGGTTCAACCTGGAGCCCTCGGGGGTTTGCGTTTTACGAATATCACAGAATTATTCATCAGGACCGTGGGCGAAAAGTTTAAGATTATCCCGGCCGGTCAGGATTTATCTCGATCAGACCAATCCGCGAAGATGTTCCAGACTGGCGGCGGCCTGTTCGATGGTGCCGCATTCGACGCTGAAGCAG
Source organism: uncultured Planctomycetales bacterium (assembly GCA_964642815.1). GTDB lineage: Bacteria > Planctomycetota > Phycisphaerae > UBA1845 > PWPN01 > JAAYCU01. The sequence goes on along the minus strand of CAZXSA010000032.1, from coordinate 26,742 downwards.
ATCGGGCGGTCGAGCGGCTTGAGAATTTTGATAACTTCCTTCCAGTCGATGACCCCCTGCCCGCAGGCGCAACCCACCGGCGTTCCGGTGACCTTGCCGCGCTCGTCCTGGCTCTGCGTGATGCTGATGTCCTTGGCGTGCAGGTGGACCAGCCGATCACGAACGCGGGCCAGCCACTTATAAGGATCCTGACCGGCGAGATAGGCGTTGCCGGTGTCGAAATTGATGCCGATGGCCGGCGAACGAACCAGGCCGTGGATGCGGTCCAGGCCGTCGGGGGTCTTGCTGTATTGTTGGTGACATTCGAGGCCGATTTGAATGTTCCGCCGCTCGGCGGCGCGGGCGGCCAATTGGAGCGTGTACGCCATCAACTCGTGATCGGTCTGGGCATTGGTAAAATCAGGCTTGGGGCCTTCGTCCGTGTTGACCACCGGCGCACCCAGCTCGGCCGCGAAGCGAATGGCGGCCCGCAGGTAGTTGACGGACACATCCGGCCGACACAGCGGGCAATGAGCGCTGAGGCTCGAGCATTGCACTTTATGTTTCGCGCATAGTTCGCGGATATCCAGCGGGTCGTCCCATAAGGAGACGGAATGAAAGTAGCCGGCCTCGCTGAGCAGCTCGCGGCCATAGTGGACCATCGGCTCGATGAATCGATAACCCAGTTCGGCGGCCTTGGCTACCCCCGCGGCGAAAGACATATCGTGATGCCGAACGAATTCCATGTTGACGCCGATTTGAATAGTGGCCATGCCAATATCTCCTGCAATGAAAAGCTGTCGCGGACTATATCTCCAGTGACCAGGGTTTGCGATACTCCTTTGTAACCAGGGCATTAGCCTCCGGGTCGCCGATGACCTCTTCCTTCTCCGCGTCCCAGCGGATACGCCGGCCGACACGCCAGGCGATGTTCATCAGGTGGCCGGGATTGCTTGCGAAATGGCCGTCCTCGATCGTTCCAATCGTGGCGCGTTTTTGCATGATCCTGAATAAATCACGAAGGCGATCCGCCGTCGCCCGAAAGTGAAGATCGGAGGCAATGTCCGATACATCCTGACACTGGTCTTCCATGACCTTCTTGCCGTCGCGCGTTTCCGAATAGAGCCAGTAACCGCGACGGCTGACCACCAACGTCCCGTTCGAGCCGTGAAAGGATTTGCCGTGGGGAGCGCCCTCGATCAGGCGGACGTTGCCGCCGCGATAGGTGAAGGTCATCAAGAAGCCTTTTTTGGCGACCGGTCCAGGACCATATTCGCAGCAACCGTCGAACGTGTCCGGCCACTGCCAGTTGGTATCGAGGACATAGGTGCCGCCCGTCCCGTTGGCGGCGACGGGCGAGGTCACGCCCATGGCCCAGTTGACGATATCGTAATGATGCACGGCCCAGTCAACCTGCCAGCCGCCGCCGTAATCGAAGAACCAATAGTGGTGAAGAAAGCGGTTGGGATTGTAAGCGACGGCCGGGGACGGGCCGACCCAGGTGTCCCAGTCCAATTCAGGCGGTGGTGCCGCATCCGCCAGCCGACCAGGACCGGGGTAATAGTATTGCAGATCCCAGGTGTGTACGTGGGAGATATCGCCCAAAACGCCAGACCGCACGATCTCGACGGCTTTCTGGTAGGTCTCGCGCATGCGCTGCTGCGTGCCGATCTGAATGATGCGGTTATACTTTTTGGCCGCCTTGATGACCGCCCGGCCTTCACCGATCCGGCTGGCAACCGGTTTTTCAAGGTAGACATCCTTGCCCGCTTGGCAGGCGTGGATGGCCGCCATCGCGTGCCAATGCCCGGGAGTCGCGACAATCACCGCGTCAATCGATTTATCCTCAAGCAGCTTGCGGTAATCGCGGAAGGTGGCCGGCCGGCCGTCGAGAAGTTTATGGATATTGTTTAATCGTTCAGTGTTTACGTCGCAGATGGCCGCCACATCGACTTCGTCGGCCATATAATTGCGAAACACATGCTGCATGTTGTTCGCCCGCGCGCCACAGCCGATAAGGCCCAGCCGTACTTTGCTGTTGGCTCCGGTTTTGGGAGCGGCTTGGGCGAAAAGCGTGCGGCGACCGATGAGTCCCGCGCTCACCGCCGCCGATCCCGTGCCGACCAGAAATGTTCTTCGTGACACTCCACCGCTCATGGTAGACCTCCATGGATGATGTTTCTTGACGACTGGCCATTGTGGCCGGTCGATATGTACGCCATGCCCCGACCATTGTAAACCACTTGGTCTCCGACAGAAAGGCGATCGGGTGGTACCGACAAGCTCCCGAGTCGTGTAAACCCGTTGAAACGGGTTGGGGCGAAGGAGAGATGGAAGACATCGATGCCGCAGCCAACCGGCCGTAGAACGGCCGGCCTATCAGCCCGCCTGTGGCGGGGAAACCCCCTGAAGGGGGTTACGCACCCGCGAAGGTCTCGCTCAATCCGCCAATTCTATCACGGATTACTAGCTCCGTTCGCCTTCGGCATACGGAGCTTTAAGGCGCCACACGTTCATTCATATTCGGTTTACGCATGTCCCGTTTTGATCTTGCCATAACTTATAACCGCACCTCCCGATCCGGATATTCCACCTCTGCGCGTAGGACAGACATGATACGATCCATCAGATTATTGTTGATTCTTCTTGTTTGTTTCTTTCAGGATATCCAGCGGGCGACCCTTGAGCCGCGCATTCCAGCCGGCCGGTTTTTGCGGCCAGGGCAGATTGAGATTGGTACGATCCTCTTCGCAAAGCACCAGACGCAAAAGCGCGTCGAAAGTACAACCCGTATCTCCGAAACGTTTCATCCAGGCAAGGGTCTGCTCATGGAGTTGTTGGCGCAGGTCGGCGTGTTCGGGCAGGTCGTACAGGTTGCGCGTTTCCCACGGGTCCGTGGCCCGATCGTACAGGCAATTGAAGTTTTTCTTGTGGTAGAGATCCGGCTTACCATCCCCCGTGCGCACGGTGAACGAATACGTGTACCGCCGCGTGTAGATGCCCCGCCAATCCAGGGGAAGAACAAATAAAGGCTGGAATTCGACGGCATCATCCCGGCCCTCGGCGATGGCCGTCGCGAGATCGTGGCCCTGGCAGGTCTCGGGCACCGGCAATTCCATCATGCTTAACAAAGTCGGTATGAGATCGAAGGTGCCCATGAGCAATTCGCTGACCCCGGGCTTCAAGTGGCCGGGGAAACGGATCAACAGCGGCACGCGGCAGGAACCGTGTTCGGCCCGGGCCTTGTTGCCCGGCCAATCATAGGACATCAACAGATCACCGTGATCGGAGGTGAAGACCACGATCGTGTTCTCGGCCAGGTGCTTCTCTTCAAGCTTCTCCATCAGCCAGCCGAACGCCCGATCCAGGCTGGAGATCATGGCCATGTGCCCCTGATACATCCGCCGGACCTCCGGCGTATCCTTTACCGTCGGGCGAAGGGTGAGCTTGGCCGGATCGTAGAGTTTCAGGCAGTCCTCGGGCGCGTTATAGCCGGCCTGTTCCTTGCCCCAGTTATGCGGTGGGTGCCAGGACAGGAACAAGGCGAACGGCTTGTCCGCGTGTTGATCGAGGAATTCCATCGCTTGGCGGGTCTGAGCATAAGGCTCCCAATCGCCGTAAAGCGTTCGTTTGCCGTTTTCGTCCCAGTAATAGGCCCGTTCCTTGTCAAACAGCAGCGTGCAGTTGTTGCTCAGGAACTCGTAATCGAACCCGTAACGATACGGGCCGGGCGCGATCGGACGCACGCGGTCGCCGCCGTACAGATGCCACTTGCCGTAGTAGCCGGTGCGATAGCCGGCATCGCGCAGGATCTCGCCGAAATAGTGCCCCTGGCCGGGCAGGATTTGTATATCATTCGCCATTCCGCCGCTTTGCAGCGGGTGCTGGCCGCTCATCAGGATACACCGGTACGGCGTGCATACCGGCGAGTTGGAAATACAGTGATTGAATCGCACCGCCCCCTGGGCGAACCGATCAAGTTGAGGGGTGATGATTTCCTTGTTTCCATAGCATCCCAACATGTCCGAGGATTGCTGATCGCTGAAAACGAAAACCAAATTCGGATGTTTTTTCGCGGCCGCATGGTCCTCGGCCATGACGGCTGATACCAGTATCAAAATGGCACCGGCGACGATAAGGATTCCGGGGGCGACTTTTTTTCTGGCGAGCATCGATACGCTCCTTTTGCGTTGGGATAGGATATCCGGGTAACGCATAAGGCTATATGAACGAATCGACTTGTTCAACCTATTACGCGGATTGGATTATGGTTCTCTCGCCACGCGCATGAATTTCTGTGCATGGGGGGCATA
>CAZXSA010000032.1:0-22350 GCA_964642815.1 uncultured Planctomycetales bacterium | reverse complement strand
GATTGGATTATGGTTCTCTCGCCACGCGCATGAATTTCTGTGCATGGGGGGCATAAACATCGCCTAAATACAAATTGCCGAGATGGTCGACGGCGATGCTGTGGACCCAGATCAACTGCCCCGGCCGCCAGGTCTCCTGAGCCCCTTGGGGGAAACAGGCCAGCTCAAGCACGCGGCCGGTGGTGTCGAGCTTCATCACCAGTTGGTCCTTGGGCGGCACGCCGAGCATTTTTCGCCCGTTTCCTTCAAATCCCGTATACGTCATTGGCGACGAACCGCAGACGTAGACTTCATCTCGTGGGGTAATATGGATGCCCCAGGGGATCAACAGATTGCTCCACAGGCCGAGGGATTTGCCGTTTTGATCGAAAACCTGGATGCGGGCATTGTTGCGCTCAACCACATAGAGCCGACCCTTGGAATCCATGGCGATGCCGTGTGGAAGGTTCAACTCGCCCGCGCCCGGGCCTCTTTTGCCCCACGCTTTGACGAAACGCCCGCGGGCGTCGAAATGCACGATGCGATTATTGATGTAACCGTCGGCGACAAAGACCTCGCCGGACGGCGCGATGGCGACATCCGTCGGCTTGTTGAAGTGTTTTTCATCCTCGCCGGTTTCGTTGAGCGTTCCGAGCGTCAGGAGCAACTGACCTTTCTCGTCGAATTTTCTAACCGTATGATCCTGGGCATCGACAATCCATACGTGTCCGTCAGGGGCGATGCGCACGCCATGGGCGGATTTGAAAAGGCCTTCGCCCCAACCGAACAGATACTTACCGCCGGCGGAATAGACCTGCACGACCTGCTCGCCGTTATTAAGCGTCCAGATGCGATCCCGCCGATCGATGGTCAGGCCGCGCATGCCCTTGGTTGCCGGTGCGGCGTGTGATTTGTCCGGCCAGGTTTCGACCGGTTGATAAACGACGGGCAAGGCCATGTCAGGGTCTGCCGGTTGGGTGGTGGCAATGGGTTGATATTCAGCGGCGTTCAATCCTGTCGCCCACGGCGTCCACAGACAAAGAACCATGAAGCACCGGCCGATCGTCCGGTTCCATGTCCGACCATCACGTGTTCGTTCCATACACGGCTTTCCTTTTATACTCATTTGGATGATTCGCGACTGCCTCGTTCACTTTCGGCCACCTGCCGAAGCTCGGTGTAGATTTTTCGGGCGGCCTCGACGCGCTCGATCAACGCGGGCCCCTGCAAGGCTAATTGGCGAATGGTGTAATTGTCCTGCAACTGACCGGCCTTGTCTTTTTCGATGGCCTCGTTCACGATCTTGACCACGTCGTCCAGGTTCGCGATGCGCTTACCGATCAGATCTTCGACCTCGGCGTACTTCCAGAAGCGCAGTCCCTTGCGGACCACGTAGACCGGTGTGGTATGCGATTTGGTGCCGTCGCTGCCGTCCGCCCGGGCGGCGATCCAGCAGCCGTCCCCACCGTCAATTTCAAAATCGAGTTTGAGTTCCTTCTGGTCGCCCTCGGGGGCCTTGGCTTTTTGAATAACCTCGCCATGCCGGACGACATCGAGGCGGGTAATGGCCCGATACTTGCCGTCGCTCCACGCCCGGGCGCGCACGCGCAATTTGTGGTTGTCGCCGAGAACCAGTTCGTCGCCGGGAATGGTGTCGTCCACGAACAACTCGAGCATGGGACCGTTGGTCACAAAGGTATGGCCGTTTTTGACCGCATCGAACCAGGCGTCGACGGTAAACGGCGTCTTGCCGACATGGGCGTAGAGGCGGACCTCGCCGACGGTCGAGCCCCAGGGCACATCCGAGCCGGCCGACGCGGTCATCTTGTAGCCGAGGTTGAGAAACTCGTAATACAGCTCCGTGCCCAGGCGGGAGAACTGCAGAATCTCGTTGAAATCAGGCCGGACCAGGGGCACGAAAACACTCATGGCCCGCTGGACGTTGAAGAGCTTATCGCCGATGTGGGCATATCCGCTTAATCCGCCCTGTTTATGCACCGTCTCGAAGACCCAGTCGTAGAGGAAATACTTACTGGTGTCGCGGACCATCTCCCGAATGTTCATGCTGAGGGTGTGGCCTATGCCGTCACTGTGGGTGCGGGGGCACTCCTGGCCGGGACAGAGGACGTAATCGCCGTCAATGATTCGGTAGCTCGGCCCGAAGCCGCGCTGCTCGAACCAGGTGCGGAAGATGTCGCCCATCTTGACGATGTTGGCCACATGAATGTCCTCGGCCTGGATCCAGGCCATCAGCCGCCGGGCATCGTCGTCGCTCATGATGCGGTTATGCACGTGGTCGTCACCGGCGTACCAGCCGAGGCTGCGCATGTCCACCCACCGGGACAGACTATATCGTTTATCGATCGTCTTACCCGGCTCGACGTTGATCGTATCGAAAATCGGCAGGTGCTCGATGCCGCGGCGGATGACGATGTCATATTCGCCGGGCGGCAAGGCCATATCGAGCGGACCGGGTACAATCCACCAGCATTTACCAGCCACCGGGCCTTGCGGCGGCCCGCCGCCGCGCCAGTCCAGGTGGTGGCCTTGCCCGTCGAACTGCTGGCCGATCTCCACCGCATTGGTCGGGCGCCGGTCCCGGCCGGTGGCCTTGTGCTTCAGACTGACCATGGCCGGCGTCGGTTGATTGTTCTCGGCCGATTCAATGCGCAGACTCAAGCGACCCGAATCCGGGGCGACGATCGATACCGGAAGGTGCAGGGCTGCGCCGCCCTCGCGCTGCAAAACAAATTCGAGCACCGTCCGGCGGGTCTGGGCGTAAGGGATATCGACGAAAAGCCAGGTCGTGCCCGCCCCGGCGATTTGCACGGATACATCCGCCAGCCGCATATCGGACAGATCGGCTACGGCTTGCCGCAGAAAGGTTTTTCCCTCGCCGGCGACGATCTTCACTAGAAAAGCGCCGAAATCAGCGGGCAAGGCGATCGGCTCGGATGGCATGGCCGTGATCTTGTCGTCCTGAATGATGATCTGGATTGTTCGCGGATTTTTTTCGAGCAGATTCAGGATTTTTTCGCTGGCCTGCCGCTGCGTATCCGTTACCTTCTGCAAATCCTGTTCGGTTTTGGCTTTCTTGATGGCCGCGGACGCTTCGCGCATGGCCCGCAGATTTTCATCCAGTTGGCCGCGATCCGATTCACCAAAAAGCCAGGGATATTGCCCCAGCAGTTTTCCGGTGAAATCCATCAGCTCATTGGAGGACATCGGTTCGGGTTCCGCCAGGGCCACGCCCCCGGGGACCAGGGCCAACGCGCCGATCAGGGCTATTGAGGCAAACCGTTTTGAATGAAACATAATCAGCCTCCTGTATGTGGGGGTTTCCTCCGATACCATATCGAAATGGCGGCCATAATCAACAGGGCAAGGACGAATGTCATCAGGACCGCCGCCAAGAGGTGCCACAACGATAATTTTCTTTCGACGATGACCGCCCGGAGCTGGTCGGGTCCGGTGTTACTTACCGTTTGACATGTGGTTGTTTGCGGGAGCGTATTTCCCGTATCATCAGTTATTCCCCGTTGATTTTCTTCCGATGGGTTTTCATCGGACGGCATGGTGTTTGTTGTCTGGCGAACGCCGGCGACGAAAGTCAGCGGCGTTGAGGGGTTGTCGGTCGGCAATTCCCCCGCTTCGAGGCGGAATCCGTCGCGGCCATCGGCGACAAAATGGGGGATGGCCGACACGCCCGCCCAGAGCCGGTCGCAGAGTTCGATGCGGCTGCCGGCCTTGATCCATTCCGGCGTCCGGGCGAAATAGGTCAGCCTCAGCCGATGATGCACCGGCGCGATCTGGTCCACGCCCAGCAGGTCAAGGGCCGGGCTGTACATGGGGTAAACCTCGACCTCCCGGCCGTCGATGAGCAGGGTTACGCCCTTGTCTACCTGCTCGGCGAGGGTATTCAGATAGGCCCGCGTTTCGGCGGACGCGATCGTCCCATTTCCGTCACCGTCCATCCGCCGCCGCTCGATCTGCGAGCGCATTTCAAAGAAAGTCAGCTCGATTCGGATATCGATGTTTTTCGCCCCGACCGTCAGATAATCCCGATGCTCGATAAAAGTCATGAACAAAGGATGGCCCGAAGCCGGCGGGGCGGTCGCCCAGATCATCACCGTTATGACGGAAAGCAAACTGCAAAACCATCGTCCGCGCATGCCGACAGTATACTCGTTCGTGCATACCGGTGCGATGTCCAATACCAGCCCGAAGCGCTAGCAAGGGACACCGGTCCGAAGCAGTTTACCAAGCTTGCCTCGCCGTGGCGGGCTAGCGAGGGTTCTTTTTGCTAGCCCGAAGCGCTAGCGAGGGACGATCGCGAGTTGCTTCCGCCAGCTCGTAACACCAGCAAGGGACGGATGTGAGGGAGAGACAGAGAGACAGAGCGAAGGAGAGAGTAACGGAATATCTTTGCGCTCAAGCTACCCCATTATTTGGATTTTAATTGGCTACGGCAAAGCGCGTTCACCGTCACTTATTCGCATACCGAGCGGCGGCCGTGCCGCGCAGAACGAGCCACAGGTATAATAACAGACCACAGACGTTCGGGAGCAGCCAAAGGATAAACAGGATCAAGTTTAGATAGCGATAGATACGGTCTTTTTCATAGAGGACATTGTATAGTAGATATTTCTGCAGGATCGGTATAAAACCGCTTAAAATAAAGACCAGCAATACCCATAGCAACAGGAATCCGGTCAGGTAGCAGGCCATCTGCATCGCCGCGCCCATCAGGTTCCGTTTTTCCTCGAAATACAAATAGATCGCCACCAACCACGAGGTTAAGAGAGGAATCGCTAGCACGGCCATAGCTGTACAGTAGCCTGCTAATGGCGTGGCCAACCAAATGAGTTCCGACGATATTCTGATCGTACGACTACTGGTGAGGTCGTCCAGAACTTCAAACATCAATACACTGGTCACCGCAATTAAAAAGACCATTGGTAAATGCGTGGCCAAAAACACCCGGTGATCCGAACCGAGTGAACGGGTTTGAATATTTTGCCCGAACGAGCGAGGATGCAGGATGGCTTCGCTGGTACTTCGCCACCAGGCTCTGAGGAAACCGATTTCCCGTCGATGTTGCCAGGGCGTACCCGGCCGCGCTTCGGAACCCAAAGAAAGGATGACCGGCTCACCGCATTCGGGACAACGCCCCTCCAGCCGGGCGCCCGTGAGGTTGTACCCGCAATATTCACACGTGGGCGGGCGCAGAAGGGGCGGGATGCGACGGCGGGCGCCTATCATGCGCAGCAAAATCCATAACAACCATGCGCCCCCGACGCAACCCGCATAGCCGGCCAGTTCCTCATCGTATTTCACATACCAGGGTTTCGTATTTTCATATTCCTGTCGTTTTTCAGTAGACCGTCTATGCCATTCCGCGACCGCTTCCGCATATTCCTGCATTTGTTGGGTAGTAGCATTAGGTGGTGGTTGGGAGGGTGCCGGAATTAGCGTAAGCTGGCTTTCCATGCATATATACCACTGCCGTTGCGCCAGCACGCATAAAAAAAATAGCAGACAACCAAACAGCGCATACGGGACTATCGCCGCGGTAAAAAGCCAACATTGGCGTAATGCATTGGCGAAACTGAAGCGAAATTTCTCATCAACAGCGCCCCAGGGTGCAAGGAGAAATGCGACAAGGAGAAATCCCACCTCCAAGCTCAATATCGTCAGGCCGATTACCGCAATCATCTCCTCCGCGTGTCGGTGAAACTCTCTGGTGATCTCTTCGAGGAACTCGTTATATAATTGCCATATGCTTACGTTTTCTAGAAATGATATCATCGTCACGGCAAACAACGTACACAGTAGAGTGGCCACGATGATGGCGGCCAGATGCATCAGATACGTTTTCAGCAATGTAACATGTTGCGTCCGCCGGGCCGTGGTGGCCGGCAGCAGCCAGGCCGTGAAAAATACCATCCACGCCGGCCAGCGACGCTCGGTATCCGGCGAGGATTGTTCCTCATTCACGGTGGCGATCTCGGCGTGGTTCTGGTTATCCGTCACGGTCACGGACCTCGTCACCGATTGGCGTACTGGGCGGCCAGCGTCCCGCGCACCAGCAGGCGAACATACACAACCAGGATCAACAGGTTGAACATCAGCCAGGCGATAATGGCGAAGATTTCCAATTCAATATGCACGATCCGCTGACAAATCGAAAAAATCTCGTCACCCCGCATCAGTAGCGCCCAGGTGAGCGAGGAGATGATCGACCAAATCAACACGTAACCGCTCAGGTAGGACGCCACCTGAACGGCCGGGTGTAACAGGTTCTGCTTGCTGGTTACTCGAAGGCGCCAACCCACAAGGGCGGCCGCCAGGAGGGTACAGGGGATGAGCAAGGCCGCGCCGCCGGCCCCCAGAGCGAAATAATAAAATACCACATGCGAGTCGATCCAGTGCAAATCAGAATATCCGTAACCAATCATCACCGTCAGAGGTAGATACAACAGGGCGAGCAGGAAAAAAACGAACGAACTGAATCTCAAATAAAGACGGTGATCATGCAGATCCCGGTGGATCGGAATTTGCCGCCCGAGTTGAACGGGGTGCAAAATGGCTTGCCAGCCGGTCCGCCACCAGGCACGTAGAAAGCCGATTTCCTGGCGTCGGTGCCAAGCAGTTCCCGTTCGCGTTTGCGGACCGAGCGAATCCATGACGAGTTCCCCGCACTCCGGACAACGTCCCTCCATCCGGGCGGCCGTCAGGTTGTACCCGCAGAATTCGCACAATGGCGGCCGTTCGACGGCTGGAATAATGCGCTTGGCCCCGACCGCCCGGAGCAGCATCCAGAACAGACCGGCCAGGACAAGCCAGACGCAAGAAACCATGATGTCCTCATAATAGCGAACGTACCAAGGCTGAATTTGATAATACAAGTCCCAATCAAAGCTGTTGGGAAAGACCCGATCTCGCCACAGACTTTTCGCTTGCTCCAAAGCGACCGTCACGAGTGCGATCACGAATGCCGCCGGACAGATACAGATAGTACGCAGCCAGCAGTGCCGCAGGGCGTGGCCGTAACTGACCCGCAGCCGTTCGTCACCCGCGCCCCAGGGCGATACCATGAAGGCCAACAACAGAAATACGCCTTCCAGGAATAGGATGTAGAAACCCATAATAACGAACGCCGTTCCCGGCTCTCGGGCAATTTGCCCCCAGAACCAGATTACTCCTTCCACATAGTTAATCAGGGCGTCGGCCGGTTCAAACGGTCTCTCGCCCCAGACCACCAGAAAGGCGATGAAAAAGAATGTAAATACGAGGGCCACCAGGTGGATCAGGAACGCTTGCCATAAACGTACCTGCTGCGTCCGCCGGGCCGTGGTGGCCGGCAGCAGCCAGGCCGTGAAGAATACCATCCATGCCGGCCAGCGTTTTTCTATTGGAGCTGCCGGGGCCGCCGCAGCGCAGGCAGTATTTTGCTCATCAAGTAGAGACGCAAGAGACGGTGGTTCTTCAGGCCGTGCGCAACGTTCAGACGGATCGGTTGCTTCCATAAAATACCCCACGGAATCCCTAAACATGTTTGGCTAACCGCCGGAATCATACGAAATCGTCATGGGGAATCAAGAGCGAATAGTTGATAGCGGTCAAGGAAGCACTGCTTGCCAGCCCGCAGCTCGAGCGAGGGTTCAGTTTACCAGCCCGCAGCGCGAGCAAGGGACGGGGGCGGACCTGCGAGGGAATACCAGCCCGCAGCAGTTTACCTCGCTCGCCAGGGCGGAGCTCAGTATAGTCTGCCCTAGGCGTGTCTCCGTGGTGAGCATCCCTCAGAACGCCCCGCGGCAGGAGAGGACGGCGGGAATGGTCTTGACCAGGATTTCCAGATCGAGCAACAGGCCGCGATGCTCGATGTAGTACAGATCAAGCTGCATCCATTCGTAATAGGGGATTTCGCATCGGCCGCTGATCTGCCAGAGGCAGGTCAATCCCGGCGGCACGCCCAGCCGGCGGCGTTCCGCGTAGGTGCGGGTGGAAACCTCGGGCAAGGGCAAGGGGCGCGGGCCGACCAGACTCATGTCGCCCCGGAGTACGTTAAATAGTTGCGGCAACTCATCGATGCTGGTCCGGCGAAGGAAGGCACCAATGCGGGTGAGTCGCGGATCGCGGCGGATTTTGAAACACGGCCCGTCGCCCAGTTCGTTTAACGCCCGGAGCGGCGCCTGCTCCGCATCGGCCCCGTCATGCATCGAGCGGAATTTATACATAGAAAACGGTCGCCCACCCTCCCCGGCTCGCGATTGACGAAACAAGATCGGGCCGCGGCTGGTTAACTTGATCGCCACCACGACGATCGCCGTGATCGGCAACGTGAGCAATATCAGCAGGCAACTCAAGGCGATATCCAATGTTCGCTTGGCGAACAAGTAGCCGCGTTGCCGCCAACCGGCACAAACCACCTCTTCCGGTAACGTAACCACGTTATTCAGCGCGGCCTGGGCCAGGGCCCATTCATACATATCCGTGCGTGTCGAAGCCATTATCCATCCACCCTAAAATATTCCGAGAATACCAGACGATCACTCTTCATGGGTACTTGGCTTTTAGGGTGCTCCCACCTTTCATGAAAGTTCAAATAGTCCGGCAGTCTCTTCTCTTCACCCCCTACGCGGGTGATGGTGCCCCTTTCGCCCCTCGTTTAACACGGCCCAGACGAACCGGGCGTTACCCACCAGATACCGCCGCCACCGTTCGCTCGGCCGATGCATGAACCGAAAAATCCACTCTCCACCATGCCGGCAAAGCCATTGCGGCGCCCGGGGCTCGCGCTCGGCGAAATAATCGAACAAGGCCCCCACCGACCAGCAGACCGGTACCTCCAGTTGCGCGTGCCAGCGCGCGATCCATTCCTCCTGCCGCGGACTGCCCAAACCGACGAGCAGAATATCGGGCCGGGCGGCGTTGATGCGGGTGACGATGGCGTCTGATTCCGTCTCCTGAAAATAGCCATCGTGTGTGCCGGCGATTTTCAAGCCGGGCACCCGCTTTTTCATAGCGGTAGCGGCCGCGTCGGCCACGCCCGCCTGCCCGCCCAATAAAAACACGCTTACCTGCGCCGCCGCGCACCGCCGGGCAAAGGTCTCAAAATAGTCGGCGGCACTGAGCCGTTGCGGTAGAGGTCGGCCAAGCCATCGGCTTGCCCAGACCACGCTCATTCCATCGGCATACAGAAGCTCGCACGTCGCCAAAATTTGGCGGAATTCCGGCCGGTCCAGGGTCAGGTTAAAGGTATGCGCGTTCAGATAATGTGCCCGCGTCCGCCGGCCCTGCCGGGCACGGCCGACCAGCGCATCGAGCAATTGCCGCAGATCGACCGGGCGAACGGGCAGTCCGCAAATATCGACCGCGGCGGGTAGCTCATCGGGTATGGGGAACCGGATCGCCAACAACCCTCCTTCGACCAGGGCGGCGCGGCCGTGCGCCCCGCGCGTGATACAATTTTTCGTATAGTTCTTCGTAACGCCGGACCACCAACTCGAGGGCGAACCGTTGCCGGGCGAATTCACGACCGTCGCGGGCCAGTCGTTGCCGCAAAGGCTCGTCATGTAGCACGCGCAAAATCGCCGCGGCCAGCGCCGCCGGATCACGCGGCGGAACCAACAGCCCGGATCGCTCATGCTCGATGGCCTCGGCCAGGCCGCCGACCGAAGATGCAACCACCGGCAATCCCGCGACATGGGCCTCCAATAATGCGTTGGGCATGCCCTCCATCAGCGACGGCATTACGAACAGATCACCGGCCGATAACACAGTCTCCACGTTCTCGCGAAAGCCGGCCAGTTGTACAACACCCTCAATACCCATCGAACGAATTCGGACAATAAGGGAATCTTTGAGCGGTCCGTCGCCGACCACCACGAAACGAGCGGCCGGAAGTTGCCGGTGAACCGCGGTGGCCGCCTCGATCAAGATGTCGATGCCTTTTTCGTAACTCAGGCGGGCGACGGCCAATACCAGCGGGCTATCCTCGGGTATGCCCCACTCATGACGAACACGCGCACGCGAGTTCCCGTCATCGGCCTTGGTGGGAAATTCGATCCCCGTATGAATCGTATGCACGCGGTCGGACGGCCAATGCAGGCGGCGGATGCGGTCCTCGCGGACGGCCTCGCTGACCGCCAGCAGGTCGGTGGCCAAACGACGGCACACCCCGTCGAGAAAATCATCAATTCGGCGGACCTTGTCCCGGCGGTAGTCCCCCAAGGCGTAGGCCGTGCTCAGAACGACCGGAACACCCGCCAGTCGGCCGGCCAACCCGCCGTACAGATCGGCTCGAAGCAGATGCGTGTGCACGACCTGAGGCCGATATGCGCGGATCAACCCCAACACCCGCCCAAGGGCCGCCGCACTGACCCTTGCCGGTACATCAAAATTGAACGCCGGCATACCTAGAGTGCTGAACCGCTCCATCATTGGTCCGCCATCGTAGAAGCAGGCGATGGCCGACTCGAAGCGCGACCGATCCAACCGGCCAAGCAGCCGAAAAAGCCACTTCGTATCCGTCTTGACCTCGAAAGTGGAAACCAGATGGAGAATGCGCATGGATGGTCGTCGGCCTGAATGAAGGTTCGCGGACAAAGGTCGCCTCAATCCAATTCTACCAGTGAGACCGGGTGTCTGGCCAACGAGTCATCGACCGGCATCCGTAAAAACTACGATTACTGTCCATCCGAATGAAGCTTAAGGCTGATTCGCTCGGATGTTAAACCATGTCTTAAAGAGAGTCGGCATATTCGCGGGGCTGAATTGCTTAGGTATTCCGGTATAGGGCCGTTGTCGCCGTGTTTCGTGTGTTATAGGACAGCCGATTAATTTATGTCCCCGGCCCCTGTCGGTTTGTTCGGCGAGCGTGTCCTAAATGAGGCATAAATTGCCTTCGCGCAAAAAAGCGCCCCGCGGTTGCCCGCGAGGCGCAACATTAATGACTTGAGATAGAGTGTCTGACGTTACTCGATCGACAAAGCAACCTCCTGACCTATCGGTTTTTCCGTCTCAGAATTGTCAACCCAGCCAGGGCCAGCAAGCCCAGCGTCGCCGGCTCGGGAAATGGCTTATAGGCAATACCGTCGAAATAAGCTTGGTTGTGCATATTAGTACCCGCGGGTTCACGGATACCCAGGACAAGCTTAAAGGTGCCTCCAACACTCGCCGTGAAAGACCAGGCTTCCCAGGTCAAACTGCCCGCCGAACTCCTCGACCAAGGGGTATCCACCAGGTTATTCGAGCCGTCATAGATGCGCACATACGCTGACTGTGAGTTGTCTTGCCAGGTTCTGTTGTAATACGCATAGCCCTCCAGGCTGTCGCCGATACCCATATCAATGACTTGTGACAGCTCGGTCCAGGGGTCCACATCGGCAACCAGGCCGGCGAAATAATCGCCCTCGATTGGAAGAGGCGGGCTGGCCGCACCGCCAATAAAGGATCTTGTTTGATCTCTTTGGCTCAGCGTCCATCCGGAAAAATCGTCCGTTTCAAACCCGCCGTTCTCCAGCGGGGTGGCCGAGGCGACTGGTACCAGTAACCCACACGCCACGACCGCGCTAATCGCACATCTTAATTGGATTGTTCGTTGCATTTTCACACACTCCTCATTCATGGGCGCCGCTTATGTTCAGCGCCATAACTTTATTCGTTCCCGTGCCCGGCCGAGCGGCCGGCAAGAGCGCGGGAGCGAGATTATCCATTTCTTCGTCCCCTCAGAATGGGCAACCCGCCCAGCGTCAGCAGGCTCAGCGTCACCGGCTCGGGGACAAGGGTGATATCGTCCCAGTAAACATCAACGTAGGAACCGCTTCCGCCATAGCGGGCGGTAAGGACCACTTCCCACTTGGCGGCTCCGCTCGGCACCACAAGATTCATCGAGAACGGAACCCACGCATGCCAATTACCCTTTATGTTCGGTACGGTTTCGATATCTAAAAGTGAATCAGAGGCATCCATGAACTTTAACGCGACTTCACCCGAATCAATAGCGTCCGAGGCGCACCAGCCGGAAAGAGAGAAGGTGTTCCCGGCAGACAGGCCGTTGGTGCCGGATTGGCTCAAAGACCAATTGCTGGAACTGATTCTCGAAAAGTATGTACCCCCGTGGGCGGAAAGCATGTTATCGAAATCGGTGACATAGGCATTTCCGCCGCCAAAGCCAGTCCAGTTTGCCGTGCCGTCCTCAAACCCGCCGTTCTCCAATAGCGTGGCCGAGGCGACCGGAACCATCAACCCACATAATACGACCGTGCAAACCATGCAATACATCTTGCCCTGCATTTTCGAGTCCTCCTTTTTGTTTGTGACTCAATTCATCCAAGCCGATATTCACCTACTCCGCGAGTCGGAATCGAATCGCCGGAGCGGTATAGGTTTCTCGCGTGCTCCCTCGCCGCAAGCAACAAACACACCATGCGCCCACAAGCAGGCCAAACGGTACGAACAAACCGTTTCGCTTTGCCGCAAGCCAACGTATATGAGTTCTTTCCCCGGAATACTGAAAGAAATGCGCGAAAGCGTCGCGCCTTTCGCCTCTTGACCCCTGTAGCAAAAAGCATACACTTTTTGACGTATAATGCAAGTAAAAAACAGTCAGTGTAGATATTTTTTTACCGAGCCTTTGGGCAGGTCCGTTTTCTCATTATAAACCCGCGATTCGTTACAAACCATACAAATGGAATAGCGGGATTTACCCCGACTTTATTAGGAAGGCTGGCTGTCTGGAACAGGAAAATGATACCCCCAGATTTCCCCAAAAGGCCAGATATCCACGGTAACATGCCTGATGGTGGCGAGAAACGCCTTGATTGGGGAAAAGAGGAAAGCTAGGGGGTTGGGCGGGGTTTGGAAGTCAAAGGTGCCCGATTCGGTCATTTCGTAGGTCTCGCTATCGTAGCAGCATTGTATGCCAGGAGTTAGGGCTTCCGGGTCAGCGCCGAGGGCGATCAACATGTCTATCGTGTCGGAATCATAATCCAGTGTATGCAGGATGCCACCGTTGCCCCGGACGCACCTGTCCGACCCATGATAAACATTCCAGTTCGTCTCGGCCCCAAAGAAAATGCCCGTTTCCGGATCGACCCAGTTAGCCGGCGGCATGGTTTCCGGGCAATAGGCCTCTTGATATTGGTTACGCAGCCGATGCGTATTGCACCAGAAGGGCTCTCCTTCCACGGGTTCATCGGTGCAGGGGATTCCCGAGATCAACCCGCAACCGGAGACGATAAGCAGCGTACCTAGTGCAATAGTCCGACACATGTCTACTAGTGTAACCCGCTAGGCGACGCTGGCAAAATGCCTTCGCCTGGCGGGAAAAAATTGCAATAATAACCTTACAAACGATAAGCTTGAGGCTGCCGCTGGGCGATAATGTCCGTCTTTGGGGCGACCAGCTTTTCGGCGGCATCGGACAAATCGATTTCCGCAACTATCTCGATCGGCGGATTGCCGCCGCCATCAGCCAAGATTTCTCCGCCAGGTCCGATAATTATTGCCTTTTTGGGGCCGACCCCAAGCAAGAATACCCGGTTTTCGGCCGCGCGGGTTCGCAGTAGAGCTAGATCATCGGGTATGTCGAATACCAACAGGATTTCCGCTCCGTCCAAGGTCAAGGCCCGGGCGGGAGCAAACCCTTGGATGGCCTGGCCACCGAGGCAACCAACTCTTGCGGATCCAAGGTCATAAACCTCTGTATAAGAAGGGAACAACGCGGCATGAATATCGAAAGGCCGAACCAGTCTGGACAGTTGCTCCGCGTGATCCTGCTGATCAATATCGGATAAGAGTAGATTGACTCCACGGCCGCGAAGCGACTCCAACCAAGTCTTCGCGGATGCATCAGCCATGCGTTGCCGCGCTCTATGTCCAGGGACGGCCGCCACGGTTATTCGCTTCGGCTGGCGTCTCATTGGGTTTAACGCGGAACGAGCGTCCAGCAGACGCGCTCGACACGGCTCGCCGATGGATGACGGTCGTGCCGGTCGGGGCTGGATGTCGGCAACGATGACCGCCGGTCGATCCGGCGGGGCCTCGGCCAGTACCGTGCCATCGGCCGCGACGATTCGACTTTGGCCGACGTAACCGATGGGCGGCAATTCCTGGCCGCACTTGTCGGCACAGATAAAAGGTATGGAAAACTCCCGAGCGCGGGCCTCGATCAGAAACTCGACCTGCATGTTCGCGTATTGTCCCGGTTGGCGGGCCGCATTGATCCAGCAGGTCGGCATGGCCAACAGTTCCGCTCCGTCGGCGGCCAGGGTGGCGATGATCTCCGGGACGCGGGCCTCGGCGCATATCAGAATACCAATGCGGCCGAGCCGGCTGTCGAAGGTACGGATTTCCGTACCCGGTGTGAACCATTCATGATCGGCATGCCATAGGAAACGCTTGTAAACCTGGCCGAGGATACATCCACGGTCGTCGATCAAGATGGCCGCGTTGTGCAGACTTTCACCGGTATCCTCGACAAAGCCGCAGACCAGGTGTAGACGCCGCCGGGTGGCCTGGTCCCGTAGCCATTCGAGAAAAGCGGCGCTAGAAAGGTGGTCGCCGGCCCGGTAGGAACCGATCGAACCGAGCAGGTAGGCGGGATAGGCGCATTCGGGGAGCACGAGCAATTCGGCGCCTTGCTCGGCGGCGGAGGCGATGGTTTCCTCAATCCGCGTCAAGGTGGCGGCCGCCTCGTTCATCAGCAACGCGGAAATTTGTCCGGCCGCGACGGTGATGGTTCTCATTCGGGTCATGATCGCCTGATCGTAAAATCCGTTCTCGTCTGTTGCAACCGGGCGGGGAGCAAATCTATAATCGCTTTTTTAGGGAAAGTGGTGAGCGAGCGATGCCCAAACGTGATTATTACGAGATCCTGGGGGTGCCGCGAACGGCGGCCGTCGAGCAGATCAAGCGTGCGTATCGTAAGCTGGCCAAGCAGCATCACCCTGACCACAACCCGAACGACAAGTTAGCGGTGGAGCGTTTCAAGGAGGTCCAGGAGGCTTATGAAATCCTGAGCGACCCACGGAAACGCAAGGCCTACGATCAATGGGGTCACGCGGGAGTCGGGATCGGCGGGGCCGAGTCGCAGGGGGGATGGCGGAGCGGTCCGGCCGGCCAGCGGGTCTATACCTGGAAAAGCGGCGGGGGACCGGACATTCCCATCGATGATCTGGACGATCTGTTCAACGTCTTCGCCGGTCATGGCGGCGGGCGTCAGCGTGATCGTGGGCCGGACATCTTCGAGGAGTTCTTTCAGCAGCGCGGCGCCCGCGGGCAGGAACCGCGGGCCGAGGCGTCCGACTTGGACATCATTCATCCCCTGAGTCTCACCTTCGAGCAGGCCTTGCATGGGGCCACCGTCGAGGTCAGCCTCGATCGGTCGGGCAAGATTCAGGTGAAGATTCCTCCCGGCGTCGCCGATGGACAGCGCATCCGCGTTCGCGGCAAGGGCCGGGCCGGGCGGCGCGGGCAGACCGGCGATCTTTATATCGTCTGCCAGGTCGGGGCCCACCCGTATTACCGGCGGGTGGAGAACGATCTCTACCTCGATCTACCTCTAACCATTACCGAGGCCGCCCTGGGGGCCAAGGTGGAGATTCCCACCCCTCAGGGGCGCACGTTGCTGACCGTTCCGCCGGGGACGCCCAGCGGGGCCCGGCTGCGGCTCAAGGACCGCGGGGTCCGACCGGCGGGGGCCAAACCGCCCGGTGATCTGTATGCCGTCGTGCGAATCGTCCCCCCTGCGTCCCTGACTGAGAAGCAAAAAGAGCTTCTGGAGCAATTCCGTCGGGCGGGCGAGAATTTGCCCCGCCGAGACCTCGGCTGGTAAGATAGTCGGCGATCCCGAGTGCGCCCGAAAATTCCCTGATCGCGCCGAGCGCAGCCCGCGGCAAGGAAACGAACATGGCCGGCATCGACGAAAAAGACCGACGGCGCATCGCGGCCATTCTTTTTTTACTGAGCGGGATCCTGATCCTTGTCGGTCTGTCCACGCTCATGACCCGGCGAGGCGAACCCGAGCCGCAACCAACGGCAAGCCGACCGATCGGGAGCATGGAGCCCGAAAAATTGGCTATGGCCCAAGCCATGCAGAGGGCCCTTTTGGCTCTGGTTGTACTGGTCATTATTTTCATTTTTGGGACTCTGGCCTGGGTCCGCTGGAGTCGGCGCTTCCGCATCTGGTTGTTGCGCGAACCTCGCCCGCCCACGCCGGTCGAGGACGTGTGGGCCATGCACCGCCTGCCGGAGGAACCGGAGTCGACGGATGGGGATGAAACGCCGTAATTCCTTGGGAACGTCGGGAGTGAACATGAAACGTCGTTCGGGAGATACGATCAGCGGTAATCGGAACCAGCCTCTATTGGTTTCCTATGGGCTGATTTCGATCCTGATTGCGATGTCACTGATTACGCTGGTCGGGCTTTTCGCCGGCACCGTTCTGTTGCGCAACCGCGACCAGCAGACCCTGGGATTGGGGGTGATCGCCCTGGCCGGCCTGCTGGTGATTGGATTAAGCGGAGTCAGCTTGACTCTGGCGGGCCTGGCCTTGATCCGTCGTCTTCGCTCACTGGCCCGTAATCTCTCCGCTATCGACCAGCGAACCACCACCCTGGCCGACACCATCACCAACGGAGCGGGAGATGTGTCCAACGAAACCATTGCCCTGGTCGATCCCACCGAGTCGGTCAAGCTACTTCAGGATATCCGGGAAATCCTGCTCCTGCCGGAAACCGCCCGCAATCGGCGTTTCAAGAATCTGGTGAAAAAGGAATTCCATCATCGCTTGGCGGCGGCCGACCACTTCATCTCCATCAAGGAATTCCAGCAGGCCCGCGAGGAACTGGACAGTCTCCTGGAGCGTTTCGGGACGAATGAACAGATCAAGCAGACCCAGGAAAGGCTCGAACAGGCGGCCCTGGTGGCCCGCGATGCCGAAATCAACAAGGTCTCGGCCGAAGTCGAGGATCTGATGGGACTTGACCAGTACGACGAATCACAGCGCATGGTGAAGGAACTGGTCGCGAAATATCCGGAGTCGGACACCGCTCGCGATTTGCACGAATACGTCGAGGAACGCACGAGAAAATATCTGCAGGAACACCGCCAGCGCAGCCACGAGGAGATTCAGCAATACGTCAACAACCGCGACTGGATCAAGGCCCTCGACTCCGCCCGCCGGTTCCTGGAGATCTTTCCATCCGGAGCGGATGCGGATGTTCTGCGCGGCCAGATGGAGACGTTGGAGGCCAACGCCGACATCCAGATTCGTCAGGATTTCGAGCGGCAGTTCAAGGAGTACCTGGCCGCCCAGAAGTATTGGGAGGCTCTGACCCTGGCCAAGCATATCATTTCCGAATACCCCCTGAGCCCGCAGGCCGAGGCCCTCCGCGGACAATTGTCCCGCGTGGAGGAACTGGCCCGCAAGCAACGCAAGGCCTCGGGGGCGACGGGAACCTCCTAGAGGTCAATAACGGCCCATCGGAAGGAACGACCCGGAACGCGGGAAAGCGAATCATTGTCAGAGAGGAAAACGAATCCTGCCTTGGGCGGCGTCCGGGTTCCTCTCGAGATAAATGCGGTACAACTCGAAAAAACTGGGCGCATCGAGGAGCTCGATTTGGGGATCGGTGGCCTTGAGTTCGTGGACAATGCCGAGATACCAGTCAGGGGTTTTAAGAATTGCCCGAAACCAATGAAAGGGAACCCGCCGATGCTTGACCCGCTGACGGATCACCCGGGCCGCATCTCGGGGACTGCCGGAAAGGTCATAATCGAAGCGTAAAACGGGCATGTTTCCATGCAACAACGTGGGCGGGACTTTCTGGGGAACGATCCCGTTGGGACTGAAGTGCGCATAGCAGTCGAGTCCCTGTTCATTTAAGCCCGGGGCAAAACCATCAATGATAAAACCAGTAACCGAAATATCCCACCGCTTGTAAAAGAGCTTGCAATGCCTCGCCCAGGCGTCAAGGCCGCAGGTTAATCCGGAAACCTCGCGGGGTTCCTGCAGCATGCCCGGGTTGAGGTATCCGGCTCCATTGTCGGAAGCCGCGAAGTAATCATGGGGCGTGGCGGTCTGGCGAAAGTAGTCCAGGGCCATGGGCGCTCGCCGTTCGAGGACCGGGCTGATGCACCACATCAGCGGGATCTTTCCGCGATCCGGATGGTCCCAAGCGATGGGCATATACTGGTATACCCATGATGCGGCGTCATAGTCGCCGACGTAGAAAAGAATGAAGTCGCGGCCGGCGAAGTTGACCCGGCCATCCGGCGTCAGATAACCGCGTCCGGCAAGCTCCTCGCGCGTCATCCACTTTTGCGGATATCGATCCCGCAAGGGAAAATGCATATAAAAAGAGGCGTTGGCCATGGCCCCGAGATCGATTGCGTCGGCATCGATGAAAGCGTTATAGGCGCTGGCGATACGCACAAGTTCCCACTCGGTGGGGACGGGCTCATGTTTTCCACCGGCCCCTTGGTGCGTGGTGTACTTATGGGCCCAGGGAGTAAACCCGCCGATATGGATCATCCGGTTCTTCCCGCCCCCTTCGTAAGCCGCCAGCAGGAGGGCCTGGAGCGTGCGTAGATCCGTGCCAGGCGACTGCTCCGGGTCATCGATCGGGGCTTCGTCCCCCCACGCGTTCAGATCGAAAAACCAACCTCGTTTGGCGACAAAGAAATCGTGATTGGTCAACGTGTGATGATCGCGCCTGGTGGCTCCGGGATTCTTCATCCAGTACGCATCAAGATAATAGCCGGCGTAGCCGGTATCGACTTTCCCCGTCTTGATGTAGTGGTGTTTAAGCCATAGATATGCATCACACTTGGCGCTGCCCGTCGTGGGGATAGACGTATCAGGGACCAGGCCTCGGCCGGTGAACATCGACGTGCCATCGTCGTTGACCAGCCGGCGCACGACAGGCAATCGGGGGCCGCTCAAGATCAGTTGATGATACAGGCTGTCCGGACCCTGATCGTAACGGATCGCGATCAGGTCTTCGGCGCCGGCGATGGTTGAGGCGAGGTTGCTGGTGGCCGCGACGCGCGGATCGTAAACCACTGCTCCCTTGATCGCGGTGCGGTATTTTTCGACCAGGTCAACGAGGCTGCCGACGGTTTCTCGTTTGCGCCCGGACAACCATTGCCCCGGTTCGGACATTTTATCGAGCCAATAATCATCGACATTGATACCCGACCGCTCCACGAAGCGGATATACAGGCGAGGCCCGGTTCGATTCACGTTGCCTTGAAGAGTGGCCACGGCATGGGCGTGATCCCAGGCCCTCGCCACTTCTTGAGGATCTTTGACGCTCAACCTGAGTGTATAGCTCAAATCAAAGACGACAAGGGGCGGCTCAGCCGCGCAGGCAAGCGCCCCAAGCATTGATAAAATGAGCATGTGCGCGCTCAAGGTCACGGTAATCAGTCTCCATCCGAGGGGTAGAACCGTCGTCGAGAACCCGGATAGACCATTCTTCGTGGCTTGCGGGATGAGTCTCTCCCCAGGGCCAGACCTCCCTTCGCGAGCCTGAATCATTCGATCTTCAACTGCTTCCACAAGGCCGCCTCCACCTGATGAAAACGCGCGAACGTATTCCGCAGGTGCTCGGCGATCTCGGCCAACCGTGGATCGTCGGCCGGCAAAGCCCCCTCGCCGGTTTGATGCAGGGCCTGTAAGCGGGCGATGGCGTCGTCCAGTCGGGTGGCCGCCTCGGCGAACGCCGTGGCTGAATCGTAGAGATTGGCCTGCTCGGCCTCGGCCAGCGTCGGTTGATAGAGAAGCCGCCACGGATTCCGCCGAAGCTCCTTGCTGGTCGCTTTCAGGTGGTCCGAGGTCTCCTTGAAATTCCCGATGATTTGATTGAATTGTCCGGCGTTGAGCACGACCACTTCGCGGCCGGTGGCGGCGATGGCTCCGATATCCTTCAGCGAGCCATTCAAGCGATCCAGAGCGACATGCACCTTGGCCATCAGGCCGGCGGCCTCGGCCGGATCGAGCTGTCGGGCGATCCGGCCGACAATCTGCGTTTCCAGCATTTCGCTGGTGACTCGTACATGCGCGATCGTCTCATTGATCGGCGTGCGGTTTTCCTCGATCATGTCCGCCGTCGTGCGCAGGGCCCGGCTCAGGGAATCGAGGATATCATGGGCCTTGACGATGGCGGCCTGGTCGGTGGACCGATCCATTTCCGTTCGCAGACTGTGGGTCACCTCGTTGACATTAACCAAAATGGAGTGCAGTTTGGCCAAGAGGGCTTGTTTTTCCGCCGGATCGAATTCGTTGCGGATGTTTCCACTGACGGCCTGTAAATCCTCGAGGATTGCCAGGATGCGGCCGATGGTGCTCTTGGGATCCTCTCCTTTTAGTTGTGCCTGGATCAACGCCAGCAGGCTGGAGGGATCCTTGGTATCCAGTTGTCCGGCAAGACTGTCCTTCAGATCGTCGATGCCGGCGACGGTCATTCCGTCGATGATATCATTCGCCTTAAGCGGTTGTCCGAGCCCTCGATCCTTGATCATCAGTTCACCCATGCCGCCGAGCAGGGCTTCGACCGGCCGGATGACGCAATCTTTCCGCAAACTCAGCGACGACTGGATCCGGCAGGTAACGATAGTGAAGAGTTCCTCATATCCGCTCGTTTCGTCTTTTTCCGAGCGGAGTTCGACTTTTTCGATACCGCCGACCGGCAATCCCCCGCAGGTCACCTGCGCGCCCGGCTGGAGCTTGGTGGCGAAGCGAGTGTGGGGGAAACGCACCCGAAGCGTCAGATCGCCACCGCCGACCGGGGCCAGATACCAGAGAACCCCGATGAACAGCACGAAAAACAATATCAGCGACAGGCCGAGTTTGAAGGCGTTTCGTTCCGCGGGCATGGTTCGCTCCCGTTTATAGTTCATCCCTCACAGGACTTATCGAAAAGTTCATTTGCCGCATCGACTCACGAGGGAGAGACGAAGGGACCAAGAGACGGAGAGATTCGGCGTGCCGATCATTCTCTCCGTTTTTTTATCTCTCTGTCTCTCCATCGCTCCTCCCTCCGTCATGGCCGTCAAAGTTACAATCATCACGTCAGCTACTCACCCTCGATAATCAACTTCTCATACTCGCTGGTTCCGTCGGCCTTGGTCAACGGGCCTTCCGGATCGCCGCGGAGAAACTGATGAATCAACCGCTCGTCGTCGTTGGCCAGGCGCTCCGGCAAATTGTCGCGAATGGCCTCGAAATCCTGCCGCCGGCCGATTTTCAGCACCCGTCCGCGGTCCAGCATGACCATGCGATCGGCGATGCGGAAGGCCGAATCCATCTCATGGGTCACCACCACCGAGGTGACGTGCAGTTTTTTGGACAGGTCCATCATCAATTGGTCGATGGCCGCCGAGGTGACCGGATCCAACCCGGCCGACGGCTCATCGTAATACAGGATCTCCGGATCCAAGGCGGTCGCCCGGGCCAGCCCGGCGCGTTTTTTCTGCCCCCCCGACAATTGGGCGGGCATCTTGTCCCGGTGCTCGAGCATGTGAACCTGCTGAAGCTTAAGGGTTACCACGATGTCGATGATCGAGGGATCGACATACGAATGTTCTTTCAGCGGCAAGGCGACGTTTTCGGCCACGGTCATGGAATTGAACAGCGCCCCGCTTTGAAAGAGGATGCCGAACCGCTTGCGCACCTCGTTCAGGTGTTTCTCATTCATGTCCCGCAGGTCTACCGGCCGATCCATGCCCTTGGTCCGGTAGTAAATATGGCCGTCGCTCGGTCGAAGTTCGCCGATCAGGCAATTCAGCAGCGTGCTTTTACCGCAACCCGATCCGCCCATGATGACCAGGGTCTCGCCGGCGTGGACATCGAACGTCACGCCGTCCAGCACGCGTACCGGTCGCCCGTCGGGATCGGAAAACGTCATCACCAGATCGCGCACCGCGATCACCGCGTTATCCGGAATGTCCGCGGCCATGTCCGCCATATACCGGCCCTACAACTTGAACAGAAAAAACATCGCGGTAAACACGCAATCGGTCGCGATCAGGACGACAATCGATTTGACCACGGTAGCCGTCGTGGCCCGGCCGACGCCGACCGCCCCTCCGCTGACGGTCAGGCCCTCGTAGCAGGCGATGACTGAAATCAACAAACCGAATACGCCGGCCTTGACCAGCCCCGTGATGAAATCCTTATAGACCAAGGCCACCTGGGTAAAATACAAGTACTTGCGCGGACCGATGTCCAGCACCAGCCAACTGGTCATCATTCCGCCGAGCACCCCGACCACGTCGGATAAAACGGTCAGCCCGACCAACATGATCACGGTGGCCAGGCAGCGCGGCATGACCAGAAAGCGAATGGGGTTCAGGGCGTGG